>NZ_QNVX01000036.1:0-267746 GCF_003314725.1 Rhodovulum sp. BSW8
CTCTTTCGCATGCGTCTGCTCCTTCGCGGTTGAGCAGACTCTACATCAGACTGAGGGATCTCGCGGGGGGCAGGTCACAGGCAGAGCACGAACCGGCCTCTCGCTCTCTTGGGACCGCATCGACGGCGCGTTCCGTCGGTCGCTGGCGCCGAGCGCGGACAGGATCGATGTGACTGGAGGATAAACGGAGGACAACGTCCGTGTCGTTTGTCCGTGGTATAACTACGCCCGTCAGGACTGGGATGATGCGCTGGCAGTCCGGGTGGCAGAGGCCGCGCTGGCAAGCTGAGTGAAGGTGGTGGCCCCGGAGGTATTCGAAACCTCACACCCATACGGGCCAGGCATTTTAAGTGCCATGCGTCTACCAATTCCGCCACGGGGCCATAGGCGCGTTCTATCTCGCCTGCGATTCTGCCTTCAACCCCCTCAATAGGGCCTATCTAGGGCCTGAACGTCGAGGCGGACGCACAAAGCCTTTATTTTATTGCGCTTCCCGGACGAGATGTCGGGATCTTAGGTCCCGCGCGTCTACCAGTTTCGCCACGCCCGCATCGCATCGAACCCAGATTCTCGCACAGCCTCCGCACGGTGTCCAGAAGAGCGGCGGGATACGCGCCCGGCTGGGCGTTCCATGCCTCGGCCGGGCTGCGCTGGCCGTCCGACGAGGCGCAGGCGGCTGGCACGGGCGGGGGAAACGGGCCAGCCGGTGCGGCCATCGTCCTGCATCGAAGGTGGCCGCGCATCCGGCCGGTCTTGCCGTTCGCCCGCAGGGCGCTCAGCGCTTGCGTTTCGGGGGAGCATTGCCGCCGCCGTGACCCGGCTTCGGCCCGCCGCGCTTGACCCCGGCTCCCTTGGGCTTGCCGCCTTTGCCGGTCGGGGCCCCCGGCCGTTCCAGACGCTTCGAGGGATCGGCGGCATCGGCCCGGCGCCGGTCTGCGGGGGCCGCGTCTGTCTCCGCACGGCGCTTTTTGTCCTTGGGCCGGTCCTTCGACCAGTCCTTCGACCAGTCCTTCGCGGCGCCTTTCGGCCCGGTCTTGCGCCCCTCCTTCGGCCGTGGCGCCGGGGACTCCGCCCGGGTGGTGGCGCGCTCGGCGCCATGGCGGGGTTTGCGTGGCCGGTCGCCCGGGCGGGCATCGGCCGCCCTGTCGCGCGCGTGTCCTGGCGCCTTGGGCCTTGGCGTCTCCGGTTCGGCCGACCGGGCATCGGGCCGATCCGGGCGGGGCGTCGGCCGGGGCTTGAACGTTGGTTCGGGACGGTTGACGCCGGCCTCGTCCGTGGCGGGCGGCATTTCTGGCGCCGTCGCCTCGGCGGGGGCCGGGCGCGGCGGTTCGGGCGCCCGCTCGGGCCTGGGATATTCGGCCTTGGGGCGTTCCGGTCCGGGTCTTTCGGGTCTCGAGCGTTCGGGTTTCGGGCGTTCGGATCGCGGACGCGGCCCGCGGGTATCCTCGATGGGGCCGTCGAACCGCTTGGCGCGGATGTCGTCTTCCAGAAGCCCCTCGGGACCGATCCGGTCGACAAAGCCCGGCACGGCGGCCTCGGCGATTTCAACGAGCGAAGTCCTGGCAAGAAGCTGGATCCGGCCGATCTGCGAGCGTTCGAGGTTTCCGGCCCGGCAGACCAGCGGCAACAGCCAGCGCGGCTCGGCCCGGCGGTCGCGACCGACCGACAGCTCGAACCAGATCGAGGGGCCGAAGGGCGGACGTTCGGGCCGGGCGCCGGGCGCGGCGGGTGCGTTCAGCTCCTCGGGGGCCGAGAGACCCGCGCGGTAAAGCCTGAGACAGGCGGCCGCGATCATCTCGGGGCTGCGGTCGGCCAGCAGGCGGGCGGCGAAGGCGGCCTCGGCCTCGGTCGGGTCGGCCTCCCACAGCGCATCGGCCAGGAGCCGGGTCTCGTCGAGCGCGAGGATTTCCTCGGGCGTCGGTGCCAGGATCCATTCGGCCTCGATCTTGGCCCATTTCAGCAGCCGCGCGGCCTTCTTGGCCAGCTTGTCCGGGACGATCAGCGCCGAGATCCCCTTGCGCCCGGCCCGGCCGGTGCGGCCCGAGCGGTGCAGGAGCGTCTCGGTATTGCTTGGCAGATCAGCATGGATCACCAGATCGAGATTGGGCAGGTCGATGCCGCGCGCCGCGACATCGGTCGCAACGCAAACCCGCGCCCGGCCATCGCGCATCGCCTGCAGCGCATGGCTGCGCTCGTCCTGGCTGAGCTCGCCCGAGAGGCTCACCGCCGACAGGCCCCGGTTGGCAAAGCGCGCCGCCAGACGGCTGACCGCGGCCCGGGTATTGGCAAAGACGATGGCGGTGGGCGCATCGTGGAAGCGCAACAGGTTGATGATGGCATGTTCGGCATCGGCCGCCGTCACCTGCACGGCCTTATAGGCGATATCGGCATGCTGGCTGCCGCGCGACAGGGTCGTCACCCGCGCGGCGTCGCGCTGGTAAAGCTTGGCAAGCTCGGCGATCGCGGGCGGCACCGTCGCCGAGAAGAGCAGCGTGCGCCGTTCGGCCGGGGCGGCGCCCAGCATGAATTCCAGATCCTCGCGGAAGCCGAGATCGAGCATCTCGTCGGCCTCGTCCAGCACCACGGCGCGGATATCGGACAGATCGAGTGCGCCCCGGGTGATATGGTCGCGCAGCCTTCCGGGCGTGCCGACGACGATATGGGCCCCCCGGTCGAGCGCCCGGCGTTCGTCACGGGCATCCATGCCGCCGACGCAGGACACGACCTTCGCGCCCGTCCGCGCATAAAGCCAGACCAGTTCGCGCTGGACCTGCAGGGCCAGTTCGCGGGTCGGCGCGATGACAAGGGCCAGCGGGGCGGCCGGCGGCCCCATCCGGTCGTCCTCGCCCATCAGGGTCGGCGCGATGGCCAGCCCGAAGCCCACGGTCTTGCCCGAGCCGGTCTGGGCCGAGACCAGCAGGTCGGCTCCGGCCAGTTCGGGCGCGGTGACGGCCTTCTGTACATCGGTCAGCGTATCGAACCCGCGTTCGGCGAGGGCTTCGGAAAGACTCGGGATCATCTGGGGACCATCCGTGGGGCGCCGCGCCAGCATGGCGGGCCAAAAAGGCACCGCTAGGGTATCACGGCGCGCATGTCTAGGCACAAGCGATCTCTGCGCGGGGCGGGCGCGAAGTTTCGCGCCCCGGGACCCGGTCGCGCCTGTCCGGGGTCGGGACTTTCTGCCGACAGGGGTCCGCATGAGCGCAGGGACGTTCGAGACCGGCTCTGTTGTCTGCTTTGGGCGCGGGGATCTGGTGGCAGAGGCGGGAGACGCCGTTGCAAAAGGCCCGAGAGGGATTCCGCCCCGGGAAGCCAGCGTGATGGCTGGAGGGCATGAGCAGACCGGCACTCCCGACCGACAAGATCAGGACCCGGCGGGCCCGCGCCGAAGCGTTGACGCGCCCGGGCTCGCGGATGATCGTGTGCGATCCCGAGAGGACGTGGGCGGGCAGACCGACCGGCATGCAGGGCCCGCAACCCACCTGCAGTGACGCAGCGATGCGGCCCGGCCTGACGGTGAAAGTACGGTTCGGCATGGCGCCGAGGCAGACGACAGGCCTTGTCGAAACCCGCCTGCCGGATTGCCGGGCTTCGGGTGCGTGTCGCTGGCATGGCACGCGAGGTCTTTCAGGGCGATTGTCGCTCTTTCCTGTCGTCGAAGGTCTGACATTCTCAGGAGATCGAGAGGCGTCAGGCGTCAGGATCCGGCGGAGACGACTGGCACCCCATTGCGTCTTCGTTCGTTTCTGTCGGGCGTCACGGACGGCAAGGAAAGCCCGATTGTTGTTGCCACCACGGCGCGTCCAGAGGATACGGTCTGGAGACCTTCGGACAGGGCATTCTTCGCGCAGGATCTCATGTTCACGATCCGATCCTTCACGCAGGCGAGGCCCGAGATTTTGGACGGAAAGGAGCCTGGCAATACCTAACATCCTGATCACCGGCGGGGCAAAACGGATCGGGGCGGATCTGGCGCGCCGCTTCGCGGGGGCCGGTTTCAAGGTCGCCATCCATTACGGCTCGTCCGAAGGCGAGGCCGAGGCCCTGCGGGACGAATTGACCGCGTCGCGGTCGATTTGCTCGATACACCGCGCCGACTTGCGGGACCGCAGCGAGACCGAGCGCATGTTCGACGAGGTGCGCGCCACGATGGGTGCGGTCGATCTGTGCATCAACAATGCCTCGATGTTCGTGAATGACGACCTGCTGGATTATGAAGACACGCAATTCGACGATCATCTTGGCGTGAACCTCAAGGCGCCCGTGCAATTGGGGGCTTTGATGCGGCGCCAGCCGGAGGAGGCCGAGGATCGGCTGATCCTCAACATGCTCGACAACAAGGTGTTTGCGATCAATCCCGACTTCTTCACCTATACCCTGAGCAAGACCGCCCTGCTGGCGGCGACCCGGATGATGGCGATGCGTTTTGCCGGGCTTCCAAGGGTCTGCGGGATTGCGCCCAGCATCACCCTGATCAGCGGCAAGCAAAGCCCCGAGAATTTCGAGAAAAGCAGCCGCATCAACTATCTGGGCAGGCGAGTCTTCCCGTCCGACATCGCGGATGCGGCGCTTTTCCTCTGGAAGACAAAAAGCTGCAACGATCAGATCATCACCATCGATGGCGGACAGTCGATGATGCGATTGTCAAGGGATGTGGCCTTTCTTGCCAAGGAAGGTCACTTCGATGAGTAGGTACAGGATCGTCCTCGAGGATCTGGAAATCCGGATGTATCTTGGCATCCACGATTTCGAGAAGAAGGCCCCGCAAAGGGTACTGATCTGCGCAGAGATCGACGTCACGTCCCGATCCTTCGGAAAGGACGACATTTTCGACTATGACCGGGTGGTGGCGTTCATCAGGGCGTTCTCGATGCAGTTCATCGAAACCCAGGAAGACCTTGTCGTCCGGATTCACGATCACATCCTGTCGCTGGGGGCACTCTCTGCGACGGTCTATTCCAGAAAGCCGGATGTGTTCGAGGATTGCAAATCCGTCGGCGTTTCATACCGCGGGGACTGACACCGGGTGCGCCACGCGCCGCTGGCGCGCCAATGACACGCCGGGCGGCATCGTATGACAGGCGCCCCGGATCGCGGGGCGCCCATCGCATCCGCCCCTTGCCGGGGTCCAGGCGACTGCGACCGGATCACGCCTTGCCGCGATAGACCGGGAAGCCGCTGGCATCGCCATAGTCCTTGGCGGTGATCGCCTTCAGCCTGGCCATGTCGTCCTCCGAGATCGCGAAGCCGAGGTCGGCGTTGGTCCTCATGTGCTCGGGGTTCGCCGTTTTGGGCAGCGCCAGAAGGTCAAGTTGCAGGACATAACGGATGCAGAGTTGCGGGATGCTCACACCGTATTTCCCGGCCATCGTGCCGATCTCGGCATTGTCGAGGATCTTGCCATGGGCGATGGGCGAATAGGCCTCGACCAGCAGACCCCGGGCCTTGCTATAGTCGATCAACTCGAAGGGCGTGTTGCCGATATGGGCCAGCAGCTGGTTGATCATCGGCTTGATCCTGGCATGGTCGAGCAGGTTGTCGAGATCGGCCGTCTGGAAGTTCGACACGCCGATGGCGCGGATCTTGCCGACCTCCAGCGCCTCTTCCAGCGCCGTCCAGGCCGCGAGGTTGCCCTCGAAAAAGCGGTCCGTGTCGCCGAACGCGCCCCAGGGCTGCGGGCTGTGGATGACCATGAGGTCGATATAATCGAGCCCGAGCGTCTCCAGCGAACCATCGATGGCGGCCCTGGCGCCGCCATGGTCCTTGATCCCGGCATCGAGCTTCGTCTGCACGAACAACGCGTCCCGGGGCAGGCCGCAGGCGCGCACACCCTCGCCCACGCCGCGCTCGTTGCCATAGGCCTGCGCGGTGTCGATACGGCGGTAACCGATCTCGACGGCGGCCTTCACCGCGTCGGTCACCTTGGCATCGTCGATCATCCAGGTCCCCAGCGCAAGCTTGGGAATGGCGACGCCGTTCGGCAGGGTCCGGGTTTCTTGCAGGAACATTTTCGGTCTCCTTCCCTGCTGGCTTCCAAGAGCCGTGTCCAAACCGGGCGGCCCGCGGCCACCCGTCCTGGAGTGATCTAGGGGGAAGATGGTCGCGGGATAATCGGGACGGGATCGCAACCACTCATGATGGAATCTCATCAATGCGGGTCGAGGCCCCTGCCGCGCCCGACCGCCCCCATGCGGCGCCGACGGCGCCCATGGCGAGAGCCGCTCTTCGGATCGCGGTCCGGCACAGGTGCAGCGCGTCCCGTCGGCCCCGGGCGATGGTGCACCGGCCGCTTCCCGCATGGACCGGCGAAAGAGACAAGGATCTGCGCTCCGACGGGGGAAGACATGCCGTTCGGAACCTCGACCCCGCGACGGCAGGCCTTTGCGGCGTCCGGCCCTGCCGGGACGGTCGCTGGAATGACGCAGGGCCCCGGCGAGGGGCTCGCGAATTTCGGCTTGACGCCCCCGAAGCCGTCCCTTACTCAGCGCCACACTCTTGGCGGAGTAGCTCAGTTGGTTAGAGCAGAGGAATCATAATCCTTGTGTCGGGGGTTCGAGTCCCTCCTCCGCTACCAATTATCAATAATTTTATTGATAAGTTTTCGCCCTCTGCAATCCTGTCCATGATCTACCCCAAGCCGAACGGGGTTCAGGCGTGACGTCTCCCGCGACCGGCACCAAGGTGTAGAGTCAGGGTTCACGACACAATAGATGACGGTCGCGGCCAGACCGCAGGCCGAGAGGAACAGGATCGGGCGACCCTTCGCATCGGCCAGGACGTGCAGTGTGGAGTTCAGCCCGCCCGTTCTCGTGAAAACGATCCCCCGGATCGTTTTCTGATCTTCGACCTCCGCCCGATCAGCCGTCCGCGCCGCCCTTTTGAACCGCGAGGCTCGACGCCGTCCGATGGGCCGTCGCATGGGGCGCATCGATCGTCACGATCCCGGTGTCCTGCGCCAGCCCGAGCCGAACTACAGCAATCACGTGGTGATGCTGGATCAGGCGTTCGGGGTCGCGCCGCCACCGCCCCCGGCGCCCATCCCTGCGATATCGATTTGCAGGTGCGGCCCGACGGGCCGGTGCTGCGAATCTTGCAGGCGCTGGGGTCGGGCTCGCGCGGCTGTCGGATGGAGCCGGGCGCGGTCGAGGCCGCAGCGGCCGAAGCCGCGCGCCATCTCGACGGCGCGGCCGTATTGATCGTGAACAAGTTCGGCAAGCTCGAGGCGGCGGGCCATGGCTTCGTGCCCCTGATCGCCGCGGCGCTCGACCGAGGGCCGCCGGTTCTGACCGGCGTCAACGGCCCGAACCTCGCGGCCTTCGAGGCGTTTGCCGGGGGGGCTCGCCCGGCCGCTTCGTCCCGATGCGGGCGCGGTGCTGGACCGGCTCGGGGCTCCGGTCCGGGACCCCGCCGCACTGTGCGCCCTGTCCTGACAGCGGCCGGGCTTGCGCCCGCGTCCCGCCCGGCCCAGGGTGCGGCATGCGCATTCTGGAAAACATCCTGACCGACCGCGGCTCGCGCTATGCGGTCTCGGGCGGGTCCTGCCACAGCGCGGCAGAGGCCCGGGCCTTTCTGGCCGAGCTGCGACGCAGCAAGAAATTCGCCCGCGCCACCCATCACAGCTGGGCCGTTCTCGGGGCCGGGGGGCCGGTGAAGTCCGACGATGGCGAGACCGGGGCGGGGGCGATCATCCTGCGCATGCTCGAACGGGCCGAGCTGTGCGACCATATCGTGGTGGTCACCCGCTGGTATGGCGGCAAGCCGCTGGGCGGCGACCGGTTCCGCCATGTGCAGGAAGCCGTGCGGATCTATCTCGATACTCACCCCGGCAGGGCCTGAGCGCCGGTCGTCCGGTCAGACGGGCGGCGGGTCCAGCAGCAGCACGCGCCAGTTCAGGGCGTCGAGATTCTGGTTCTCGGGCGGCCCGCTCATGATCCATTCGATCCGGTCGAGATAGACCTGCGCCCAGCGGTCGAGCCACATCTGCGTCGGCTCGCCATCCTCGGGCGTGGGAAGCGGCGCGATCTCGAAGGCGATGCGCCCGTCGCGCCAGTGCGCCTGCAGCGTCAGGCTGGGCACGCGCAGCCCGGCCGCCAGCTTGGGCAGCGTGTCGATCAGCTCGAACGGCCGTCCGAAAAGCCGCCCGCGCGCGACGTCGCCGGGGCCGCCTTGCCGCATCACCCGCGCCGGAGAGTCATGCGTGGCCATCAGGATGCCGTTGCCGCGCAGCACGCGAAACGCCTCGGCCGCCGCCTCGCGCGGGGCGGTCGCGGCGGCGATCATCGGTCCGAGCCCGCGCGCGGCCGGATTGGCCGCCGACCGGGCTGCGAGGTAGTGATAGCCGACATTCAGCCCGCGCAGGACCGAATAGACCAGCGGGCCGAAATGGGTCGTCGTCAGGATGCAGGGTCGGGGCAGGGCGCGCAGCTTGTCGGCCTCGCCCGGATGCAGCCAGGGCAGCAGCGCCTCGGGCTCTGCCGGGGCGGCGGTCAGCCAGCGCCAGATCGCGCTGGCGCGTTCCGCCCGCCGCGTCCATTCGGCTTGCCCGAGACTGCGGTCGCGGGCAAGCCGCCAGGCCAGCGATGCGGCCGGTGAGATGCTCATCGTCGGGATCGGCCGGGCCGTCTCGAAATCGAAGAGCCGCTCCAGGTCCGCCGCGCGGGTGATCGCCTCGTCGGCCCCGCCGGTGATGTTGCGCCGTCCGCGCACAAAGCGGGGCAGGATCGCGGTTGCCTCCTCGACCCGGCCCCGGGCCATCAGCGCCTGAGACAGGAAAAGGTTCGGCGCGTCGCCGTTCCGGTCCAGCAGGTGTTGCAGCCGAGCAGAGGCCTCGTCATGCCGCCCCAGCGCGTCGAGATCGCGCCCGAAGTCGATATCGGTCCGGGTGCGGGCACTGTCGGGGCGCTGGAACAGGGCGCGGCGGTGCGCGACATAGGCGTCCGGGCGTCCGGCGGCGAGATGCAGCTCGCCCCGCAGCCCGGCACTCGCGGAATGGTCGGGGTCGAGCGCGCCAAGCGTGTCCAGCGCGGTGACGGCGCCCTCGATCCGGCCAAGGCCGAACCGGGCGCGCGCCTGCAGATAAAGCAGCGCCCTGTCGGGGCCCTGCCGGTCCAGAAGCCGGGTCGAAAGCCGCTCGGCCTCGGGCCAGTCGCCAAGCCTGCCGGCGATCTCGGCCCGGATGCGGTCGCCGTTCCGGTGGCCCCGGGCCTCGTGCCAGGCAATCAGCGCGCTCAGCCCGGCGCGGGCCTCGTCGACCCGGTCCAGTTCCAGCGCGGCGCCGATCCGGCCGATGGCGGCCCCGGGCAGCAGCCCGCCGGTGTCCAGCGCCGCGGCGAAGGCGGCATCGGCCTCTTCGGGGCGGCCCGAGGCCAGCAGCGTCGTGCCGCGCAGGATCCAGATTGCCGGGGTGTCGGGGGCCATGGGCAGCAGCGCCAGCGCGCCCTGGGGGTCTTCCAGGGCCATCCGGGTGGCGACGCGGGCTTGCAGCACCGGCGCCTGACCGGGAAAGCGGGTTTCGGCCTCGCGGCCCCACGCCTCGGCGTCGTCGAACCGCCACAGGGTGCGCGCCGCAGCGATCCGCAGGGGCCAGGCCCAGACGAGGCCGGGCGCGCGGGCCACCACGTCCCCGGCCAGCGCCAGCGCGGTTTCGGGGTCTTCGGCCAGCAAGCTGTGGCCGCGGGCCAGATCTACGCCCGGATCGCCGGGCCGGTCGGCGGCCAGCGCGTCCAGAAGGTCGCGCGCCGCGCGCACATGGCCGCGCTGCAGGGTCAGGTTGCAGCGGCGCAGCGCCAGACCCGCATCGCCGGGCAGCACGTCCAGCGCGGCCTCGACCGCCTCGAGCGCCAGGTCGAGACGCAACTCCTGCGCCGCCGCGTCGATCCGGGCCCAATGCGCCTGACGCTGGCGGGGATCGGCCGCGAGCAGCCCGGCAAGGGTTCCGGCCGCCGCGTCATAGGCCCAGGCGCGCCGCTGGGTCGCGGCCAGTTCGATGGCGACCCATGGGGCCCCGGGCGCGTCGGCGGCAAGCCTGAGAAGATGGGCGAGGCTCTCCTCGATCCGGCCCGCCTCGCGCAGCAGAACGCCCTCTCGAAGCCGCAGCGCCCTGTCCTGCGGCGGGCGGGTCAGCGCCTGGCCGGACGCCTCGCGGGCGGCGGCGGTCGTCGCGATCTCTGGGTCTGCGTTCTGCATCCTGTTCGTCGGTTCCACGTCTGGGCCGCACCGGCCTTTCGGGCATAATGTCATGCGTTGCACCGACCCTGGCAAGCCCCGTATGGCGGCGGACAGTCTTGCGCCGACCCTGGCCCATATCCGATTTCAGAACCGGAAGGCGTCGGGTTTCAGCCTGTTTCATCAATGAGATGGCGGAAGATCGCAAAGGCCTGGGGCGTGAGCACCTAGAGGTTGAACTTGTGGACATCAAGGTGTACGAGGGTTGAGGAAGATGGTTAAACTGCAGACAGTTCACCCTGCTTTTCAGGAGTCTATTTGGTTTATCCGCGGCCGGTGTGCCGGGGGTGGCAGGGACGGGGGCACGGGAGTGCGACGTCTGCCGTCTGGGAAAGAAGGATGGCGTCATTTTTCGACCGCTTCGCAGCGGAGATCCGTGGTCTTCACATAAAGCGTGTCATCGCGCCCGCCTTCGATGCGGGGTGGTATCTGTCGCATTACACCGATGTCGCCCAGGCCGGTGTGGACCCGCTGACCCATTACATTCGCTATGGGGCGCAAGAGGGCCGAAACCCGCGATCCGACTTCGATGGCGTGAGCTATCTCGAGATCAATCCGGATGTCCGCGCCGCCGGAATGAACCCGTTCTATCACTGGATCCGTTTCGGCCGCGCCGAAGGCCGGATCTGCGGTTCGGTGCGCGATGCCGCCGCGGACGGGGCGGGCACTGGCGCCGTCACGCCGCCGGTGATGGATTTTTCGGGGATCTTCACGCCTCTGGATCGCCTTCCCGCGCCGGTCCTGGAGCGGCTCGACCTTGCGGCTTTGCCAGACACAGTTCTTGGGCGCGGTTTTCCCTATGGCATGCGGGCCGGGCCCGTCGACTTTCCGATCGTTCTGTTCCGGGATGACGGGGGAGCGGTTCCGGTCGAGCGTGTCGAGCAGGCGCTGGCCATGACCTCTGGCAAGGTGCATGTTCTGGGCCGGGACGGCTGCGGCCGTGCGCGGCGGTCTGCCCTGGCCAACGATCGGGTGCGGGTCTGGCCTGCGGAAGGCGAAACCGCTCTGGACGATCTCAGGGCCTTGCTCAAGGGGCTCGACGCCGAACTGGCGGGGTTCTGGGAGGTCTCGCTGTCTCCGGCGCTGTCGGCCTGGACGTTTCTCGAGGCGGCGATGGTCCGCGATCCCGGTCTGGCCCATGTCGGCGCTTCGCTCGCGCGGCCCGACGGACGGCTCTGGCGGTCGGGCTGGCGCCACCGCGCGGGCGAGACGACCCTGGCCGAGATCGGCCGCGACCTCCATTTTCTCGATCCCTTCCAGTTCCGCCTGAAGCCGTCGGTCGCCCTGGACCCGGTCTTCGGTCTGGCGCGCGTCGCGCCCCTGCGCGCGGCCGCGTCCCGGGCCCGGCCGACCGGTGCGCCGGATCTGGTCGCGGCGCTGGCCGGGCTCGTGCCGCTTCTGGCCGGCGACGGCCAGCCGGTCTTTGCCACGCAGGGGTGCGCGGTGGTCCTGTCGGAGAGCGAGCCCGCCCAGCCGCCGCAGGCTGCCGCCCCCGAGGATGCGGGCCTTCCCGCCCATCCGGGCCCGGTCGAGGCCGTGGTCTTCGTCGACAGCGTGCCGCCGATGCCCGACCAGGATGCAGGCTCGGTCACCGCGTCGAACTTCATCGATATCTTTCTTGAACGGGGCGCCGAGGTTCTGTTCTACAGCACCACCCGGCGCGCCTGGACCGACCCCTATGCCCTGGCGCTGGCCGCGCGGGGCGTGGTGTGCCTGACCGATCCCGTGGTGCAGGGCTACGACAGCGCCTGCGACCGGATCGCCGCGGCCGGATACGACCGGCTGACCTTCCTGCTGACACGGGTCTATGCCGGGGGCGCCTTTGTCGAGCGCACCCGCGCGCTGTTTCCCCGGGCCCGGCTGGTCTTCAACACCGTCGATCTGCACGGCCTGCGCGAACTGCGCGAGGCGCAGAGAGCGGGCAGCGCCGCACGCGAGGTTTCGGCGCATGCGACCTTCGCCCGCGAACGCGACATCATCCAGCGCTGCGACTCGACGATCCTGCTCTCCGAGGCCGAGATTGCGGTGCTGTCGCCGACGCTCGGCCATGCCGACCTGCGCCTGATTCCGATGGTCAACGAGTTCCGCCCGCCGCGCGCGGGTTTTGCGGAACGTACCGGACTGATGTTCGTGGGCGGCTTCGGCCACACCCCCAATATCGACGCGGTCGACTACATCATCGACGAGCTCTGGGCGCCGATCCGGGCGCGGGCGCCGGACATGGTGCTGAAGATCGTCGGACCGCACTTTCCCGACCGGTTGCGGGCGCGGCTGCCCGAAGGGGTCGAGGCGCTGGGCTTCGTGCCCGATCTGGGCGCCGCACTCGAAGAGGTGCGGCTGACCGTGGCGCCCTTGCGCTATGGCGCGGGGATCAAGGGCAAGATCGGCACCAGCCTCGCCCATGGCGTGCCCTGCGTCGCGACCCCGCTCGCCGCCGAGGGCATGGGGCTTGTGGACGGCCGCGACCTGCTGGTCGCCGACGGCCCCGAGGCCTTTGCCGACGCGGTTCTGAGACTGCATGACGACGAGGTGCTCTGGACCCGGATGAGCCGCGCAGGGTACGAGTTCTGCGAGGCCCGCTATTCCCGGCGGGCGGTTGCCGCCCGGCTGAACGCGCTCCTCGACGGGGTGCCGGCATGAAACACGAGACCGCTCCCGCCTCGCATCTGCGTGCCGTCGGGGGCAAGGCGACCGCACTGCGCTTCTTCACCATCTGCGCCCGGAACTTCCTGCCAAGCGCCCGGCTTCTTTGCGAAAGCCTGCGCCAGGCCCATCCCGACGCGGTCTTCACCGTCTATCTCTGCGACCGGGACATGGGGTACGATCCGGTGCCGCTCGGGATGCGCATCGAACCGCTCGAGGCGCTCGGCATCCCCGCGCTCGAGCGGATGATCCGCAGCTACAACATCACCGAGCTGTGCACCGCGATCAAACCCTACTGCTTCCTGCGGGAATTCGCGCAGGCGCAGGGCGACGATCCGACGCCGCATGTGATCTATCTCGATCCCGATATCGAGGTGTTCAGCCCGCTGACCGAGGTCGCCGAGGCACTGGATGCGGGCGCCCAGGCGGTGCTGACCCCGCATGTCCTGCATCCGGCAGAACGCGCGGAATTCGAGGACGACCATTTCCTGCGCTTCGGCGCCTACAATCTGGGCTTCATCGCGCTTCGCAACACGCCGGAAGTGGCCGAGGTCATGCGCTGGTGGGGGCGGCGTCTGGTCGATCAGTGCATCATCGACCTGCCGCGCGGGATCTTCGTCGACCAGAAATGGATGGACCTGCTGCCCGCGTTTCTGGACGATGTGCATGTGCTCCGGCATCCGGGCTACAATATCGCCTACTGGAACCTCCACGAACGGCGCATCCACGGTCCCGAAGGCGCGCTGCAATGCAACGGCCAGCCGCTGCGCTTCGTCCACTACAGCGGCATCATCCTCGAGGATACCGACCAGCTGTCGCGACATAGCAGGGTGTTCCACGTGTCGAACTCGTTCGGCTACGGACCGCTGGTGCAGCGTTATCGCGCGCGTCTGACCGCCCCCGGGAACCGGCGGCTTCGAAGCCTGCCCTATGCCTTTTTCTGGAACGGCGCGCGGGGCAAGAACGCGCACAGCCCGGGCGCCGAGGCCGACACCGCCTGGAGCCGGCCCGAAACCTTCCTGTTGGCCCGGCAGGCCTTCACCATGGAGCAGTATCTCGGCTTCCTGACAGCCGAGGCGAGCGAGATCGAGAACCGGCGCGCGACCGAGGCCGCGCTTGTGCCGAGGGGCGAGGAGGGACGCAACGGGTTCCATTTCAGCGCCTATTGCGCCGTCTGCGGCGGTCGCCATTCGATGGTGACCAGTTTCCTCTACAGCGGCGAGACCTATCCCGACGGCACCCCGGTTCCGAACTGGCGCGAGCATGTCGCCTGTGCGTCCTGCGGCCTGCCGAACCGGGTGCGCGCGTCGATGCACCTGTTCCTGCAGGAATTCGAGCCAAGGTCCGACAGCCGGATCTATATCACCGAGCAGAAGACACGGCTGTTCGGCTGGCTTTCGGGCCGCTTCCCGAACCTGACCGGATCGGAATATTTCGGCAACCGCGTGCCGAAGGGCGGCCTGTTCGAGGGTGTCCGCAACGAGAATTTCGAGGACCTGAGCTTCCAGTCGGAGAGCTTCGAATTCCTGCTCAGCTTCGACGTGCTTGAACACGTCCCCCATCCCGAGCGGGCCTTCGCCGAGGCCTTCCGGGTGCTCGAACCGGGCGGCCGTCTGATGTTCAGCGTGCCCGCCCATCTCGACCGCTACCCCAGCACGATCCGCGCCGAGCTCGCGCCCGATGGCCGGATCATCCATAACCTGCCCGCCGAATACCATGGCAACCCGGTCGATCCGGAAGGCGGGGCGTTGTGCTTCCGCTATTTCGGTTGGGACCTCATGGACATGCTGCGCGAGGCCGGGTTCCCGCGGCCCTTCCTGTTCCACTACTGGTCGCGCGAGTTCGGCTATTTCGGGCCCGGCCAGGCCCTCTTCGTGGCCGAAAAGCCCAGATGAGCGGGGCGGAGGGCAAGCGGGTCTGTGCCGTGACCGGCCCCGGCGGGTTCGTCGGCGGCTATCTCATGCCGGTTCTGGCGGCGCGGGGCTGGCAGACCCTGCCGATGGGCCGCGCCGCCGCCGATTTCTCGGACCCCGAGGCGCTGGCCGGCTGGCTTGCCCGTCACGGGGTCACCGACATCGTGCATCTGGCCGCGGAATCGAACCCCGCGGGCGGCGACACCCGCGCCTTCTACGAAACCAACGCTTTCCTGACCGAACGGCTGCTGCAAGCCGCCGCGACGGCCGGTCTGCCGGGGCGGTTCCTGCTGGTCAGCGCCACCAGCGTCTATGGCGACAGCGGCGCCGCGCCCCAGCGCGAGGACGACCCGAAACAGCCGCCCAACCATTACGGGGCCTCGAAGCTTCTGGCCGAGGTGATCGCGGGCTGGTATCGCGACCGGCTCGACATCACTATCGCGCGGCCCTCGAACTGCATGGGGGCGGGGCAGAACCCGCGCTATCTGGTGCCGAAACTGGTCCGGGCCTTTGCCGAACGCGCCCCCGAGATCGCCATGGGCGACACCGCCATTGCCCGCGATTTCGTCGATATCCGCGATGCCGCCGACATCCTCGCCCATGCGCTGGAGGCGCCTGCCCGGAGCCTTGAGGCCATCAATGTCTCCAGCGGCCGCGCCACGCCCATTGCCGAGATCCTCGACACCCTGACCCGCCTCAGCGGCCACGCCCCCGAGATCCGTCGCGACGAACGGTTCATCCGCAAGGGCGACATGCGGTTTCAGGCCTGCGACACCGTGCGCGCCAGACGTCTCGGCCATGTGCCGCGCCACGATCTTGCCAACACGCTGGGCTGGATGCTCGGCGCCGCCACCCGGTCCGTTCCCGAACCAGTCGAAAGAAGGTTGCCCTGAATGCCCAAACGCGCCCTGATCACCGGGATCACCGGAATGGTCGGCTCTCACCTGACCGATTTCCTGCTGGACCGGACCGACTGGGACATCGTCGGCATGGCCCGCTGGCGCAGCCCGATGGACAACATCGCCCACCTGACCGACCGCATCAACCAGCGCAACCGGCTGCGGCTGGTGCATGGCGACCTGCGCGATTCCCTGTCGATGCTGCACGCGGTCGAGGAGGCCCGGCCCGATTACGTCTTTCACCTCGCCGCGCAATCCTATCCCAAGACCTCGTTCGAGGCGCCGCTGGAAACCTACGACACCAATGTCGAGGGCACCTCGCGCCTGCTCGAGGCGATCAAGCGCACGGTGCCCGAGGCCGTCGTGCATGTCTGCGCCTCCTCCGAGGTCTTCGGCCGGGTCCCGCGCGAGAAGCTGCCCATCGACGAGGAATGCACCTTCCACCCGGCCTCGCCCTACGCGATTTCGAAGGTGGGCACCGATCTCATCGGCCGGTTCTACGGCGAGGCCTATGGCATGAAGGTCATGACCACGCGGATGTTCACTCATACCGGCCCGCGCCGGGGCGACGTCTTCGCGGAATCCTCCTTCGCCAAGCAGATCGCACTGATCGAGGCCAATGCCATTCCGCCGGTGATCCGGGTCGGCAATCTCGACAGCCTGCGCACCTTCGCCGATGTGCGCGACGCGGTGCGGGCCTATTACATGCTGGTGACGGTGAACCCCCAGCCCGCCGCCTATTACAATATCGGGGGCGAGCATACCTGCACCATCCGCGAGATGCTGGACCATCTGATCGGTCTCTCTCCGGCGCGCGACAGCATCCGGATCGAGACCGACCCCGACCGCCTGCGCCCCATCGATGCCGATCTGCAGGTGCCGGACACGTCGAAGTTCCGCGCCCATACCGGCTGGGCCCCCGAAATCCCGTTCGAGACGACGATGCGCGACCTCCTGGACTACTGGCGCGGCCGCGTCGCCGACGGCGCGGTCCGGCTGGTGCGATGACAATGGAGAGCGGGTGAATGGCGCGAAATGTCATCCTGCATATCGGCCGACACAAGACCGGGACCACCGGCATCCCGCGCTTCCTCGACAGCCGCAGGGCAGAGCTGGCCGAGGCCGGGTTCTGCTATCCGCTGGCAGGCCGCTGCCGGTCGCCGGAAAGACCGCGCGAAAGCGCGACGCATCCTCATCTGGCGCGCGGCCTGAGCGGGCCGCGCCCGGAGGTCCGCCAGAAACCGGCCGCCCTGCGCCCCGCCTTTCTTGCGGAGGTCGCGGGCACCCATACCTTCATCCTCAGCAGGGGAGCGTTCCAGAATGTCCCGCATCTGGACCTTCTTGCCGAGTTCCTGGACGGGTTCGAGGTCGTGACCCTCTGCTATCTGCGCGAATATCTGGCCTATGTGACCAGTTCCTATTCCCGGATTGTCATGGGAAGCGGGCTCGCCGAGGATGTCTTCCTTTTCGAAGGTCGTTTCGCTTTCGATATTCCAGACTTCATCAAGCGGTGGGAGGGCATCGCCCAGCGCTGCGTCTGGCGCCTTTACGATCGGGGGCGGCTGATCGACGGCGACGTGATCGCGGATTTCATCGAGGCCGCGGACTTGCCCCTGACGCCCGGTCGTTTGCCCGAGGACCCGAACCTGTCGATTCCAGGGAATCTCCTCGCCTTCAAATTGGTCTTCAACGCCGTGGGCCTTCACGGGCCGGTATATGGCGCGCCGATCCTTGCCCTCGCGCAAGCCCATCAGCGTTTCCGGGGTCTCTTCTATCTGGATCGGGACACGCAGCGACGGCTGCAGGACGGCAATTCCTGTAATCGGGATCTCGGCGATCTGTTTGGGGATGTCCCGGAAATCGACCTGGAAAAAGGGCACCGCATGTTCGATCCGACCTGCTTAGAGCAGGACATAACCGCGATTCAGACAGAGATTGTCAGGTTCGAGCGGGTCGTCAGCCATCCGATCATGGCGGCACTGCAACGCGGACATGTCGTTGCCGAGGGGATTGCAGCGTGAGCCTTGCCGACCGTCACGTGACTTCGTCCGCGCTTGCCGGCCGTCCGGCGCCGGTGCCCGTGGTTCTGGTCCATTACCACGTCTACAAGAATGCAGGGAGCAGCGTCGACCGGGCGATCCGCGAGGCGGTCGGCACCGACAGTTTCATGGAACTGGACAAGGATCGCGGGTTTCGCCGTGCGCCCGCCTTCAACGCGGCGCTGGTGCGGCAGATCCTGCATGGCCATCCCGGGATACGCGGCTTCACCAGCCATACCTTCATTCCGACGGTGCACAGATGCAACGACTTTGTCGCGCTCCCCATCGTCTTCCTGCGCCACCCGTTGCTGCGGCTGGCTTCGGTCTTCAGGTTCGAGGCGATCTCGGCGGCGCATAAGGACACACCCTCCGGCAAGCTGGCGCAAAGCGCGGCGTTTCCCGAATGGCTCGACGCCTATCTGGGCATGCATAACGGCAAGAACTATCAGACCTGCGTGCTGTCGATGATGGAGGACGGTTCCCACAGCCCCTTCACCAACGGCCATCCCCGCCATATCGGCGACATCCGCGTCGCGGCGGAACGGCTGGACGAGGTGAACAGCCTGACCGGGGTCGGCATCGTCGAGCAGTTCGACCGCTCCGCCCGCCGGATCGAGGCCGCCGTCGGCCGCCACTTCCCCGGCTTCCGCCTGTCCGGCGCGGCGGCCAACCAGACCAAGCAGGTAGACAGCTGGCAGGACGAGCTGGCCGCGCTGGAACGCTCGCTTCCGGCCGATCTGCTGGCGCGCGCCGTGATGGCGAACGCGTCGGATTACGCACTTTACGACCGTTACCGTTGATTTTCCCCGTGCCGCCCCCGGCGCATCTTGGAGCATTGGACGACATGACAGACCTGGACGACACCCTTGCCGACGAGATCGCCGAACGGTTGAAGACCGATGTTCTCTATATCGAGACGGACCGCTCGGTCGAAGAGACCGAGTCCTTCTGCACGCTGCATGCGCCCTGGCGGTCGGTCTATCGCTTCTCGAACGGGGTCACGACCGAAAGCTTCGAGCGCTCCGAGCATGTGCCCAATGCGCGCTGCCTGGCCAAGCTGCGCCGGTTTCACGCCAAGATCGACCTGTCCCGGCTGGCTGGCAAGCGGGTGCTCGATCTGGGGTTCAACGAGGGCTACAACTCCATCTTCCTGTCGAAATACCTGGGCTGCAAGGTCGACGGGATCGAGTTCTACGATGCGGCGGTCAAGCGGACGTCGGCCATCGCCGAATTCTGCGGCGCGCCCTGCACGTTCTGGACCGCCGATGCCAATACCTTCTCGGCGCCCGCCACCTATGACGTGATCCTGCATTGCGGCCTGCTTTATCACCTGCCCGATGTCTGGAGTTCGGTGCGCAACACCTGCCTGTCGCTGAAACCCGGCGGCGAGGTGCTGCTGGAGACGACGACCTACGAGGGCGCCGACAAGTTCGACTGCAAGTTCATGAACTGGCACGCCAAGGGGTACAACAACTTCTGGGCGCTGAGCCCCGAGACGATCCGCTACATGTTCGCCGAGTTCGGCTGCACCGAGGGTCAGGAGGTCGACAGTTTCGAGGTCGGCGCGCTTGCAGGCACCGGCATGAAGCGCACCATGATGTGGTTCCGGAAAGCGCGATGATCCGGCGTCTGATCCTTCATATCGGTCGGCACAAGACCGGGACCTCGGCGGTCCAGCGCTATCTGGCGGCGCATCGCGCCTCTTACGCCGCGGCCGGGATCGTGATGCCCGATTTCGGCGGATATGACGACCCCGAGGCCGAGCCCGCCGACCGCGCGGCGCATCACCGGATCGCGCTCGATTGCGGATCGGGGCCCGCCGCCCCGCCCGAAACGCGGGCGGACTGGCGCGCCCGGCTCGCCGAGGCGGCCGAGGGCGGGCATACGCTGGTCCTGTCCAGCGAGGCGTTCCAGAACTGTTCCGATTTCGGGGCGCTTCGCGCGCTTTGCCGCGACCATTATGTCGAGGTCGTCTGCTACCTGCGCGAATATCTCGACTATGCGCTCAGCGCCTATGCGCAGGAGGTCAAGAAGGTCGGGCTTTATTCGGGCTTCTTCGAGTTCGAGCGCGGGTTCAATCCGCAACTGGCGCGGTTCGTCACCCGCTGGGAGGAATTCGCCAATCGGTGCCACTGGCGGCTTTACGACCGGACCCGGCTGGCCGAGGGCGATGTGGTGCAGGATTTCCTGAAGGCGGCCGATCTGCCCGATTTTGGCGGCGACCGGTTTCAAGGCGAAAACCCCCGGCTCGGCGGCAGCCTGCTGGGGTTCAAGCTGATGGCGAACGGGGCGGGCCTGCATTCGCTGCCGCTGGCGCGCGCGCTGGACCCGCTGGCCGCAAGCCGCCCCGCCTTCCGGGCGCCCTGGCGCCTGGGTCCCGAGCGGCAGGCGGATCTGCGCGCCCGGCGCGACTATAACGCGACGCTTGAGGCGCTGGTGGGCGAGGTCGGGCTGGCCGACCTCTCGGCCGGGGCGCTGCCGTTCGAAAGCCCCGGCTTCGCAACCGATCTGGGCCAGATCCTCGGCGCGCTCGACAGCCTGCCGCGCGTGCGCGCGCATCCGATCTTCGCCGCCTTCCAGGAGCAGGCCTCATGCCCGACCGGCGCCTGACGACCCGGGCGCGCGCGCCGCTGCGCCTCGGCCTTGCCGGGGGCGGCACCGATCTGTCGCCCTATTGCGACCTTTACGGCGGCGCGGTGCTGAACGTGACGATCAACCGTTTCGCCTTTGCCTCGATCGAGGCCCGCGACGACGGCCGCATCGTCTTTGCGGCCAATGATCTGGACCGGACCGAAAGCTTCGGGATCGACGACGATCTGTCGGGCGCGGCGCTGGCGCTGCACCGGGGCGTCTATGACCGCATGGTGGCCGACTTCAACAGGGGCGTGCGCTTCGGCGCCACCATCCAGACCAATGTCGAGGCGCCGGCGGGGTCGGGGCTGGGGTCCTCCTCGGCGCTTGTGGTGGCGCTGGTCGATGCCTTCCGCGCGCATCTGGGCGCGCCGCTCGGTCCCTATGACGTGGCGCATCTGGCCTACGAGATCGAGCGCCTCGATCTGGGCCTCGCGGGCGGCAAGCAGGACCAGTACGCGGCGGCCTTCGGCGGCGTGAACTTCATCGAATTCCTCGCGGGCGACCGGGTGATCGTGAACCCTCTGCGCATCCCGCGCGACATCCTGAACGAGCTGGAATGCCGTCTGGTGACATGCTTTTCCGGCGTCTCGCGCCATTCCGCCGAGATCATCGAGCGGCAGACCGCCAGCGTGCGCGGGTCGGACCGGGCCGCGGTCGAGGCGATGCACAGCCTGAAATCCGACAGCATCGAGATGAAGCGCGCGCTGATGACCGGCGATTTCGACGGGCTGGCCGCGATCCTGCACCATTCCTGGGCGGCCAAGAAGGCCACGGCGGCCACCGTCAGCTCGCCCCATATCGAAGAGATGTTCGCCCATGCGCTGGCCCATGGCGCCGAGGCGGGCAAGGTGTCGGGCGCGGGCGGTGGCGGGTTCATGTTCTTCCTCGTCGATCCGCCCCGCCGGTGCGCGCTGATCGAGGCGCTGCGCGGGATCGGCGGCGATGCCGACCCGGTCGTCTTCGCCGAGTCCGGGTGCCAGAGCTGGCGGCTGCCATGTCCGCGCTGACGCTCTCCGGGCCGGAGGCGGCCACCGCCCGGGCAAAAGCCCTGTTGCCGCGTCAGGCGGTGATCCTCTGCGGCGGGCTGGGCACCCGGCTGGGGCCTCTGACCGCGACCTGTCCCAAGCCGCTGCTGCCGGTGGGGGGCGTGCCGTTTCTGGCGGTGCTGATCGGCGAACTGGCGCGGCAGGGGGTCGAGCGGGTGCTGCTGCTGGCGGCGTTCGAAGCCGGGCGGGTCGAGGATTTTACCCGCGACCTGCCCGCCACGCTGCCCCGCCCGGTCGAAATCGAGGTGGCGCGCGAGGCCCGGCCCGCCGGCACCTCGGGCGCGCTCTGGCAGGCGCGCGACCGGCTGGAGGACCGGTTCCTGCTGCTGAACGGGGATAGCTGGTTCGACATCCTGCTGGCGGATGTGGCCGCCGCGCAGAGCGCGCGGCCGGGTGTCCTGGGGGCGCTGGCGCTGCGCCGGGTGGCGGATGGCGGCCGCTTCGGCACGGTCCGGGTGGCGGACGGGATGCTGACGGCGTTCGCGGCGCGCGGCGCGGAAACCGGCCCGGCGCTGATCAATGGCGGCGTCTATTGCCTGTCGCGCGGGATCGTTTCCCACCTGGTCGAGGACGGTTCGCTGGAGGCAGAGGTGCTGCCGCGCCTGGCGGCCGAGGGGCGGCTCGCGGCGGTCGAGCGGACGGGCTTTTTCCTCGATATCGGCGTGCCCGGGGATCTTGCGGCAGCGCAGACCCTCGTTCCGGCGCAACGGCGGCGCCCGGCCATCGTCTTCGACCGCGACGGGGTGCTCAATATCGATCACGGCCATGTCGGCCATCCCGACCGGCTGGACTGGACCGAGGGCGCCATCGCCGCCGTGCGGCGGGTGAACGCGGCGGGCTGGTACGCCTTTGTCGCCACCAATCAGGCGGGCATCGCCAAGGGGTATTACACCGAGGCCGATTATCTGGCGCTTCGGGCGCATATGGCGCGCGATCTGGCCGCTGCCGGGGCCCATATCGACGACGAACGCTATTGTCCCACCCACCCGCAGGCGGTGCATCCCGAACTGCGCCAGGTGTCGGACCGGCGCAAGCCCGGCCCGGGCATGCTGCTGGAACTGAAGCACCGCTGGCAGGTCGACTGGGCGCAAAGCGTGATGATCGGCGACAAGCCAACCGACATCGAGGCGGCCCGCGCGGCGGGTCTGGAGGCCGTGCTGTTTCAGGGCGGCGATCTCGATGCGCTGGTCGAGAGGCTTCTGCGCGACCGGAAAGGAAAGCCATGACAGATCTTTCCGAGACGACGGCCGCCTTGCGGCTCTGGCTCGAGGCAGAGGTTCTGCCGCTCCAGGCCGGACAGGTGCGGGATGAGGCGGGGTTTTGCGAACGGCTTGCGCCGGACGGCAAACCGGTCGATCTGCCGCGCCGGGCGATGGTCGCCGCGCGCCAGCTTTTCGCCTTTTCGCGCCTGATGGGGGCGGGCCTCGGCGGCTCCCGGCCGCGGCTTCTGGCCAATCACGCCCGCGATGCCCTTCTGGCCGAACATCTGGCCCCCGATGGCGCGGTGCTGCCCATTGCCGGGGGCGGGGCCGCGTTCAGCCTTTACGACGTCGCCTTCTGCCTCTTCGCGCTGGCGGCGGCCCCGGAGGCCGTCTTGCCGCGCGCCCGGGCCGAGGCGCTGGCCGCGCGCATCCTGACCCGGCTCGACGCGCTTTATCGCCACCCCGAGGCGGGGTTCGAGGAGGCCCGGCCGCGTCGGCTGCCGCTGCGCGCGAACCCCCATATGCATCTGCTTGAGGCCGCTCTCGAATGGATCGACTCGGGCCCCTGCGACCCGCGCTTCGAGGCCCTTGCCGACGAGATCGCCGAGCTTTGCCTGGCGCGCTTCATCGACCCCGGGACCGGCGCGCAGCGCGAGCTTTTCGACGGCGACTGGCGGATCGCGGACGGTCCCGGCAACGCGGTCGAACCGGGCCACCAGTACGAATGGGGCTGGTTGCTCCTGCGCTGGGGCGTGCTTCGCGACCATGCTCTGGCGCAGGCTGCGGGGCGGCGGCTGATCGACCTGGCCGAGGCGCATGGCCTGACCGCCGACGGACTGGCGGCCAGCCTGCTGACGCCCGGCCTCGCCATCGAGGACGCGACCGCCCGGCTCTGGCCGCAGACCGAACGGATCAAGGCCTGGGCGCTTCGGGCCCGGCTGGCCCCCCGGCCCGCCGAGGCGGCGCTGGCCGAGGCGACGGCGGTCGAGGCCTGCCTGGGGCTGATGCGCTTTTTCTTGCATCCGCTGCGCGGCAGCTGGTGGGAAAACCTCGGCCCCGGCGGCGCGCCGCGCCCCGAACCGGCCCGCACCAGCAGCCTTTATCACATCGTCGGGGCCTATCACGAACTGTCAACGCTCGAGGCCCGCCAGTTCCTGCCCATCGCCAGGAAGGAGCACCGCGCACCATCCACCGCCTGACCCTGCCACCATCCCCAATGGCTGCACGCCCTTACGCGAACAGGGCGCAAGCGCCCAAACACGCAAGGAGACGACCGACATGGAAGACACGCTTGAAAAATCCGACCTCGAGCGGCTGTTCGATGAGGCCGGCATTGATTTCGACTTCTATACAAAGAAGCAGAACCCCCAGAGCATCGCCTTCATGGCCGAGCTTCTGCCGCTGCTGGAGCGGCTTTATCCCGCCCGCTACCACGTCAAGACGCTGCTCGATGTCGGCGCGCGGACCGGGTCGGGCAGTGCCTTTCTGGCGACCGTGCTGGACCCCGCAAGCTATGCGCGGCTGAAATGCACCGTGACCGCGCTCGATATCGATCCGACGATGGCCAAGATCTCGCACGCCCTGCGTCCCGAGATGGAATACCTCGTCGCCGACATCTTCAAGATCGACGACAGGCAATGGGATATCGTCAGCTGTTCGCACTGCATCGAACATGTGCCCGAACCCAAGCCCTTCCTGCTGCAGCTGCGTCGGCTCGCGCGCGAACATGTGGTGATCTCCACCCCGTTCCTCGAGAACCCCGAGACCCGGATCCCGTCGCATCGGCACACCTTCGACGAAGAGTTCCTCGACGCGGTGGGGGCAGAGAACATCACGATCTACAACGGCTTTCACTGGCCGCATTCCGAGATCGTGACGTTTTCGTTGCCGCCGCTCTGACCCCGGACCGGGTCCGAACCGCGAGGAAGCCCCGCGTGCAGGACGACATCTACAGTTTCGGCAATGGCGTCCGGGTCTACCGGCGCCACGTGCTCGACCATCAGGTCGACCGCTACGTCAAGGCGCAGGCGGGCAATCTGCACGAGCCGGTCGAGGAACACTGGTTCCTGACGCTTCTGGGCGAGATCCCGGCCGCCGATCCGCTGGTCTACGATATCGGCTGCGGCATCGGCTATTATACGCTGCTGTTGCTGCACGAACGGCCGGGCGCCGAGGCGGTGGCCTTCGAGCCGCTGCCCGACCATGCCGCCGCGATCCGCGAGAATCTGGCGCTGAACGGCATCGCACCCGACCGGCTGCGGCTGATCGAGGCGGCCGCCCATGTGGCCGAGGGCGACGTCTGCTTCGAGGCGGCCGATTTCTCGTCCCGTGTGGCGGACGAAGGGGGCTTGCGGGTCGCGGCCCGTGACATCGCGGCGCTGCTTGCGGCCGAGGCCCGGCCGGTCGATCTGGCCAAGCTCGACGTGCAGGGCGCCGAACTGGCGCTGTTGCGCCGGATCGTCGAGGCCGGGCAGGCCGAGAGGGTGCGGCGCTGGATTGTCGGCACCCATGGCGACGATCTCTTCGCCGAGTGCTGCGCGCTTCTGGGCCAGCACTGGCGGGTGGTCCACAGCGACCCGGCGCCCGCGCATCAGCCCGACGGGCTGATCGTGGCGGTGCGGGACTAAGGGGGGCCCGCGCTCAGGGGTGCGCGGGCTTCTCGATCAGGACATCCTCGATCAGCACCGCGTCGAGCCCGGTCGTCGCCAGCATCCCCAGCGCGTCCTCGACCGAATGCAGGATCGGCTTGCCCATGATGTTGAAGCTGGTGTTCAGCACCACCGGCACGCCGGTCTCGCGCCCGAAGGCCGCGACCAGATCGGCCATCCACGGCGCGCTGTCGGGGCCGACGGTCTGCACCCGCCCGGTGCCGTCGTCATGCACGACGGCGGGCACCCGGTCGCGGACCTCGCGTCGCCAGGGCAGGGTCATCGACATGTAGGGCGAGGGCTGCGGGCGGTCGAACCAGTCGGCCAGATCGGCCTCGGCCAGAACCGGGGCGAAGGGCCGGTAGGGCTCGCGCCCCTTCACCCGGGCATTGATCGCGTCCTTCATGCCGGCGGGCCTCGGATCGGCCAGGATGGATCGGTTGCCCAGCGCGCGCGGCCCGAATTCGGCCCGTCCGCGCATCACGCCCAGGATGCGGCCCTGCGCCAGCAATGCGGCCGCCGCCTCGGCGGACCGCCCGGCGACATCGGTCACCGCATGGCCCGATGCGGCGGCGCGGCGGGCGGCCTCCAGCGTCTTTGTGCGCGGCGCCGATCCGAGGAAGGGCGTGCCGCCGCCGAAGGGGATGCGCTCGGCCCCGGTATCGGCCATCCAGGCCAGAAGGGCCGCGCCGATGGCATTGCCGTCATCGGCCGGGCAGGGCGGCACGAAGACGCTGTCGAACCCGGTCCGGCCCGCGATGGTGCCGTTATAGGACGAGTTCAGCGCGCAGCCCCCCGACAGGATCAAGGCCGGACCGTCTTCGGCGATGGCCTCAAGCACCTGATCGGCCAGACGCGCATAGGCAGCCTGCCCGGCCGCGGCCAGATCGGCCGCGTCGGTCACCGGCGCGTCCGGGCGGCGGGCCAGCGGCTCGACCGCGGCGCGGATTGCCGCGATGGCGGCGTCGTCGGCAAAGCGCAGCCGTCCGCGATCGGCCGACAGCAGACCGGCCAGGGTCTCGACCAGCGCCGGATCGGCCCGGCCGCAGGCGGCAAGGCCCATCACCTTCCACTCTTCGCCCTCGCGCCAGTCGAAGCCGCACAACCCGGTGAGCCAGCCATAGAAGGTGCCCAGGCTGCCCGGCCCCCAGGACCGCCAGCCGCGTGAAAGCCGCCGGTCGGTCAGCCGGAAATGCGACACCGCACCGACATCGCCCTCGCCGTCGATCACCAGACAGGCGGCGTCCGCGACCGGTGCGAAATGGCAGGCGGCGACGGCATGGCAGAGGTGATGATCGAACCGCATGGGCTCGGGCCGCTCGCGGGCAAGGCCCAGCCGCAGAAGCGAGGCACCCGCGTTTTGCTGCATCTGCGCCTGCAATCCCTGCATCCAGATCGTGTCCGAGGCGGGCAGCAGCGCGTCATGCACCTTGAGCCCCAGATCGGCCTTGACCGAGGCCCAGCTGGTGACGGGAACGATCCGGTCGCCCGGCGCGGCGCCCACGGCCGCCAGCGCCGCCGCCAGATGCGGCACATGGTCGGGCACCACGCCCCAGGCGCGCTTGTCCTGCAAGAAGCGCTCGGTCGCCTCGGCGAAGACCACGCGCCCGGTCTCGTCGACAAGCGCCAGCGCCGGATCGTGGCCCGAGGTCGAGAGGCCCAGATACCAGGTCGTCATCGCGCCCCGAGGCGCTTGGTGATGTCCGAGGCGAAACTGCCGACCGTTTCGTGCGAGAAGATCGTGGCGGGATCGAGCTCGATCCGGAAATGATCCTCGACCTCGCCCGACAGAAGCACCGCGTCGATGGATTGCAGCCCCAGATCGACCAGCACCGAATCCGGGCGGATCGCGGCCGGGTCCTGCTTGGTGAAGCGGGCGATGCCGGCGGTCAGGAAGTCGACGACTTCCGGGGCGGGGGGCGTCAGGGTTCTGGTCACGGTCGGTCCTTTCCTGTGGAGCCCAGCCGGCAGGGCAGCGTTGCCAGTGCCACGGTCTGGGTCATCTCGAAATAGCGATGGCGCTGGGGCTTGAGCGCAAGCCCCGGAAAGCGCGCGAAAAGCGCGGGCAGGGCGGTGCGCAGCATCCGCTTGGACAGGGCCGCGCCGACGCAGCGGTGCAGCCCGTGGCCGAAGGCCAGATTGCCGGTGCCGACGCCCCGGTCGATCGACAGCAGCTGCAGCCGCAGCGTCTCGTGTGGCCGGATCTCGATTTCGCCGATCCGGGCCGGGCCGCGGGCCATGCGATAGATGTATTTGGGCGAGGCGCAGAGCGAGATCAGGCGTTCCAGCTCGGCATCGATCCAGGCCGGATCGGCGGCGCATTTGCGGTCCTCGGGCGGCAGGGTCAGCAGATGGTGCAGGATGTTGCCCAGCGTATGGGCCATGTTGAAACTTGCGCCATACATCACCAGCACCAGCGCCTTGAGGTCGGTCTCGTCGGTGTCGGGCAGGTGCTCGTCCATCAGCCGGGTCAAGAGCGGCGTGCCGGGCAGGCCGTCGGTCGCGGGCGGCCGGAGGCCTGCCAGGATCTCGCCGATCACGTCCTGCAACCGGTCGAGTTCGCGGATCGGCAGCCAGGGCTCCAGCACGTCCTGCAGGATCGGCGCAAGCACGTCGAACCTTTCGGGATCGGCCGGGGAAATGCCAAGGACCGGCCCGGCGATGCCGCGAAAGATCGGATCGGCATAATCGGCGATCAGGTCGGGTTCGGCGGCGGCGGCCAGCCGGGCCAGCGCGGCCTGGGTCTCGGCCTCGATCAGCGGTTGCCAGCGCGCCAGCCGGTTGCCGCCGAGGCTGTCGGCCACCGCGCGGCGGATCGCGGCATGGCGCTCGCCCGACATGAAGAACATCGCGTTCCGGGCCACCAGCCGGGCCAGGTCGAGGTCGCGGCCGCTGCGGTCGGCCAGAGCGGTCAGATAGGGCTCCATCCGGGGCGGCGACCAGGTGTCGTCGTCGTTGACGATGGCGCGGGCCTCGTCCAGATCGCGGATCTCGACCATCCGCCCGGTCAGCCGCCGCGACCGCGCGTCGCGCGTCACGGGCAGCGCCACGGGATACTGCACCAGCGGCGTGACGTGGAACCGCACGCCGTCGCGATGCAGCGCAAGCTGCGGGAAGCGCCGCGCCAGCGCCGGGATCGCCCGGCCGAGGAAAAGCTGCGAAAGCGGCGCGCCGGGGCATTTATGCGGCCCTGTGCCGAAGGACAGATGGGCCGAGCCGTCGGGGACCCGGCGGCGCAGTTCGGCATTGGCGGCGACCACGTCCATCACCGCGGCCTCGCCCTTGTGGAACGGACAATCGCCGATCCGGACGTCGTCTTCAGCCATCCTGACCAGGGTCAGGGTCGAGGGGTACAGCGACATCATCCGGTCGAGCGCGGCGTCGGTCCAGCCCGGTTCGGCCGCCGCCCGCCAGTGCTCGGCATCGCCCAGCAGAAGGCCGTAAAGCGCCAGCGCCAGCGACTGGGCGACGGTGTGGCTGCCGACCAGCGCGGACAGCGCGATATAGGGCGCGGCGGCGGGATCGGACAGCCGGTCCTTGCGGCGCTCAAGAAAGGCGGGGAAGCCTTCGAGAGAAGGGTCGACCCCCGGCATCGGATCGGTCGAAAGATAGCCCAGCAATTCGCCCAGCGCGGCGTCTATCCGGCCCAGCGTCCTCAGCGACAGCATCGGCTGGGTTGTGTTGTTGGCCACCCGGATCAGCTCCAGCACCCGCTCGTCGGTGCCGCCCGGGCACCCGGCGAAGGCGCGGACGAAGTCGAGAAACGCCCCCTCGCAATAGTCGCGCATGAGGTCGGGCGCCTCGGCCGCCTCCAGCCGGTCGAGCGCGCGGGCGAAGGCGCGGTGGGCCACCGGCGCCCAGGCGGTCAGGGCAGGGGCTGCGAAGAAGGCGGCGGTGGCGCGGCGCGCGGCCAGATGGGCCTCGCCGGTCTGGAAGGCGAAGGCGTGGCGCGCCATCTCGGCCAGGTGCGGAAAGCGCGGCCCGCCGCGCGCCGCGATCTGGTCCAGATGGGTGGCCAGCTGGCCCACGGTGAAGCGCGGGTCGCGCAACAGGGCGGCGACGTCATCGGGGTCGGTCACGAACCGGTCGGGGCTGTCCCAGGCAGAACTGTTCACGACGGGCATTCTGGCATTTCCTTCACGGATGGGACGGTCTCCGGGGGCCAGGCGCCGTCCCGCCACAGCTCGGCTGCGGCGCGGCGGCGGATCTTGCCGCTGCTGGTGCGTGGCAGCCGTCCGCGCGGCAGGAACAGGATCTCGACCAGATCGAGCCCCCATTCCCCGGTCACGGCTCGCCGGATCGTCCGGCGCAGCGTGTCGGGGTCGGGCGGGGTCTCGCCGAGGCGCAGTTCGGCAAGCAGCACCGCCTGCCCGCCCCGGGCCGGGTCGGGCATGAAGACCGCGGCGGCCATCGGGTTCAGCACGTCAGAACTGCCGCAGGCCAGCCACTCGATTTCCGGCGCTGCGAGGGTGCGGCCATTGCAGAAGACCACATCCTTGATCCGCCCGGTCACATAAAGCGCATCGTCCGCGATCACGCCCAGATCGCCGGTGCGAAGCCAGCCCGAGGCGTCGGACGGGTCGTCCAGCGCGGCGCCGAAGGTTTCGGCGGTGTCGCCGGGCAGGCCCAGATAGCCCGCGCCCCGGGACGGGCCGCGCAGCCAGATTTCGCCCTCGGCGCCCTCCGGTCGGCGGGTCCGGGCGATGGGGTCGACGATGGCGAGGCCCGCGCCAAGTTCGGGGGTCAGGCGGCAGGGCGCCACGGCCCGCGCGGCCTCTGCACTGGGCGGCGGGCGGTCGGGGCCCGGCAGCCCGGCGGCGAACAGGGTCATCTCGGCCATGCCATAGCAGGCAAAGACCGCCTCGCGCGCCAGCCCGGCGGCCGCGAAATGGGCGTGAAAGGCCGCGGGCAGCCCGGCGGGCACGGGCTCGGCCCCGATGAAGGCGCGGCGCCAGCACCTCAGGTCCAGCCGGGCGGCGTGGTCGGGCGCGATCCGGCGCAGGCAGTCGGCGAAGGCGAAGGCCGGGCCGCCGCTGAAACCGGCGCGCTCGTCCGCGATGGCCTCGAGCCAAAGGGCGGGGCGGCGGATGAAGTCCAGCGGCGACATCTGTGCCGAGAACCCGCCGCAGAGCAGCGGATAAAGAATGCCGCCCATCAGCCCCATGTCGTGATAGTGCGGAAGCCAGTTCACGAACCGGGCGTGCACGTCCACGCCCCAGCAGCGGGCGACCAGCACGGCATTGGCCAGGATGTTGTCCGGCGTGACCCGCACCCCGCGCGGCAGCCGGGTCGAGCCCGAGGTATACTGGATCACCGCCACCGGCAGATCCGGCGCGGCGGCTGGCCGCACCGGGTCGGGCAGCCGGGCGGGGTCGAGCGGCAGCGTCGCGACCGGGCAGGGCGGCGTCCCGTCCAGCGCCAGCGCGGCCGCGACGGCCTCGGCATGGGCGGGCAGGCACAGCACGGCGGCGGCCCCGCTGTCGGCGGCGATATGGCGGAAGCGGTCGGAATGGCTGCCGGGGCGCGGCACCGGCACGGGCACCAGGGTCACGCCGGCCAGAAGCCCGCCCAGAAGCGTCACGACGAACTCGGCCCCGGCGGGCAGCGCCAGCACCAGACTGTGCGGTCCCGGTCCCAGCCAGCCGCGCAGCGCCCGGGCGACGGCCCCGGCCTCGGCGGCCAGCCGGTCCCCGGTAAAGACGTCGCGCGCGCCCTGCCGGGACCGGATCACGATCCGCTCGCGCTCGGGCCGGTCGGCGAAGGTCTGCGCCAATGCCCGTGCCAGAGCGGTCGGGGGTGGGTCCGGGACGGCGCGGGTCACGCCACGGTCTCCAGCTGTCGGCCGATCCTCGCCCGGTGCCCGGCCGCGCGGGCGCATTCCGACAGGTGCAGCGTCAGGATCGAGGTCAGGTCATAGCCGATCTCGGGGCGCGCGGCGATCAGGTCGCGCACGCCCTCGATCACCCGGCGCGCGCCCTTGTCCTTCATCATCAGCGGCACCAGTTCGTGCAGCGGATGGCGGCGCGCCGAGGCCGTGGCCCAGGCCGACCGGGTCATGTCCTGGCAGGGGCTGCCAAGCGTATGGGCATAGGTCTCGAACCGCGCCATCGCGGCGTCGGGCGCCAGCAGAGCCGCCTTCAGCCAGTCGCGGCCCTCGGTCAGCTGTTCGCGGGTCATCCGGGCGGGGATCAGGTTGGTCATCCGGGTGCCTGCCGCCAGCCGGTGGGTGTCTTCGTCGACGATCCGGCCCGCGCGTTTCATCTCGGCGTAAAGCGGGGTGGCGTAGGGGGCGACCAGCGCGCTGACATTGAAGCCCACGATGGGCAGGCTCTGGGCGAAGGCGAACTGCCGCTCGAAACAGTCGAGCCCGTCATGGTCGAAGCCGACGATCAGCCCGGCCCGGATCGTCAGGCCCGCCCCGACCACCGTCCGGCAGGCGTCGCCGAGGTCGATCCTGAGGTTCTGCCGCTTGTTGGCCTCGGCCAGCGATTCGGGGTTGCCGGTCTCGATTCCGACGAAGACCTGGCGCAGCCCGGCCCGGTTGCACATCGCGAGAAGGTCCGGATCGCGCGCCGCGTCGATCGAGATCTGGGTCGAGAACCGCACCGGGTCGCGCCCTCCGGTGCCGTTCCAGGCGATCAGCGCCTCCAGAAGCGCGCGGGTCCGCTGGCGGTAGACGGTAAAATTGTCGTCGCTCAGCGAGACTTCGCGATAGCCCAGATCGTAAAGCTGCCGCAGCTCGGCCAGCACCCGTTCGGGCGGCTTGTGACGCTGCTTGCGGCCGACATACTGGATCACGTCGCAGAAGGTGCAATCGAACGGGCAGCCGCGCGAGGTCTGCACCACGCCCGAAATCGCCCGGTCATTGGGGTAAAGATCCCAGCGCGGCAGCGGCGTCTCGGCCATGTCGGCCTGGCCGCAGCGATATTCGGGCTGCAATCCGCCCGCCTTCAGATCGGCGGCAAAGCGCGGCGCGGCGGTCTCGAACTCGCCGATCACGATCGCATCGGCCTTGCCGCGGAAAAGCTCGGGCGCCAGCGACACATGCGCCCCGCCCATCACCACCGGTATCCCGCGGCGGCGGAAGGCGGCGGCCAGTTCGAGCCCGCGCGCGACCTGCGAGACATTGATCGACAGCCCCACCAGATCGGCCTCGGCCTCAAGATCGACCTCCTGCACGACCTCGTCGCACAGCCGGATCCGGGCCTCCTGGGGCAGGAGGGCTGCCACCGACACGATCCCGGCGGCGGCCGACAGCGTGTAGGGCGTCTTGACGCCAGCCATGCTGATTTCGGCGGTGGTGTCGGACGCATCGTCCGGAGCGGGGGCGATCAGGTAGATCCGCAAGGCTGGTTCCTTCAGCCCGGCACGTTTTGTGCCCGGTTTTCGAGTGCGATCTTAATGGGGCGCGAAGGCGTTCGCAAACTGCAATTCGCAACGCGCGGTTGCAGGCGCGGCGGCCGATCCGGGCAGATTTCATCGGTCTGTCAGGGGGCGTACACAAAACCGTTTCATTCGGGCGGCAGGAAGGGCGCGTGGTTGCAATGCTGTGCAATCCCGCGTCCGGAGCCCGTGATGAGTGCCATCGACATCCAGAACCTCGGCAAGTCTTTCGGCCGGACCGAGGTCCTGGGCGGGGTATCCCTGGCGGTCGGGGCGGGCGAGTTCGTGGCGATCCTCGGCCCCTCGGGCTGCGGCAAGACGACGTTGCTGCGGCTGCTTGCCGGATTCGAGCGGCCCGATCGCGGCAGCATCCGGATGGGCGGGCGGCTGGTTTCGGGGCCGGGTGTGCATCTGCCGCCCGAAGGCCGGGGCGTCGGCGTGGTGTTCCAGACCTATGCGCTCTGGCCGCATATGAGCGTGGCGGGCAACGTGGCCTATGGGTTGAAGGTCGGCGGCATGGGCCGGGCCCCGCGCGAGGCGCGCACCCAAGCGGTGCTGGAAACGGTCGGACTGGGCGAGATGGCCGCGCGGCGGCCCGCCGATCTGTCGGGCGGACAGCGCCAGCGGGTCGCGCTGGCGCGCTGTCTGGCGATGGAGGCCCGCGTCGTGCTGCTGGACGAGCCGCTGGCCAATCTCGACGTGCATCTGCGCGACACGCTGGAAGCCGAGTTCGCCGATTTCCACCGCCGCTCCGGCGCAACCATGGTCTATGTCACCCACGATCAGGCCGAGGCGCTGGCGCTGGCCGACCGCGTCGCGGTGATGGAGGCGGGCCGGATCGTGCAATTCGCCCCGCCCGAGCGGCTGTTTCGCGAACCCGCCTGCGCCATGGTCGCGGGCTTTATCGGCGACGGCCGGGTGGTCGAGGTGACCGACCTTGCGCCCTCGGGCGATGGCCGGGCCGAGGCGCGGCTGCTGGGCGCACCGGTGCGCCTGCGCTGCGCTCCCGGCGAACGGCCCCGGCCGCGCGCCCGGATCGCGCTTCATCCCGGCGATCTTCACCTGACCGAGGGCGAGGGCGTGGCCGCCACCGTCACCCGCGCCACCTTTCGCGGCCATCACCTGCGCGCCGAACTGGCGGCGGGACCCGATGGCGGCGTCTCGCTGTGCCTCAACGTCGCCGCCCCCGCCCGGATCGAGCGGGGCCAGCGCGTGACCGTCGCGCTGACCGACGGCTGGGTGCTTCCCGATCCCTCTCTCCCCTCCCTCCCCACTCAAGGACTGTAACGATGCGTCTTCTTGCCCTTGCCACCGCCGGTCTGATGGCGACCGCCGCCTCGGCCGAAACCACGATCACGCTTTACACCAGCCAGGCGCCGGAACAGGCGCAGGAAACCGTCGATGCCTTCGAGGCCGCGCATCCCGACATCAAGGTCGAATGGACCCGCAACGGCACCTCGGCGCTGATGAACGTGCTGCGCGCGGAAATCGAGGCCGGTCAGGTCCAGCCCGACGTGCTGCTGGTGGCCGATGTCATCAACCTGGGCGAGTTGAAGGCGGGCGGTCACCTGCTGCCCTACACGGACGCCCCGGTCGCGGCCTACGATCCGGCCATGTACGACCCCGACATGACCTTCTTCGGCACCAAGGCGATCACCACCGGCATCGCCTGGAACACCGAGATCGCCGAGCCGGTCGAGACCTGGGCCGATCTGCTGAAAGAGGAAAACCGCGGCCAGATCGCGGTGCCGAGCCCGCTTTACTCGGGGGCCGCACTTTGCCATCTGCACACGCTGATCGACGCCCCCGGGATTGGCTGGGCCTTCTACGAGGGCCTCAACGATCTGGACATCGTGCCCGAGGGCGGGAACGGCCCGGCGACCAAGGCGGTGGCCTCGGGCATGGCGAAATACGCGATCCTGGTCGATGCGAACGCGCTGCGCGCCAAGGCCGACGGCTCGCCCATCGACTATATCGCGCCGAAGGACGGCGTCTCGGTCATCACCGAACCGGTTGCGATCCTGTCGACCACCGACCAGCCCGAGGCCGCGAAGACCTTCGTCGACTTCCTGCTGTCCCGGAAAGGTCAGGAACTGGTGGCGAAACAGGGCAATCTGCCGATCCTGCCGGGCGTCGCGGGCCCCGAGGGCTTTCCCGATCTCGCCTCGATGACGCTTTTGCCGCTGAATGCCGACGCGGCGGTCCGGACCGACGCGGCGGTCCGCGCGAAATTCGCCGAGATCTTCGGGCTCTGACCGCGTGAGCCTTTCGGTCGAGACCGGGGGGCGCCCGCGACGGGCGCTCCTGCCCCGGGTGCCGGGCGAATGGCTGGTGCTGGCCGGGCTTGTCCTTTTCGTGGGCGCGCTGTCGATCCTGCCGCTGGCGCGGCTGGTGCAGGCGGCGCTGTTCCCCGCAGGCACGTTCGATGCCGCCCGGATCGCCGAGGTGCTGGGCGGGCGCCGGGTCGCCGAGGCCACGATCAACACCATCTGGATTTCCTGTGCCGCGACGGCGCTGGCCACGGTGACGGGGACGCTGGCGGCCCTGCTGGCGGGGCTGACCGATTTGCGCGGGCGCACGCTCTGGGTCTTCGGCTTCGTGCTGCCGCTGATGATCCCGCCGCAGGTCACCGCGCTGGCCTGGGTGCAGGCGTTTTCGCCGGCCAGCCCGCTGTTGGGGCCGCTGGGCCTGTCGTTGCCGCCGGGGATGCGGCATCCGCTTTATTCCGCCTGGGGCATCGTTCTGCTGCTGGGGTTCTACAACGCGCCGCTGGTCTTCCTGTCGGTGCGCGCCGGGTTGCGCCGGTTGCCCGCCGATCTGGTCGAGGCGGCGCGGGCGGCCGGGGCCGGGCCTCTGGCGCTCAGCCGGGATATCGTGCTGCCGCTGGTGCGCGGGGCGGTCTTTGCCGGGGCGGCGCTGGCCTTCGTCTCGTCGATCGGGAATTTCGGGATCCAGGCGATGCTGGGCATTCCCGCCCGGGTGCCGACGCTGATCACCCTGATCTATCGCCGCCTCAACGCCTATGGTCCCTCGGCGCTGAACGACATGGCGCTGATGGCGCTGATGCTGGCCGGGCTGACGGTGGTCGGAATGGGGCTGACCGGCTGGCTGGGCCGCCGGGGCGACCAGCGCGTCGAAGGGGCCGCGCGGCGGCTGCGCCTGCCGCTGGGGCGCTGGCAGATCCCGGCGGGGCTGCTGGCCTGGGGGTATCTCGCGGCCTGCCTGCTGCTGCCGCTGTCGGCCTTGCTGGGCACGGCACTGGTGCGCGGCTACGGCCAGCCGCTGGGTCCCGACACGATCACCTTCGAGAATTTCGCCAATGCGCTGTTTCACCATGAGGGCATCCGCAAGGCGTTCCTGACCAGCCTCTGGTTGACGGCTCTGGCGGTCGCGGTGCTGGTGCCGGTCTCGGTCGCGCTGGGCTATGTGCTGAGCTGGCGCAGCGGGCCGGTGGCGCGGCTTTTGCAGCTGGCCTCGGAACTGGCCTATGCGCTGCCCGGCATCATCATCGGCGTTGCGATGATCCTGTTCTTCCTGCGCCCGATGCCGCTGATCGGCACCAGCCTTTACGGCACCGTCTGGGTGATCCTGGCGGCCTATCTGGCCAACTACCTGGCGCTGGCGCTGCGGCCGGTCCTCGGCGGCTATGCCCAGATCGACCGGGCGCTGGACGAGGCGGGACAGGTCGCGGGGGCGGGGCTGATCGCGCGGCTCAGGGACATCGTGCTGCCGTCGCTGGCGCCCGCCGCAGCTGCCTCGGCGATCCTGGTCTTCATGTCGGCGATCAACGAGATCCAGACCTCGGTCCTGCTGGTGTCGTCGCGAGCGCAGACCATCGGGCCCACCATCATCTTTCTCGACGAGGCCGGGTCGTCTACCCTGGCCGCCGCGGTGGGCTGCCTGATGGTGGCGGTCGTCCTGGGGTTGATGCTGGCAAGCCTGGCCTTCGGCCGCCGCCTGCCCGAGGGGGTGCTGCCATGGCGCGACTGACCGCGATCAGCGGGCTCGGCCGGAAAAGCGCCGCGATCTTCCTGATCGAGATGTCCGGGCGGCGGGTCCTGTTCGACCTGGGCGACGGGCTGGAACCGGGCGATCGTCCCGACCTGACCGGCATCGGCCGGGTCGATGCGGTGGTGCTCAGCCATGCCCATGAGGACCATGCGGGCGCGCTCGACCGGCTGGACGAGGTCGGCGATCCGCCGGTTCTGGCCACCGCGCGCACGCTGGGCTTTCTGCCCGAGCGGCTGCGGCCCGGACGCGCGCGCGTGCTGCCCGAACGGGGCCGCGTCGACCTGATGGGGCTCGACCTGACCCTGGGCCGCGCGGGTCATGCGCCGGGCGGGGTCTGGCTGCATCTGGCCACGCCCGCGGGCGGGCTGCTTTATACCGGCGATATCTGTCCCGAGGCGCCGCGCCTGCCGGTCGATCCGTTGCCCGAGGCCGCGACGCTGGTGCTTGACGCCTCGTATGGCGACCGCGAGGGCCGGCTTGCCGACCAGATCGCCGCCATGGCCCGGGCGGCCGCGGCGGGCGCGGTACTGTGCTGTCCGGCGGCGGGGCGCGGCGCCGACATGGTGGCGGCCCTGGCCGGGGCCGGGCTGTGCGTTGCCACCGATGCCGTGATCGGGCGCGAAGTGGCCGCGGCCACCGGCACCCTGCCCGAGATCGTCGATGCCGAAACCGCCCGTCCCGACCGGGCCATCGTCTGCGTCAGTTCGAACGCCGAACGCGGACTGGCGGCCGAGCTTCTGGGGCGCGAGGGGTTCCGTTTCGTCTTTTCCAGCCATGTGCCCGACGGCACGCCCGCGCGGCGCATGCTGGACGCGGGGCAGGCGCTCTGGCTGCCCTGGAACGTGCATCCGACCCTGCCCGACCTTCTGGCGCTGGTGCGAACGACCGGCGCGCGCCGGGTACTGCCCGCCTTTCTTGACATCGCAACCGCCCCGCGTCTGGCCGAGGGGCTGGGCGCGCGGCTCTGGACCCATCCCGAAACGGAGATCTGAGACATGGACGCCCCCGGCCGTCACGCTATCCCGAAGGATGTGCCCGCCGCAGAGGCCCGCGAGGACGTCCGGCCGGTGCTGATTGACGTGCTCGGCCCGGTCGCGGCCGCCTCGGCGCAGCCCGGCAAGCGGGTTTTTCTGGGCAATCTTGCGGGGGCCGAGGATGCGGCCGCGCTCACGTCGGCGGGCATCACCGAGACGCTCAATCTGGGGCTCAACCTCTGTCCCGGGCCGCTGGCACTGGGCGACGGCACGCAGGTGCGGCGCTATCAGATCGGGCTGATCGACGGCCCCGGCAACGACCCGCATCTGCTGGCCGCCGCGGTCGTGACGGTCAGGGGCCTGATGGGGACCTATGGTCCGGGCAAGCCGCATTATCCGCCCCACCGTCCGGGTCACCTTCTGGTGCATTGCCGGGGCGGGCGGTCGCGGTCGGTCACGGTGCTGGCGGTCTGGCTGACGCTTTGCCATCCGCAGGCGTTCCCGGATCTTGATGCGGCGCTGGCGCATCTGCGGCGGCTGCGGGGGCTTGGACCGGAGCATCCCTTGCCGCCGATGCTGGATCTGGCGCGCGAGGTGATCGCGCGCGGGCTGGCAGGGCGCGCGGGTGGAGCCTAGATTCGTCACCGCCGCCGATGTGGCGCGGCGCGCGGGCGTCTCGCGCTCGGCGGTGTCGCGCGCCTTCACGCCGGGGGCAAGCGTCGCGCCGGAAACCCGCGCGCGGGTTCTGGAGGCGGCCGAGGCGCTGGGCTACCGCGTCAACCGGCTGGCGCGGACGCTGCATCGCGACCGGTCCGATCTGGTCGGCATCATCGGCGCCAATCTGGGCAATCCGTATATCTCGGCGCAGTTCGACGCGCTTAGCGCCGCGCTGCAGGCCGAGGGGCTGCAGACGCTTCTGGTCAATCTTCGCCCCGATCCGCGCCCCGGCGCCGAGCCGCCCGACCTTGGCCGCGCGGTCGAGCGGTTGCTGGAATACCGGGTGCGCACGGTGGTGCTGCTGTCGGGCGCGGCGCCCGACGAGCTGGTGCGGCTCTGTGCGGCGAACGGGGTGCGGATGGTGCTGATCAACCGCCCCGCACCGGCCGCCGGGGCGTTGGCCGATGTGATCGACTCGGATGCGGCGGGCGGCGGGCGGCTGGCCGCGCGGCGGCTGATCGCGGCGGGCTGCCGGCGGCTGGCGGTGGTGCTGTCGGAGTCGCGCACCAGCGCCAAGCTGGCGCGGGCCGACGCCTTCTGTGCCGAGGCCGCGCTTGGCGGGCTGACGGTCCGGCGCTGGACGCAGGGCCCCAACAGCTATGAAACCGGGGTTGCGGCGGCGCGGAGCCTGCTGGAGGGCGGCGCGGCCCGGATCGACGGGATCTTCGGCGTCACCGATGAAATCGCGCTGGGCGCGATGAACACGGCGCGGCACGAGCTGGGGCTGGCGGTGCCGCACCGCCTGTCGGTGATCGGTTTCGACGATGCGCCGATCTCGGCCTGGTCCTCGCATCGGCTGACCACGGTGCGCCAGTCGCTTCCGGCGCTGACCGGGGCGACGCTCGAGGCGATTCTCTGCCCGGCGGATGCGGCTGTCTCGCATCGGGCAGTCGCGGTCGATCTGGTCGAGCGCGGGTCCGTGGCCCCGGCCCGGGGCTCTGCGCCCGGCTGAGCCACGCGACCGGCATCAATTGGCCTGTCTCTGCAAAACGCCGCCTTTTCAGGCTTTCCAATCTTCCGATTTTTGCGGCATTCCGCCACGGGGTTTCCCGGATTCGCCCTGTTTTCTTGAGAAATTCCCTCAAGAATCGGTGTCTCTTGATTCAGATCAACGAAACGAAACTGGAAGCGCGGAATTCCCGACGATAATACTCGGCTATGCCGCTTGCCTCAGGAAAGGTCTCAGGACATGTCGCCAGCCATACACGATCAGGACGCTTTTGACGACCGGGACTCCGACGACCTGCAATCTTCCGAGGCACCCGGTCTGGCGGACGAGGGGCTGATGAGCGGACACGGGTATGGGGCCGGGCATCGGCATCGCGGCGGGCACCGGCATGGGCATGACGGTCTCGGCGCGGGCGAATGCTGCCATGCGACCGGGCAGCCCTGCACCTCGCCCGAGGCCCGCGCCGCCGATTGCGTGCTGGGACCGAATGCCTGTCCGCTGGCGCTGGCCGATGAGGGCGTCTGGCTGCGCGTCGTGGCGCTGCGGCCCGGGCGCGGCGTGCATCACCGGCTGATCGACCTCGGCCTGACGGTGGGCGCGCGGGTGCGCATCCTGCAGCGGGGCGGCGGCTGCCCGATGCTGATCGGGGTGGGCGAGACCCGTCTGGCGCTGGGTCAGGGCCTTGCCGGCAAGATCCTGGTCGAACCGGCCAATGACGACATCTGAAACGAAAGATACGGGCGAATGGAAAACACACTGCCGAAGATGGGTACGACGGTTCGCGTCAAAAGCTTCGCGCGGGGCGACCGGGCGGGGCGCGAGCGGCTGCTGACCATGGGCCTCACCCCCGGCACCGAACTGACCGTGACCCGGGTGGCCCCGATGGGCGACCCGATCGAGATCCGCGTCCGCGGCTTCGCGCTGTCGCTGCGCAAGGACGAATTCGCGCTGCTCACGCTGGAGGCTGTCGACTGATGAAATCCTTTACCATCGCCACCGCGGGCAACCCGAACTGCGGCAAGACCACTTTGTTCAACGCCCTGACCGGGTCGCGCCAGCGCGTCGGCAACTGGGCGGGCGTCACCGTCGACCGCAAGGAAGGCACCTTCTCGCACAAGGGCGCCGATGTCACCGTGGTCGATCTGCCGGGCACCTATTCGCTGGGCAGCATCTCGGATACCGGGCTCGATGAGTCCATCGCCCGCGACTACATCCTGTCGGGCGAGCCCGATCTGGTCATCAACATCGTCGATGCCTCGAACCTGGAACGGAACCTTTATCTGACCGCCCAGTTGGTCGAGATGCGGGTGCCGATGATCATCGCGCTGAACATGATGGACATGGCCGAGGAAAACGGCCTCAGGATCGACCCCGAGGCACTGGCCAAGCGGCTGGGCTGTCCGGTGGTGCCGCTGGTGGCCTCCCGCAGGAAGGGCGTCGAGGCGCTGAAGGATGCCATCGTCGCGGCTGCCGCGGCGCCCGAGCCGCCGAAGGCCACCGTCACCCATCCGCCCGCGGTCGAGGAGGCGCTGGCCGAGATCATTCCTGCGACCGCGCCGACCGCCTCTGACAAGGGCGTCGATGCGCGCTGGCTGGCGGTCAAGCTGCTGGACGGCGATGCCGCCGCGCTGGCCATGGTCCCGCAAGCGCTCGCGGCCCAGGCCGAGGCGGCCCGGCTGAAGGTCGAGGACCTGCTGGACGAGGATATCGACATCCTGCTGGCCGATTCCCGCTATGGCTTTGCCAACGGGCTGGCGCGCAGCGGGGTCCGGCGCACCAGCCGCATCTCGCGCAGCCTGTCGGACCGGATCGACAGCGTGGTGCTGAACCGGGTGCTGGGCATCCCGATCTTCCTGCTGATCATGTATGTGATGTTCCTTTTCGCGATCAATTTCGCGAGCGCGTTCATCGACTTCTTCGACATTCTGGCGGGGACGCTTCTGGTCGACTGGCCGACCGAGGCGCTGGGGAATATCGGTGCGCCCGACTGGCTGATCGCGGTCCTGCCGGGCGGGGTCGGCGCCGGGATCCAGACCGTCGCGACCTTCATTCCGGTGATCGGGTTCCTGTTCCTGTTCCTGACCTTCCTCGAGGATTCGGGCTACATGGCGCGGGCCGCCTTCGTGATGGACCGCTCGATGCGCGCCATCGGGCTGCCGGGCAAGTCCTTCATCCCGATGATCCTGGGCTTCGGCTGCACGGTGCCTGCGGTGATGGCGACGCGCACGCTCGACAACCGGCGCGACCGGCTGATGACGGTGATGATGGCGCCCTTCATGTCCTGCGGCGCGCGGCTGCCGGTCTATGCGCTGTTCGCGGCGGCCTTCTTCCCGGTGGGCGGACAGAACATCGTGTTCCTGCTTTACGTGATCGGCATTCTCGCGGCGATCCTGACCGGGCTGGTGCTGAAGAACACACTTCTGCGCGGCACGACCTCGCCGCTGATCATGGAACTGCCGCCCTATCACATCCCGACCCTGAAATCGGTGCTGCGCACCTCCTGGGACCGGCTCAAGGCGTTCCTGTTCAAGGCCGGCAAGATGATCGTCGCGGTCGTGGTGGTGCTGGGCTTCCTCAATTCGCTGGGGACGGATGGCAGCTTCGGCAACGAGGACAGCGATCAGTCCGTGCTGTCCTCGATCGGCAAGGCGATCACCCCGGTGGTCGAGCCCATGGGCATTCATGAGGAGAACTGGCCCGCCACGGTCGGTCTGTTCACCGGGATCTTCGCCAAGGAGGCCGTCGTCGGCACGCTGAACGCCCTGTACGGCCAGATGGCGGCCGAAGACGAGGGCGGCGAGGAAGACCCCTTCAGCGTCATGGCCGGGATCGGCGAGGCGCTGGCCTCGATCCCTGCCAATATCGCCGATGCGGCAGGCAGCCTTGCCGACCCGCTGGGCCTGAATATCGGCGATGTCGACGATCAGGCGCTCGCGGCCGAGGAACAGGGCGTGTCCTCGGGCATCTTCGGCGCGATGGCCGCACGCTTCGACGGCACCGCCGCGGCCATGGCCTACCTGCTGGTGATCCTGCTTTATGCGCCCTGCGTGGCCGCAACCAGCGCGATCTGGCGCGAGACCGGCACCAAATGGACCCTGTTCGCGGTCAGCTGGACCACCGGTCTGGCCTATGGCACGGGCGTCATCACCTACCAGTCGAGCCGGCTGGCCACCCATCCGGCCGAGGCCTCGGCCTGGATCGTCGGCATCCTCGCGATCTTCGTGGCGGTGCTGGTGACGATGCGGATCGCCTCGACCCCCCGGGGTCCGGGCGGCGCCGCGGCGCGGACGGCGTGAGGGCGGAGCGATGGTTCTTTCCGATATCCGCGCCTATTGCGCCGAGGCCGGTCAGGTTTCGCTCCAGCAGCTCGCCAACCGCTTCGATACCGATCCCGAGGCGATCCGGGGCATGGTCGACGTGCTGGTGCAGAAGGGCATGCTGCGCTGCCTGACCGAAACGCCGGAAGGCGGCTGCGGCAAGGGCTGCTGCGGCTGTGCGAAAAGCTGCGCGCCGCTCGCCGGGATGAACGACGCCGTCTATCAGTGGGTCGGCCGCCAGCGCCGCCCGCTGCACTGACCCCGGCTCTTTTCCAGACCAGTCCAGCCAAGTGACGTGCGGTCCCTCTCGCGGGGGCCGCACGTTTAGTTGACGGTTTTTATAGGGAATTGTAACGACCTCGTGCGGGCCGCCGTTCTGGAAGCCGCGCCCGCAGCAGCCAGCGTTCCGCCAGCCTCGACGACAGCAAGAGGGGCCCGTGTCAGACGGGCTTTGGGGAACGTAACGATGACCAAAGAGACAAACCGGCCCGCGCTGCGGGTCGGCGCCGCGATTCTGACGCTTGCCACCGTGCCACCGGACAGCGTGCGGGCCCAGGAGGCCTTTGCCCTCGACCCGGTGACGCTGGCCGAGACCGACGAGACCGGCACCGAGATCGCCACGGGCGATGCCGATGACAGCGGCACCACTGCCCTGGGCGCGGACGCGGTCGCGATCCGCAGCGACGGCTCGGGCGATGCCAACACCGCGCTGACCAGCCTGCCCAACGTGCAGTATCGCGACACGCCGTTCGATTCGGGCGTCAATGTCGACGACATCCTCGACCTGAAGCCGCTGGAATTCTCGATCTCGGGCGGCCGGGTCAGCGGCAACGCGATCCGGCTGAACGGCACCGGGATCGGGTCGGCGACCGGCAACACCCATCCGCATACCAGCGAGGATCTCAGCCGCCAGACCGGCAATCCGGGGACCTACAGCTTTTACGGGCTGCATTCCCAGACCCAGTTCGTGCCCTCGGCGATGGTCGACAGCATAGAGGTCCGCGATTCGAACATCTCGGCCGAATATGGCGGCTTCGAGGGCGGCGTGGTCGACTACAAGCTCACCCAGCCGGACGCCACGCGGGCCTCGGGCAAGGTCTCCTTGAGCTTCCAGAACGATGCGCTGGTGCATTACCGGCTGGGCACCGAAGACGGCGACAACCCCGACCGCGTGCCGAAGCCCGACTTTTCCAAGCGCGAGGTCTCGGCCGAGTTCAACCAGCCGCTTGGCGAGAACACGGCCGTGATCTTCGGCTTCGGGCGCCGCATGGCCGAGGCCACCAAGGCGAAGGATGCGCAATACCGCCCGCTGACCGCCGATGACGACAGCCGCAGCGATTTCTGGCGGCTGAGTTTTGCGCATGAGTTCGAGAATGGCGACGAACTCGAGCTGAACGGCTACCTGACCGATTACAGCCAGGGCTGGGATTCGCCCTGGACCCAGGATTATCACCTCGACGTCGAAACCCGGGACCTGTCGCTCGATGCCAGCTATACGCATCACCTGGGCAGTTTCGATCTGGGCCCGGCCAGCCTGTCGAACGTCAAGCTGACGCTGGGCGCCGTGCATCAGGACAACGAGGCCAGCAACAGCACCGATCAGAACACGTTCCTGTCCTGGTACGGGTCCTATTTCAGCACGCTGCGCGGCGTATCCTACCACACCGATGCGTTCGACGCCTGGTGCGACACGCCCGACACGCCCAGCGCCGCCGAAGACTACCATGCGTGCCGCCGCGGCGGCTATGGCAGCAAGAGCTATGCAGATACCCGCAACCGGATCGAGGCCGAGCTGGAGGCCGATCTGGGACGCGGCCGCTTCAAGTTCGGCGCCTATGTCGAAAGGGTCGAGGCCCGGCAAAGCGGCGACGGCTTCAGCTCTTACACTTGGAGCGTCTATCGCGACCCGACCGCCCCGTTCGGCAGCTTCACCTGCCCCGCGGGCGATCCGGCCTGTATCGACGACCAGTATCTGCGCACGCGCATCACCCAGGAGGCCTATGACGTCTCGACCGACGCCACCCTGGCCGAGGCCTATCTGGAATACGACCGAAGCTTTGGCGATTTCGGCCTGCGGGGCGGCCTGCGGTTTTCCTATAACGACGTGCTGAAGAACACCGACATCGCCCCGAGGCTGTCGGCCAGCTGGACGCCCAGCCCGGATTTCGCGGTCGTGGCCGGGGCGAACCGCTACTATAGCGGCGACTATATTTCCTACGCGATCCACGACGCCTTGCCGCGCGGCGCGAACGAACGGCGCAGTCACGATGCCACCACCGGCGAGGTCGGCGCCTGGACCCCGTTTCTCGACCTCGGATCCTATTCCTACACCCAGGGCGACCTGAAGACGCCCTATATCGACGAAACCTCGCTGGCGGTGATGTACCGCGACGCCTGGACCCGGGGCACCTGGCGGCTGAAGCTGATCGACCGGCAGGGGCGCGACCAGTTTGCCCGGTCCGAAGACAGCACCGGCAGCAACAACCTGCTCAGCAATGACGGCACCAGCGAATACCGGTCGGTCTCGCTGGAATACGAAAAGCGCTGGCGCGGCAGCGGGGCGCTGGACGATGTGGGGCTTTACCTCTCGGGCGGCTGGGCCGACAGCGACATGTCGAACGACACCTATTTCGGCGACGAGGGGGATGTCGGCGACGACGATTTCATCTGGTATGACGGCCAGTCCTATACCCGGAACGAATTCGACCAGAGGACCGGGCGGCGCGACATTCCGGTCCGCGCCATGGTCGAGCTTGGATCGACCTGGAAGAACGGCCGTTTCGGGCTGGGGGTCGGGGCCGACGTGTCCTTCGCCTATACCGGTGTGCGCGACACCGACTCCAACGAGACGCATACCCACCCGACCTATGGCTCGCAATCCCACGACGTTTACGAGGATTACGAGTTCGACACCGCGGTTTCGGCCTTCCTGACCGCGCGGGTCCGGCTGGCCCAGCTTCGGGGCGGCGATCTCGATCTGAACGTCAAGGTCGCGAACCTGTTCGACGATACCGGCGGCGGCACCGCCACCGACAGCAATCCCTGGATCCCCGGACGGAGCTTCTATGTCGGCACGACCTATAGCTGGTAAGGCCTTGCGGCTGGGGCTTTTGTTCGCGGCGGCGGGGCTTGCGTTGGTTGCGATGACTGCGCCGCTCCGGCTGGCACCCGAAGACCTGCGCGCGGTCTATGCCGGTCCGCCCGAAACCTGGCCCGCGCCCGAGATCGACCCGGGCGTGGCCTATGTCGAGCTTGCGCCCCGGTCCCTGCCGCCCCGGCCCGCGCCGGGCAGCGCGGCCGAGGCACGCCGGGCGCTGGGCGAGAGGCTCTTCGCCGATCCGGTGCTGTCGGCCTCGGGCCAGATCGCCTGCGACAGTTGTCACAACCGGCGTCTGGGCTGGGGCGACGGGCTGCCGCGCTCGCTGGGGCATGGGCGGCAGGAAGGCCCCCGCAACGCGCCCGCGCTGTTCGCCGCCGGGGCCGGGCTGCCGCTGTTCTGGGACGGGCGGGCCGCGACGCTGGAGGCGCAGGCGCTGGGACCCATGGCCAACCCGGTCGAGATGGCCAATGCCGATCTGGGCGCCATCGCTCCAAGGATCGCGGCCGATCCGGCCTATCCGCCGCTTTTCGAGGCGGCCTTCGGGCCGGGGCCGGTCACGCTCGACCGGATCGCGGCGGCGCTGGCGGCGTTCCAGACCCATCTTGACCGGCCGACCCGGTTTGATCGGTTTCTCGCGGGGGACAGTCGCGCGCTCGGCGATCTCGAACTGCGCGGCCTGCATCTGTTCCGCACCCGGGCGCGCTGTGCCAACTGCCATTTCGGGCCGCTGCTCAGCGACGGCGCCTTCCACGATCTGGGGCTGTCCTTCTTGGGCCGTGGGCGCGAGGATCTTGGGCGCTACGCCGTGACCGGGCTGCCGGAGGATGCCGGGCGGTTCCGCACCCCGAGCCTGCGCCATGTCGCGCGAAGCGCGCCCTACATGCATAACGGGATCTTCCCGCATCTGCCGGGGGTGATCCGGTTCTATGCCGGGGGCGGCGGCGCCTCGGCGCGGCTTCCGGCCGCGCCCGGCCCGGTCGAAACCAGTGCCGCGACGCCGTCGCCGCTGATCAGGCAGCTCGATCTGAGCCCCGACGACATCGAGGCCCTGGCCGCCTTTCTCGAGGCGATCTGAGTCCCGGACCCCGGCCTCAGACCGGCATGAACTTGCCGGTCTCGGGGTCGTAGCACTCGACCACGCCCTCGCCGATGTCGTTCCAGAGCCCGTGCAGGGTCAGCGACTCGGCCTCGACGGCGGCCTGCACGAAGGGGAAGGTCATCAGGTTCTCGATCGAGACCAGCACCGCCTCCTTCTCCATGGCCCGCAAACGTTCGGATTCGTCGGCGATGCCGGCCTGGCGCTCGTAGCTCGGGCGCAGAAGGTCCATCCAGCGGCCGATGAAGCTGGTCTTTTCCTCCAGCTGCGGCGCCAGCCCCGCGCACATGTCATGGCAGCCGCGGACGCCGCCGCAATTGGAATGGCCGACCACCAGCAGGTTGGCGACCTTCAGTACCGTCACCGCATATTCGACCGCGGCCGAGGTGCCGTGATGGTCGCCATCGGGCGCATAGGGCGGCACCAGACCCGCGATATTGCGGTGAATGAAGAATTCGCCCTCGTCCGCGCCGAAGATCGAGGTGACGTGGATGCGCGAGTCGCAGCAGGAAATGATCATCGCGCGGGGGCGCTGGCCCTCGTCGGCGAGACGGCGGTACCAGGCCTTGTTTTCGGCATGGGTGGTGGCTCGCCAGCCGTGATAGCGCTGGACGAGATAGCTGGGCAGCGGGCGTGCGTTCTTCATCTGTGCGGCTTCTCCCCGATTTCCTCTGCGGGTGCATAAGCCGCAATTGCCGGAAATTCGAGATATTTCAGACATCCGCGGCAACGGTTTCTTGACGCTGAAAGGCGAGGTTGCGCGTTAGGTGTGGTGATCGGAGGGTGCTTCAGGTGTCCAACGTCGTAACTATGCGCCAGGACGAGCCATTGCGGCTGGATTCCGAGCGCCTGGCTGACATGTTCGTCGATTTGGGCGAGGTAAGGGCGTCTCATCTGATCGTCCTGTCGATCGATCGGCTGGAATCGCTGATCGACGGGTTGCACCTGGCGGCAAGCCAGATCCGGCCCGGCGATTGCGTCGAACTGACCGGGCAGATTCGCGCGCTGGGCGACGCCATGGGCATGATCAGCCTGTCCTCTGCGGCGCGAAACGTGTCGCGCGCGTCGCAATCCGGCGACCAGGTCGCGGTCGCGGCGACCTTGGCCCGGCTCAAGCGTGTCGCGGTGCGGTCGTTTCGGCTGGCCGAAGAGCTTCAGCACCGGTCCGGCTGAACCGGCTTGCGGGCCGCGCCGAAGAGGCTAGGGTCGGAACTGATCCCGACCCTCCCCGAAGGACTGTGCCATGTTCCCGCGTTTTGCCGATTCCGCCGCGCCGTCGCGCCCGCTTTTTGCTGTCGAGGAGGCGGATCTGGCCGCCTGGCGCGCGGACCGGCCATCGGCCGAGGCCGCCTGGCTCGAGGCCACCGGCTTTGCCGCCGGTCTGGGCGAGTTGCAGCTTCTGCCCGGCCCGGACGGGGCCGTTGCGGGGGCCGTGGCCGGGCTTGGCGGGGCCTCGGCCCGGGCACGCGGGCGGTTCCATCTGGCGTCGGTCGCGGCGCGCCTGCCCGAGGGCGTCTGGCATCTGGACAGCGCGCTGGCGGGTGCGGATCTTCAGGCCGAGGCGCTGGGGCTTTTGCTGTCGGCCTACCGGTTCGACCGCTACCGGTCGCAATCCGCGCAGCGCGCCAGCTTCAAGGCGCCTGCGGGTGTCGATGCCGCGCGGCTTCAGGCGATGGCGGCGGGCGAGGTGCTGACCCGCGATCTGATCAACACCCCGGCTTCGGACATGGGTCCCAAGGCGCTGGAAGAGGCCGCGATCGGGCTTGCCGCGCGCCATGCGGCCGAGGTCAACGTGATTCGCGGCGACGAACTTCTGGCGCAGAACTTCCCGTTGATCCATGCGGTGGGGCGGGCGGCGGCCGAGGCGCCGCGCCTGCTGGAACTGCGCTGGGGCGCGGCCGGGCCGCGTCTGACTCTGGTCGGCAAGGGGGTCTGCTTCGACACTGGCGGTCTGAACATCAAGCCCGGCAGCTCGATGGGGCTGATGAAGAAGGACATGGGGGGGGCGGCCACGGTGCTGGGGCTGGCCTCGATGATCATGGCGCTGGGCCTGCCGGTGCGGTTGCGGGTGCTGATCCCGGCGGTCGAGAACAGCATCGCCGGCAATGCGCTGCGGCCGCAGGACATCCTGACCGCCCGCAACGGGCTGACGGTCGAGATCAACAATACCGATGCCGAGGGGCGGCTGGTGCTGGCCGATGCGCTGGCCTATGCCGCCGAGGAAGAGACGGACTGCCTGATCTCGATGGCGACGCTGACGGGCGCCGCGCGGGTCGCGGTGGGGCCCGACATTGCGCCCTTCTATACCGATGACGAGGCCGTGGCCGCGGCGCTTTCCGGGGCGGGGGGGGCGATGGCCGATCCGGTCTGGCGGATGCCGTTCCACGCGCCCTATGAGGCGATGATCGAGCCCGGTATCGCCGATCTCGACAATGCGCCGAAGGGCGGGTTCGCCGGGTCGATCACCGCGGCGCTGTTCCTGCGCCGTTTCGCGGGGACGGCGCGCTATACCCATTTCGACATCTATGGCTGGCAACCTTCCGACGCCCCGGCCCGGCCCAAGGGCGGGGTCGGGCAGGGGGCGCGGACGATCCTTGCCGCGCTGCCCGAGGTGCTGGGGCTGTGACCGGCACGGCCCCTCTGGACCGGCGCGAGACGCCCGCGAACGACCGGGTGGCGGCAACCCGACTGAAGGGGCTGGTCGCCGCACCCCGCTATGCCGATCCGGTGCAGTTTCGGGTGACCCGGCCGCTGACGGACCTTCTGCGCGCGCCCGGCGGTCCGCGCGAACGCCAGCTGGTGCTGGGCGAGGCGTTCGAGCTGCTCGAGATGCATGAGGGGTTCGGGTTCGGCTGGGCCGCGCGCGACGGGTTCGTGGGCTATGTCGCGGCCCAGGCGCTGGCCGCGGATGTGCCCGCGCCCACCCACCGGGTGGCGGTGCCCGCAAGCCATGCCTATTCCGCGCCCGATCTCAAGCGGCCCGAGGTGATGGGTCTGTCCTTCGGCACCGAACTGCGGGTGGTGTCGGCCGAGGGCCGGTTTTTCGAGACCGCGCAAGGCTGGTTCGTGCCCAAGCCGCATCTGCGGCCGCTGAACGTCCCGTTTCGCGACCCGGTGACCGTCGCGCAGCTGTTTTTCGGGGTGCCTTATCTCTGGGGCGGCAATTCGGGCTGGGGGATCGACTGCTCGGGGCTGGTGCAGATGGCCTGGCTGGCCTCCGGGCGGGCCTGTCCGGGCGACAGCGATCAGCAGGAGCGGGAACTGGGCGAGGCCCTGCCCGAGGGCAGCCCGGTCGAGCGGGGGGATCTTCTGTTCTGGCGCGGGCATGTCGCGCTGGCGGTCGATCCCGAGGTGATGATCCATGCCAATGGGCACACGATGTCGGTGGCCTATGAGCGGATCGCCGATGCGGTCGCCCGGATCGAGGCCCAGGGCGAGGGCCGCCCCACCGCGCATCGGCGGGGCTGAGCCCGCGCCGGGGCGGGCCTTTAGTCGACCGGCCGGATCAGCTTGCGTTCCAGCACGCGCAGCACGGTCGGCAGTTCGTGGCCGCGCTTGAGGATCTGCCCGTCCATGCCGATCACCGAGTAAAGCCCCTGCCGGCCGCGCAGGCGGGGGCGTTTCTCGATGCGGTAGATCGGGTGTTCGGCGGTGCGGCGGAAGATCGAGAAGATCGCCGCGTCGCGGAGGCAGGAGATCCCGTAGTCGCGCCATTCGCCCGCGGCGACCATCCGGCCATAGAGGGTGAGGATGACCCCCAGCTCGGTCCGGTCGAAGGCGACCTGCTCGGCGAGGCGTTCGGCCGGGAACGGCGTGGGGGGGATGACGCTCATGTGACGAAGGTGCCGCTCTGCCGCAGGCAAATCAAGAGCCGCCCGGGTTTTGCCCTGAAAATACCTGTGCTTCGGCATCGGGGCTTCCTGTGAAGGCCTGGAATCGCGGTCATAAGGGGGCATAGCGATACGCTGGACCCGGTGCCGTGGCGAAACAGCCCCCACCCAAGCTGCGGCGCCGGGTGACGACCTCCCACTTCTGGTCGGCCAAGGCAAAATTCTTTCCGAGAATTTTGGCCCTTGGTCGGCCGTTTCTTGATGACCGGGCGGTTTGGGCAGCCGCTTGGGCCAAAGGTGTTTTCCGGGGCCTGGCGGCGGAGCGGAGGCCGAAAAATTCTCTGCGAGAATTTTTGTCCCGCTCCGGGGCGCGGTGCGGGGTGGCGGGTGTGCCCGGTGTCAGGCGAACCGGCCCTGGCAGAACCAGCCCGCCGACATCTCGGCCCCATGCGCGTAGAAAAGCCAGAGCCGGGTCTGCGCATCGGTGTCGACGCGCCAGTAATCCCGCGGTCCCGACCGCCAGGCCGGATCGTCCAGCCACCATTCGGGCAGGAGCCGTTCGGGACCCGCCGCCGCGCGGGCGGCAAAGGCGCGCTGGCGCCAGCGGAACCGGTCGGGCGGTTCCGGGTGTTCGGCGGCCGCCACCGGTTCCGGCGCAAGCAGCAGAAGCGGCCGCGGCCGGTCAGGCCGGGGCCAGGGACCCACCCGGTCGGACCAGGCGGCGGCGAGCAACTGAAAGCTCTTTTCGGGGATGTGGCTTTCGGCCGGGGCCAGCCGGGTCACCGCCTCGAGCCCGATCCGCGCCCCGAGCCGTCCGATCAGATCCGCCATCCCGGGGGCGGCCGCTGCCGGTTCGGGTGGCCTGCCTATGTCCGCACGCTCCGCGGTGGCCCGGCCCGGACCGTCGCCCGACCCGGTCCTGTTGTCGGGCGCCATGTCGAACCGGCCGGACTGCGGGGACAGCGGCTCGGTGTCGACGGCCTTGAGCCGCAGCCGGTCAATCCCGCCCCCGCCCCCGTCCCTGTTCCCGCTCTCGAGCCCGCCGAGCTTCAGCGCCAGCAACGGCCGCATCCGGTCGGGCGCGGCCGTCGCGCGGGCCAGCCCGACCTCGACCGTCTGGATGCCGCGATCGGTGCGGAAGGCCTGCAACCGCAGCCGCCGCGCGCCGAGCCCTGCCGCCTCGAGTCGGGCGCCGAGGGCGGGCAGCAACCGGTCGATGGCGGCCAGCAGGTCCGTCTCGAGCCCGATCGGTTCGGGCAGGGACAGCCGGACCGCGAGATGCGGCGCGGGCCGGGCGGGCGAGACCGGTTCGGAGGCCGCGCCCAGCGCCTGATCTAGCCGGTCGACAAGCCCGCGCCCGAAGCGGCGGGCGAGGGGCGCGCGCGGCATGCCGAGAATGTCGCCGACGCGCCGCAGCCCGAGCCGGGCCAGCGCCTCGACCGTGACCTCGTCGAGCCGTAGCGCGGCCATCGGCAGCGGTGCCAGCGCGGCGCGGGTCTGGCCGGGGGGCGCGATCGGCAGGCGCTCTGCGGCCGGTCCGTCGGTCCGCGCGGCGGTCCGGTCCCTTCCGTGACCCGCGCGCCGGGCCGCGCGCGAGCGGGTGGCGCGGGCCTCCTGTGCGATGGCATCGCCGGTCCGGTGCGGCTGCGCCTCGGTCCCCGCGAAGCGCGCCAGCGCCCAGGCCGCGCCCAGCGTGTCGGCGATGCCCGGGCGCACGCTCAGCCCCAGCGCCGCGCAATCGGCCTCGACCGCGGCGATCAGGCCGGGTTCGCCGCCGAAGAGATGGGCGCAGCCGGTGATGTCGAGCCGCAACGCATCGGGCGGGTCCTCGGCCACCCAGGGCGAGAACCGCCCGGCCCAGCGTCGCAGCCCGGTCAGAAAGGCCGCCTCGCCCGTCGGGTCGGCGGGCCGGGTCGCCAGGTGCGGGCAGATTGCCATCGCGTCACGAAGCGGCTGGCCGGGGCGCAGCCCGGCCGCCTCGGCCTCGGCGCAGAGCGAGACGATGACCTGGGCGCCCCGGCGGTCGGCCAGCACGGCGAAGGGCCCGGGCGGCAGGCTCCGGCGGCCGCGCAACGCGCGGTCTGCGGCAAGCCGTGGAAACCACAGCGACAGGATTCGGCGGGCGGGCATGGGCGCATGTTCTCTTTGTGTTCCTTTTTAGCACCGCCCTTCGCGCCGAGTCGAGTCGGCCCCGCCTGCCCCTTGCTGCCGACCCCACGGCGATGTGACCCGCAGCTGTCGCAATTCCGGCATAGGCTGGGGGCGCCAATCAGGAGGATCCGAATGACCAAAAGGCGCATGACCAAAGTGACGATCTTTGCGCTGGCCGCTGCGGCGGCCACGCTGGCCCATGCGGCCGATGCCACCGACCCGACCGTGAAGGCCCGGCAGGAAGCGATGGAAACCATCGGAAAAAGCATGAAGACCATCGCCGACATGGCCAAGGGCGATGCCGCATTCGACTCCGCCGCCGCCACGGCCGCTGCGGCGACGATCGCCGAGACCGCGGACAAGGTGCCCGGCCTCTTCGAGACCCCGGCCGACGATCCGGAATCGGAATCGAAGCCCGCGATCTGGACCGATTTCGCGGATTTCACCGAAAAGTCCGAGGCACTGAAGGCTGCGGCCGGTGCGGCCGACATGGCCTCTCTGGAGGCGCTGCGGGGCTCGGTCGGCGAGATCGGCAAGGCCTGCAAGTCCTGCCACGACGACTATCGCGTCAAGAAATGACCGGCAGGGTCGGGGCCGGAACGCGCCGCCGCGCCGGCCCCGGCTTTCGTCTGGGGGGCGGCTGGGCTATAGGTCCGTGAGGGCGGAAAATCGCCCGGATTGCAACCCGGACCCAAGTCAAGCCATGCCCGAGACAAAGCCGCCGCTTCTGGCCGTCCTGATCGACGCCGACAACATTCCCGCCCGCCATGCCGAGCCGATCCTGAAGGAAATCACCAGCTTCGGCGAACCGGCGTTGCGCCGGGTCTATGGCGACTGGTCCTCGGACCGGCTGAAGCCCTGGGCCGACAAGGTCCTGGCGCTTGGCATGGTCGCGCATCAGGAGACCGCCAATACCAAGGGCAAGAACGCCTCCGATATCGGGCTGGTGATCGACGCCATGGACATCCTGCATTCGGGCCGGTTCGACGGGTTCGTTCTGGTGTCGTCGGACAGCGACTTCACCCGGCTTGCCAGCCGCATCCGCGAAGAGGGGCTGGACGTCATCGGAATCGGCGAGGCCAAGACGCCGGTGTCGCTGCGCAATGTCTGCAACCGCTTCGTGCTGATCGAGAACATCGTCGAGGAGCCCGCGCCCGCCGCTCCCCGCGACAAGGCGCAGCCGCCCCAGCCCGCTGTCGGCAAGCGCCCGCCGCAGGAGGTGTCAGATCTGATCATCCGCGCCATGGACAAGATCAATCAGGAAGACGACTGGTTCACGCTGGGTCAGATCGGCCAGTTCATCACCGCCGACAATCCCGATTTCGACACCCGGACCTATGGCAAGCGCAAGCTTTCGGATCTGGTGCGCGAGCTCAAGCGCTTCGAGACCAAGCGGGTCGGCAATCAGCTCATGGTCCGGCGGCTGGACTGAGGCGCGGCGGTCGCGTCCGGTCGGTGCCGTAGCGCGCCAGGAACACCGCGACCGCTCCGTCGATCACCCGGCGGATCTCGTCCTCGGCAAAGCCGTTGTCCAGCCGGAACACCCGGCGGGTGTAAAGATCGGCCTTGCAAAGTTCTGCGAACTGGTCGGCGGCGAGGGTTTCGTCCTCGACAGACAGTTCGCCGCGCCGGGTCGCCTCGCGCAGGAAGGCCGCGATTTCGCTGCGCAGCCGCATCGGGCCGGACTGGTAGAAGGCGGCGCCCAGATCGGGAAAGCGGTCGGATTCCGCCACGCAGATCCGGAACACCGCCTGATTGAATTCGGACAGCAGCGCCGAAACGATGTGGCGCGCCGCACTTTTCAGCACCGTCTCGGCGGGCGCGGCCATGTCTATCTCGTGCAGCGCGGCCCCGGCCTGGCGGTCGCATTCGCGCCGCAGCACCTCGGAAAACAGCAGCCGCTTGTCGGGGAAGTAGTTGTAAAGCGTGGCTTTCGAGACGCCGGCAGCCCGGGCGATGGCATCGACCGAGGCGCGCTCGAACCCGTCGCGCAGGAAGATATCGCGCGCGCCTTCGAGCACCTGGTCGAACTTGCGTCCCTTGCGGATCCGGTCCGGTTTCGCGGTCATGGGGGAGTCCTGCGGCATCGCCGACATCCTAGACCGGGCGGTTCAGTTTCCGCAAGGCAAGCCTGTGGCAACGGGCCGCCCGGCCTGCGGCAGCGCGGCCCTTGCGGAACGGGGTTCTGAGGCATAGTTTAGAACAGTTTTAATCTGGAGCCTATTGACGATGATTCCCGGTCTTTCCCAGCGCCGCCGGTTTTCCGACCTGAACGAGCAGGAAATCCTGGCGCTTGCGATTTCGTCCGAGGAGGACGACGCCCGCATCTATCGCAGCTATGCCGAGCAGCTGCGCGCCGATTACCCGGATTCGGCGCAGGTCTTCGAGGCGATGGCGCGCGAGGAGGACGGTCACCGGCGGCGCCTGATCGACACCTACCGGGCGCGGTTCGGCGAGGTGATTCCCCTGCTGCGGCGCGAGCATGTGGCGGGCTATTACGCGCGGCGGCCGGTCTGGCTGATGAGCAATCTCGGGATCGAGCGGATCCGCGACGAGGCCGAGATGATGGAGCGCGACGCCCATGATTTCTACTTGCGCGCGGCCGGGCGGGCGACGGATGCGGCGACGCGCAAGTTGCTGGGCGATCTGGCGGCGGCGGAGGCCGGGCACGAGACTGTGGCCGACCGGCTGATCGCGACCCATGTCGATGCGGCCGCGGCCGAGAAGGAAAGCCGCACCGCGCATCGCCAGTTCGTGCTGACCTGGGTGCAGCCGGGGCTGGCCGGGCTGATGGACGGATCGGTCTCGACGCTTGCGCCGATCTTCGCCACCGCTTTCGCGACCCAGGATACCGGCACGACCTTTCTGGTCGGGCTGGCGGCCTCGGTGGGGGCCGGGATCTCGATGGGCTTCACCGAAGCGGCGTCGGATGACGGGGCGATTTCGGGGCGCGGCTCGCCGCTGAAGCGGGGGATCGCCTCGGGGGTGATGACGGCGGTCGGCGGGCTTGGCCATGCGCTGCCCTATCTGATCCCGCATTTCTGGACCGCGACCGGCATCGCCATGGCGGTGGTGTTCTGCGAGCTTTGGGCGATTGCCTGGATCCAGAAGAAATACATGGACACGCCGTTCTTCCGCGCGGCCTTCCAGGTGGTGCTGGGGGGCGCGCTGGTCTTTGCCGCCGGGGTGCTGATCGGGTCGGGTTGAGTCCGGAAAGACCCGGGCCGGGCGGGTCGCGACTTTTCTGCGAAAAGTCGGGCCCGGTTGCCCGCGATGCGCGCGGTTACCGGCCCGTCGGCCGGTTGCGCGCTTGCCCTGTCCGCGATCCCGCGCTAGCCCTGAGGCCAGCGAGCGAGGAGGGAGTTTGCCGGATGGAAACGGTTTCGGAGAACAGGTGTTTCAACGGGATGCAGGGCGTCTACCGCCATGCCTCGGATGTCTGCGGCTGCGACATGACCTTTGGGCTCTTCCTGCCGGAAGAGGCCAAGGACGGTCCGGTGCCGGTGCTTTGGTATCTGTCGGGGCTGACCTGCACCCATGAGAACGCCATGACCAAGGCCGGTGCCCAGCAATGGGCCGCCGAGCAGGGCATCGCGCTGGTCTTTCCCGACACCTCGCCGCGCGGCGAGGGCATTGCCGACGATCCGATGTACAATCTCGGGACCGGGGCGGGCTTTTACGTCAACGCGACCGAAGACCCGTGGTCCAAGAACTACCGGATGTGGGACTATATTGCCGAGGAACTGCCCCGCCTGCTGACCGCGACTTTCGCCATCGATGCAGAGCGGCAGTCGATCTGCGGCCATTCGATGGGCGGGCATGGCGCGCTGACCCTCGCGATGGCTTACCCCGAGCGCTATGCCGCCGTCTCGGCCTTTGCGCCGATCGCCCATCCCAGCCAGTCGGACTGGGCCAAAAAGCCGATCCATGCCTATCTGGGCGAGGGCAAGGTCGACTGGACCCGCCATGATGCCTGCCTCGCCCTGCGGGCCAACGGCTTTGCCGGGCCGATGCTGATCGACCAGGGCACCGGCGACCAGTTTCTCGATGCGCTGATGCCCGAGGCGCTGGCGGCCGCCATGACCGAGACCCGGCATCCGGGCATCTTCCGGATGCAGAAGGGCTATGATCACAGCTATTTCTTCATCTCGACCTTCATGGAGGACCATGTCGCCTTCCATGCCGAGGCGCTGTACCGGTGACGCGCGGGGGGCGGGCATGACCGTCTATGTCGACGCCGATGCCTGCCCGGTGAAGGCCGAGGCGCTGCGGGTGGCCGAACGCCACCGGGCCGAACTGGTCTATGTCGCCAATGGCGGGATCCGGCCCGTCGATCACCCGCTGGTGCGCATGGTCTATGTGCCCGAAGGCCCGGACGAGGCCGACAAGTGGATCGCGGACCATGCCGGGCCGGGCGATGTGGTCGTGACCGCCGATATCCCGCTGGCCGCGAAGGCGGTTGCCGCCGGGGCCCGGGTGCTGAGCCATACCGGCGAGGCCTTCACGCCCGCCAATATCGGCCAGAAGCTGGCGACCCGCGACCTGATGGCCGATCTGCGCGCCGCCGACCCGTTCCGTCAGGGCGGCGGCAAGAGCTTCGGCAAGGCCGACCGGTCGCGTTTTCTCGACGCGCTGGACCGGGAGCTTGGCGCCTGCGCGCGCGGGTGACGTTGCGGTCGGGCGCCCGATGGCGAGCGGCCCGGGGCCTTCAACAATCCGCGTCCGGGGACTAGCCTGCGCGCGAGGTTCCAACCCGCAGGAGATCCGATGCCCATAGACGCCGTCGTTTTCGACATCGGCCGTGTGCTGATCGACTGGCAACCCGAAGCCTTCTACGACCGCTGCCTGGGCGAGGACCGCCGCCGCCGGCTGTTTGCCGAGGTCGACCTGCACGGCATGAACGAGGGCGTCGATGGCGGCGACCCTCTGTCGGACGCGGTCGAGGCGCTGGCGGCGCGTCATCCCGACTGGGCCGCCGAGATCCGGATGTGGCGCGACAACTGGCTCGACATGGCAAGCCCGGCCTTTCCGGACACGGTCGCCGTGCTGAAGGCGGTCAAGGCCACGGGCGTGCCGGTCTTCGCGCTGACCAATTTCGGCGAGGCGACCTATGAGATTGCCCGCGCGGCCTATCCGTTCTTCGATCTTTTCGACCGGGCCTATGTCTCGGCCCGGCTGCGGGCGATGAAGCCCCATCCCCGGATCTACGAGATCCTCGAAACCGACAGCGGCATCGCGCCCGAGCGGCTGATCTTTACCGATGACAAGCCCGAGAACATCGCCGCCGCCGCCGCCCGGGGCTGGCAGACCCATCTGTTCGAGGGCGCCGGGGGCTGGGCCGCACGGCTGGTTGCCGAGGGGGTGCTGGCGCCGGGGGCGGTCGCCCATGGTTGAGATCATCGGGTTCGAGGAGGGCGAGCGCCTGCTGTCCTGGCCGGGGCTTTGCGAGGCCTTTGCGCGCGGCCATGCCCTGCCGCGCGCCGAGATCGCCGACAGCTTTCTTTATCGCGGCGAGGATACGCTTCTGAACCGCGCAGCCTGGATCGACGGGCTGGGGCTGGCGGTGAAATCGGCGACCGTGTTTCCGGGCAACGGAGCGAGGGGCAAACCGGCGGTCAATGGCGGGGTCTGTCTTTACGCCGACACCGACGGCACGCTTGAGGCCATCGTCGATTTCCATCTGGTGACCAAGTGGAAGACGGCGGGCGACAGCCTGTTCGCAGCGACCCGGCTGGCACGGCCCGACAGCCGCAAGATTCTGGTCGTGGGCGCGGGCAATGTCGCCCGGTCGCTGGTCGAGGCCTATCGAAGCGCCTTCCCCGAAGCGACCTTCACGATCTGGAGCCGCACCGAGGCCAGCGCTCGGCGCCTGGCCGAGCCGCTGGGCGCCGCCGTTGCGACCGATCTGGAGGCGGCGGTGCAAGAGGCCGATATCGTGACCTCGGCCACCATGGCGACCGAGCCCCTGATCCGGGGCGAATGGCTGCGGCCGGGCCAGCATGTCGATCTGATCGGCGCCTACCGGCCGGACATGCGCGAGGCGGACGACCGGGCGCTGCAGCGGGCGCGGGTCTTTGTCGACAGCCGCGAGACGGTGCTGACCCATATCGGCGAGCTGAAGACACCCATCGCCACCGGCGCGATCGCACCGGGCGATGTGGTGGCCGACTATTACGATCTGGGCGGCGGGCGGTTCCGGCGCGAGAGCGATGACGAGATCACGCTGTTCAAGAATGGCGGCGGCGCGCATCTGGACCTGATGACCAGCCGCTACATCCTCGACGCGTGGCGGGCGGCATGATCTGGGTGGGGCTTGCGGCAGGTCTTCTGGTGGTGGCGGCCTGGCCGCTGTCCGAGGCCCTGCGCCGCCCGATGGACGCGCGCGCCCGTGCGGGCGCGCCGGGGCAGATCGTCGACCTGCCCGGGGGGCGGACCCATCTGATCTGGCAAGGTCCGGCCGGGGCGCCGGTGGCGGTGGTGCTGCACGGGCTGACCACCGGCAGCTACATCCTCGACGGGGTTGCGGCGGGGCTTGTCCGGCGAGGCTACCGGGTGCTGCGCTACGATCTTTACGGGCGCGGCTATTCCGACCGGCCGCGCGGGGTGCAGGACCGGGCCTTCTTCCTCCGCCAGCTCGAGGCGGTGCTGGACAGTCAGCGTCTGGACGGCGATCTGACGCTCGTCGGCTATTCGATGGGCGGCGCAATCCTGACGGCCTTCGCGGCGGACCATCCGGCCCGCGTGCGGCGGCTGGTTCTGCTGGCACCGGCCGGGCTGGGGCAAACGCCGCCGGGCCTCGCGGATCTGGTCGCGCGGCTGCCCGGGCCGGGGGACTGGGTCATGGCGGTGATTGGCGGGGGCATCTTGCGGCGGATGGCGCAGAGCGTCGGCCGGGCGCGCGGCCTGCCCGCCGGGCTGATCGCGGCGCAGATTGCCGAGACCCGGTTTCGCGGCTTTCTGCCGGCGGTGCTGTCAAGCCTGCGGCACATGCTGGCCCGGGATCTGGCGACCGAGCATCGCGCCCTGGCAGAGGCGGGTGTGCCGGTGCTGGCGATCTGGGCCGGGCGCGACGAGGCGATTTCCGCGCAGGCGCGCGACCGGTTGGCTGCGCTGAACCCCGGGGCGGGGCAGCTGCTTCTGCCCGAGGCCTGCCATGCCCTGCCGGTGACCCATGTCCCCGAGATCGTGGCGGCGATCCCGCCGGCCGGGGCGTAAGGCCGCGCGTTCTGCTTTTCTTCCGCGCTACGTCACTCTAGATCCGGGCCATGAGCGAGACACTGAAAGACCTTTATGACGCGCGCGCGGCCGAGGGCCATCTGCGCCCCGATCCGGCCCAGATCGCCGCGCTGGCGCCTCTGGACCGGATCCGGCACGCGCTCGAGAATCCGCCGCCCGCGCCGCGGGGCGGGTTCTTCCGCAAGGCCCCGCCGCCCGAACCGGTGCGGGGGCTCTATCTTTGGGGCGGGGTCGGGCGCGGCAAGTCGATGCTGATGGACCTTTTCTTCGGGGCTGTCGCCATCGAGGGCAAGCGCCGGGTCCATTTCCACGCCTTCATGCAGGAGGTGCATCGGGGGCTGCACGCGGCCCGGGCGACGGGCGCGGACGATGCGCTGAGGCCGGTCGCGGCCGGAATTGCCGACGGTCTGAAACTGCTTTGCTTCGACGAGATGCAGATCGTCGACATCACCGATGCGATGATCGTGGGGCGGCTCTTCGAGTTGCTGTTCGCGGCCGGGGTGACGGTGGTGACGACTTCGAACCGGGTGCCCGGGGATCTTTACAAGGACGGCCTTCAGCGCGAACGCTTCGTGCCCTTCATCCGGATGCTGGAGGACCGTCTGGAGGTCATGGAGCTCGGGTCGGCGACCGATTACCGGCAGAACCGGCTGACCGGGGAAGAGGTCTATTTCACGCCCTCGGACCGGGCGGCGCGAGCCCGGATGGCGGCGATCTGGGAGCATTTCACCCAGGGCGAGGGCAGGCCGCTGGTGCTGCGGGTGCAGGGACGGCAGGTGGAACTGCCGATGTTCCACAACGGGGTGGCGCGGGCGACGTTCTGGGATCTCTGCGCCAAGCCTCTGGGGCCTGCCGATTATCTGGCGATGGCCCAGGCGGTGCGGGTGCTGATCCTCGAGGACATCCCGCGGCTGTCATCGGAGAACTACAACGAGGCGCGGCGCTTCGTGACGCTGATCGATGCCCTGTACGAGGGGAAGGTGAGGCTCATCGCCTCGGCGGCGGCGGAGCCCGAGATGCTGTATCTCGAAGGCGAGGGGGCCTTCGAGTTCGAGCGGACGGCGAGCCGTCTGCGCGAGATGCAAGGCGCGGACTGGGCGCGCGGCTGAGGGCGGGGCGCGAATTTTCTGCGAAAATTCGGGATCGGGATCAGCCGTTCTCGCGCAGCACCCGGCCAGCGAGATAGAGCGAGCCGCAGATCAGGATGCGCGCGTCGGGCGCGGCGGCGGCGATCCGGGCCACCGCGTCGGCCACGTCCCCGGCGGTTTCGGCACGAATCCCCGCGGCCTCGGCCGCCGCCCGGGTCGCCCCGGCGGGCAGGGTCGCGGTTTCGCCCGGGATCGAGACGGCCGTCAGGCTCCCGGCGACGGCCGCCAGCGGTTTCAGGAAGCCCGCCACATCCTTGGTGTTCAGCATCCCGCAGACGAGATGCAGGGGCCTTGGCGAGAGCCGTGTCACGGCCTCGGCCAGCGCGATTCCGGCGGCCGGGTTGTGGCCGCCGTCGAGCCAAAGCTCGGCCCTGCCCGCGGCTTCGACCAGCGGCCCGTGGCGCAGACGTTGCAGCCGGGCGGGCCATTCGGCGCGGGTCACCGCCGCCTCGCAGGCGGTCTCGTTCTGGCCGAGCGTCCGCAGCGCCGCCAGCGCGGCCCCGGCATTCATCACCTGATGCGCCCCGATCAGCCGCGGCATCGGCAGGTCCAGCAACCCGCGTTCGTCCTGGAAGATCAGCCGCCCGCGTTCCTCCCAGACATGCCAGTGCTGGCCATGGGCGATCAGCGGTGCGCCAAGCTGTGCTGCACGGGCCTCGATCACTTCCATCGCCGCCTCGTCCTGGGGGCCGACCACGCAGGGCACGCCACGCTTGAGGATCCCGGCCTTCTCGGCCGCGATTTCGGGCAGGGTTTCGCCAAGGTACTGCTGATGGTCGATGGAGACCGGTGCGATCACCGTCAGGCGCGGCGCCGCGATCACGTTGGTCGCGTCGAGCCGCCCGCCGAGGCCCACCTCAAGCAGGCAGTAGTCGGCCGCCTCGCGGGCGAAGGCCAGGAGGGCGGCGCAGGTGGTGATCTCGAAATAGGTGATCGGGGCGCCGCCATTGGCGCGCTCGCACTCGTCGAGCACGGCGGCAAGGGCGGCTTCGGCGATCGGCCCGTCCGCCATCCGGACCCGTTCGTGAAACCGCGCCAGATGCGGCGATGTATAAGCCTGCACCCGGGCGCCCGCGGCCTCGAGCCCGGCGCGGATCATCGCGACCGTCGAGCCCTTGCCGTTGGTCCCGGCCACGTGAATGACCGGGGCAAGCCGCGTCTCGGGGTGATCGAGCGCCGCCAGAAGCCGCCAGACCCGGTCCAGCACCAGGTCGATCACCTTGGGATGCAGCGCCATCATCCGCTCGAGGAGGATGTCGCTGGGGGTCGTGCTCACGCCTTTGCGCCTCCGGCCGGAGGTTCGGCATCGGGCTGGGCGGGCAGGGCATGCGGCGGGTCGGACGGGGTCTCGGAGCCGTCGTCGTCGTCGCCCCGTGCGGGCCCGTGCGAGAAGCTTGCAGGCGGCGGCAGGTCGGCGATCACCGCGGGCGGCAGTCCCATTAGCATGCGGATGATGGTGATCAGTTCCTCGCGCAGCTTGCCGCGCGGCGTCACCCGGTCGAGCATGCCATGGTCCAGCAGGTACTCGGCGCGCTGGAAGCCCTCGGGCAGCTTCTCGCGGATCGTCTGTTCGATCACCCTTGGCCCGGCAAAGCAGATCAGCGCCCCGGGCTCGGCGATCTGCACGTCGCCCAGCATCGCGTAGGACGCGGTCACCCCGCCGGTCGTGGGATGGGTCAGCACCACGATATAGGGCAGGCCTGCCTCTTTCAGCATCTGCACCGCGACGGTGGTGCGCGGCATCTGCATCAGGCTGAGAATGCCTTCCTGCATCCGCGCGCCGCCCGCGGCCGAGAACAGGATGAAGGGCCGCCCCAGCGCCACGGCGCGCTCGGCGCCCGCGACGATGGCGTTGCCGACATACATGCCCATCGAGCCGCCCATGAAGCTGAAATCCTGCGCCGCCGCGACGACCGGGGTGCGACCGATCTCGCCCTCGGCGACCAGCATCGCCTCTTTCTCGCCCGTGGTCCTCTGGGCGGTGCGCATGCGGTCGGGATAGCGCTTCTGGTCGCGGAACTGCAGGGGGTCGGGCAGCGGCACCGGCACCTCGACTTCGGTGAAAATGCCGCCGTCGAACAGCGTGATGAAACGGTCCCGCGGCAGGATCGCCATGTGATGGCCGCAGGAGGTGCAGACATTCAGGTTGTCCGACAGTTCCCGGTGGAACAGCATCGTCCCGCAGGCATCGCATTTCGACCACAGGTTCTCGGGCATCTCGCGACGCGAGAACAGCGAGTTGATCTTGGGCCGGACGTAGTTGTTGATCCAGTTCATCGGGGGCCTCTCGCACGAATGGGCCGTGAGATAAGCCGCGAACGCCGGAATTGCAATCGCGCCGCGCCCCGGCGCCCCCGGTCAGATCAGCGCGCGCAACAGCCGCCAGAGCAGAAGGATCGCGATCAGGTCGATGGCCATGGCCAGCGGCGCGTTCGCGGTGTCGGTCACGTCGAACGGGGTGACGAACAGGGCCAGCCCGGTGATGGTGCCCTTGAGCGAGGTGAACAGCAGCGAGCTGACATTGTTGACGAAGTGCCAGCCCATCGCAGTGCCGAGACTGCCCGAGCGTTCGGTCAGGTCGGCTGCGGCCAGCGCGAAGGCGAGGATGCCGACCAGCACCATCACGTTGTTCATCCCGGCCGCCGGGTTGTAATGGAGCGCGGCGAAGATCAGCGCGGGCAGCCCCATCCAGACCGCGCGCCAGGCAAAGCGCGCTGCCAGCTGCTGTTGCAGGTAGCCGCGAAACAGCAGCTCTTCGGACCCGGTCTGGATCAGGATCAGCACCAGCGCCAGCGGCAGCACCCGCGCCCAGGTGCCCGGGTCCAGATTGGCCTCGAGCGGCATCGTCGCCCAAGACAGCGCAAAGAGCGCCGCATAGGCCGGGACCAGTACCTTGAGCGCGCCGAAGAACCCCCGCGCCCAGTCGCGAAGCGGCCCGAACAGCGATCCGGGTTCGCGGTAGTGCAGCGCGGGCGTCGCGATCAGCACGCCAAGCCCCAGGCCGAGAAAGCTCGCCAGCACGAACAGGGTCTGGGTCGGGGTCGCCGGCGCCGAGAGCCCCATGATCCAGCCGAAATAGTTCAGCGGTCCGAGCACCGGATAGGCCGCGACCAGCATGGTCGAGAACACGCCGACATAGATCAGCAGGATCACCAGCGCGCCGACGATCAGGCGCCAGAGCTCGGGATAGAGCCGGGCCGGCTCGATATAGGCCTCGAACAGGGGGGAACGCATCGCTCTCTTCTTGTATCTTGTTGCGTCGGATGGCGCGACGCGGTCCTTCGCGTCTGAGGCGCAAGCTAGTGCGCGGGGCCGCGGGCTTCAACTCAGACCCGCAGCGCCACCCTTGCCGCCAGCCAGGAGACGCCCAGAACGGCGAAATCGACCGCCACCAGCGGCAAGAGCGCGGGGTCGTCGGCGCCGAAGCCGTAGGTGTAAAGTGCAAGCCCCGAGACCGGGCCGGGCAGGGCGACGATCAGGATCGCCATCGCGTTGTTGACGAAATGAAGCGCGACCGCCGCGCCCAGCGTGCCGGTACGCGCGGTCAGGTCAGAGGCCGCGACCGAAAAGGCTGCGGCCCAAAGCGCGGCGGGCAAGGCATTGGCGCCCGCCGCCTCGGGGCTGTAATGGGCCGCCGCGAACATCAGCGCGGGCAGGCCGATCCAGAGCAGGGGGCTTTTGAACCGCGCCGCCAGCTGCTGCTGCAGATAGCCGCGAAACAGCAGCTCTTCGGCGAAGGTCTGGATCAGCAGCGCAGGCAGGGCCAGCGGCAGCAGCATCAACCAGGCGCCCATGGGGCGGTGCGCGACCGGCTCGGCCCCCGAGGGCAGCGCGACCCAGATCAGCAGGTACAGCAGCGCCAGCGCGCGAAGCGCCCGGGCGAACTGGCGGATCGCCGGACCGGGCGCGCCGGTCAGGTCGCCAAGGCTCCGGCCCTGCAGCAGTTGCGCCGCGACGCCCACGCCGCAGATCAGGCACAGAAACGACGCCAGCAGCCAGAGCGTGTCGGTCGCGGTCTGAGAGGTGACGAAGACGCCCCGGAACGCTGCCTCGGCGATGCCGGGGCCGCGCAGCGCCGCGACCGCGCCAAAGACGCAATAGACAAGGCCGATCTGGACCGCCGCGACAACGGCCAGCCCGGCGCCGGTCCGCCAAAGCTCCGGCCTGGCGCGGGCGGTCGAGACAAGCGTTTCATGCGGGTCGTAGCGCATCGGGCGGCCCTTTCGGCCGCGACCCTAGACCGGGCGGTCGCCGGGCTTCAATGGCTTGTCTCATCGCCGCCCCGTCTCTATGCCGGGGTCCGAGCCAACGACCGAGGACCCGATGCGCCGCCAAAGCCCCGCCCTGCCCCGCCCGCCGCGCCGTGCCATTGCGCTGACGGCCGCGGTGCTTCTGGTGCTGGGCGGCTGCGTGCCCGGAGGGGACGGGGTGCAGCGGGTCACCGTGGCCGGGGACCGCGTGGCGGTCGTCGCGCCTTACGGGTTCTGCGTCGACGAAGGCGCCAGCCAGGACGGTGAGGACGGGGCCTTCGTTCTGCTGGCCAGCTGCGCGGCCCTGGTGCGGGCCCCCGGCGCCTCGGTGCCCGCCGAGGACGCGATCCTGACCGTGTCGGTCGCGGCCAGTCCGGGGCCGGGCGGCAGCCCCGAGGACCGCGCCCTGGTGCTAAGCCGCTATTTCCAGTCCGATCTGGGCCGTGCGGCGCTCGCGCGCAGCGGCGAACCGGACGATGTCGAGGTGCTGGACACCGAGACCGAAGAGGGGCTTTTCCTGGTCAAGTCCATCGACCGCGGCCCGGGGCTGGCCGAAGGGTTGCGGCCCGACGCCTGGCGCGCGATCTTCGAGGCCAACGGGCGGATCGTCACCGCAGCGGCAACCGGCTTTGTCGCGCATCCGCTGAGCGATCCGGCGGCGCGGAGCCTGCTGCGCGATCTCGCCCGGCGCAGTCTGGCCGCAACCGAAGCCCTTCCCGATCCGGCGTTGGTCGCCAGTCCGTAGGCCGCGCCGCGGCCCGGCCCATTTCTTCCCCAGCGTTAACCTTCCGGCATCCTGCGCGCGCCTAGATTGGCGGCGACCCGAACCCCAACGTGACCGATGCCGACCTTGCCCAAACGCGACTCGCTGACCGACCGTCTTCTGTTCCGCCCCGCCCTGGCCGCCTGGAGCCGGGCCGGCGACGCCGCCGACCACCTTGACGCGCCCGATCTTGCCGCCCTGCGCGGCCGTGCCTGGCGCTTGCGCCACCGCCTCGACCGGGTGATCCACACCGCCGATGCGCGGCTGGCGGCGCTTCATGCCCGGGCCGGGGCGCCGCGCCTGCCGCTGGGGTCCGACTGGGGGTTTCGTCCGGCGCCCTTCTCGGGTCCGATCGACCCGCGCGGGCTGACCGGGATCGGCAGCGGCACCCGTCTGGGGCCGCGGCTGACGCTGTTTCACGACGCCGCCCGGGCCGAGATCGCCCTGCGCCAGATCGCCAATACCGGCCCAAAGGACAGCGCGCCCTACGGTCTTTCGCTGGAGGTTTTCGGCTTCGACGGCGGGTTCCTGTCGATGGTGTTCGATCTGCCGTCGCGCGCCGTCGAAGGGCTGCGGCGGCGCCATCTGATCCGGCTCGAGGCCGCGCTCGAGGTCGAGGCGCCGGTCGACATCTTCGCCCGGCTCAACATCCGCCATGGGCCGAACCTGACCCAGGTCGTGCGCGCGCTGCCGCCGGGCGACCCCCGGATCGCGCTCGATTTCGACCTTGCCGCCAGCGATCTCAATGACCGCCGCGCCGAAAGGATGTGGATGGACCTGATCCTCGACGGCCCCGGAATGAACCGCATCCTGCTGTCCGATCTCGTCCTCAGCCGCCGCCCGAGGGCCGAGGCGTGAGGCCCGCCGATCTGCCCCGGCTCAGCGGGGAACGGCTGCAGGCGGGCCTGTGGGAGGCGGTGCTGGACCTGCCCGCCGGGGCGCCGCCGCCCGGGATCGAGGCCCTGTATGGCGACCGGACGTTGCCGGGCGTTACCGCCTGTCCCGACCCCGACCGCCCGGGGCGGCATCGGCTGTCGGTGCCGATCCCCGCCGATCTCTTGTCCGACGGCGTGCAGAACGTGCTGATTCGCGACCGCAGCACCGGCACCACGCTGGCGCATGTCTCGATCCTTGCGGGGGCGGTCTTGGAACGGGACGTGCGCGCCGAGCTTGATCAGATGCGGGCCGAGCTTGATCTTCTCAAGCGCGCCTTCCGCGACCATTGCCGCGAGATCCCTGTGTTTCAGCGCCTTTCCCAGCGCTCCGGGTCCTGAGCCGGGCCGGTGCCTGTCAGGCCTTCGGGACCGGTCGGCGAAGGTGGGACGGGTTGGGTTGCAGTCCGGCGCTTCCGCTCACCCAAGCGGCCGCCCCGGCTGTTTGAAACGGGCCTGCCGGGGCGTCCCGAAACAGGCGAGGGACCGGTTGCACCGACCGGCATCCTCGGTCGGAGGGGGGCACCGGGTGCCAATGGTGCGCCCCACAGGCCATCCGGGGCTATCTGCCAGACCTTCGTGCCGGGGGGCGCCGGTCGCTCTTCACCAAAAGGCCCGGCGGATACACTCCCTGCGGCAGGACGGGCTGGCAGAGGCGCCGTCCCGGCCTATGCTGGTCCGGCACGCGCCCGGTGGGAGAGAACCTGACGTCGGGTCCCCGATGACAGCGGCGTGGCGACGCGACAGTCTGCCCCGGGGGAGGACCGACCACATGACCGATTATCCGCATCTTCTTGCGCCGCTCGATCTTGGCTTTGCGCGCCTGCCGAACCGGGTGCTGATGGGGTCGATGCATACCGGGCTGGAAGAGCGCGGCGACTGGGACCGGGTGGCCGAATTCTACGGGCTGCGGGCGCGCGGCGGCGTCGGGCTGATCGTGACGGGCGGCATGGCGCCGAACCCCGAAGGGGGCGTGTTTCCGGGGGCGGCCGGGCTGTATTCGGCCGGGGACATCGCCAATCACCGCCGGGTGACGGACCGCGTCCATGCCGAGGGCGGGCGGATCGCGATGCAGATCCTGCATGCGGGCCGCTATGCCTACAGCCCCGATTGCGTCGCGCCCAGCGCGCTCAAGTCGCCGATCTCGCCCTTTCCGCCGAAGGCGCTGGACGAGGCCGGGATCGAGAAGCAGATCGCCGATATCGCCACCGCCGCCGCCCGCGCCCGCGAGGCAGGCTATGACGGGGTCGAGGTGATGGGGTCCGAAGGCTATTTCCTGAACCAGTTCCTGGTGCGCCACACCAATCGCCGCGAGGATGGCTGGGGCGGCAGCTATGAAAACCGGATGCGGCTGCCTCTGGAGGTCGTGGCCCGGGTGCGGGCGACGGTCGGGGCCGATTTCATCCTGATCTACCGGCTGTCGATGATCGATCTGGTGCCCGACGGGTCCAGTTTCGACGAGGTGATCGAGCTGGCGCAGCGGGTCGAGGCGGCGGGCGCCACGATCCTCAATACCGGCATCGGCTGGCACGAGGCGCGGGTGCCGACCATCGCGACCTCGGTGCCGCGGGCGGGCTTTGCCTGGGTCACGCAAAAGCTGATGGGCAAGGTCGGCATCCCGGTCGTGACCTCGAACCGGATCAATACGCCCGAAATCGCCGAGGGGCTGCTGGCCGGGGGCGCCGCCGACATGGTCTCGATGGCGCGGCCGTTTCTTGCCGACCCCGATTTCGTCGCCAAGGCGCGGTCGGGCCGGGCGCGCGAGATCGCGCCCTGCATCGCCTGCAACCAGGCCTGTCTGGACCATACCTTCAGCGGCAAGGTCTCGACCTGTCTCGTCAACCCGCGCGCCTGTTTCGAAACGGAACTGCGCTATGAGACGGCCGCCACCCCGCGCCGGATCGCGGTCGTGGGGGCGGGGCCCGCGGGCCTGTCGGCGGCGCTGGTCGCGGCCGGGCGCGGCCATGCGGTGACGCTGTTCGACCGCGCGGCCAGCCTTGGCGGGCAGCTCAACATGGCGCGGCGCATTCCCGGCAAGGAAGAATTCGACGGGCTGGTCGACTGGTTCGCCACCATGGTCGCGCGGGAGGGCATCGCGCTGAAGCTGGGGGCGGAGGCCAGGGTCGAGGATCTTCTGTCCTATGATGCAGTCGTGCTGGCCACCGGCGTCCTGCCGCGCGATCCGGGCATCGCAGGCCAGGACCTGCCGCATGTGATCTCTTATGTCGATCTGCTGGCGGGCGGGGCCGAGGCCGGGCCGCGGGTCGCGGTGGTGGGGGCGGGCGGCATCGGCTTCGATGTCGCCGAATATCTGGTCACGGGCGACAGCCCGACCCGCGATCCGGCGCTCTGGCGCGCCGAATGGGGGGTGGCCGATCCCGCCCGGCATCGCGGCGGGCTGGCGCCCGAAGGTCCCCGGCCCGAGCCGCCGCGCCGCGCGGTCACGCTTCTGCAGCGCAAGGCTGAAAAGCCGGGCAAGCGGCTGGGTAAGACCACGGGCTGGATCCACCGCGCCGCGTTGCAGATGAAGGGCGTGACCATGCTGTCGGGCGTCACCTACGACCGCATCACGCCTGAGGGGATCGAGATCAGCTTGGGACCGGATCGGCGCCTGATCGCTGCCGATACCGTGGTGCTTTGCGCCGGGCAGGAGCCCGAGCGGAGCCTGGCGGCGGATCTGGAGGCGGCCGGTATCGCGCATCACGTCATCGGCGGGGCGGATGTGGCGGCCGAGCTTGACGCCAAGCGCGCCATCGACCAGGGCGCGCGGCTCGCGGCCACGCTCTGACCCCGGGCGCCTGTTTCCGATAGGACGACGATCCGTCCCGTTACCAAAGTATTGTCTGGGGCCTTCCCAATTCCTGCCCGATTCCGGCGGCATCTTGCGAAACGGTGGTGAGATGGGCATGCGAGCAAGGAAGAACCTATGGACAGACTGACCGAGATGGAGGCGTTTGCCACTGTCGTGGATCAAGGCGGCTTCACCGATGCCGCCAGGAAGATGGGCATTTCGAAATCGGCCGTGTCCAAGCACGTCTCGTCGCTTGAGGCGCGGCTGGGCGCGCGGCTTCTGAACCGCACGACGCGGCGCGTCAGCCCGACCGAGATCGGCCTGGCCTATTACGACCGCGCGCGGCGGGTGCTGAACGATGCGGGCGAGGCCGATGCGCTGGTCTCGGCGATGCAATCGGCGCCATCGGGGCTCTTGCGGATCTCGGTCGCGACCGATTTCGGGGTCAATCACCTGTCGCCGCTTCTGGGCGAGTTCCTGCAGCAATATCCCGACATCACCATCAACATGGTGCTGAACAACCGTTTCGTCGAGCTGATCTCGGAAGGCTTCGACATGGCGATCCGGGTGGGCGAACTGGAAGACAGCACGTTGCGCGCCCGCAAGCTGGCCGACACCACCAAGCGGATGATCGGCTCGCCCGCCTATTTCCAGAAATTCGGGCGCCCGCAGAAGATCGACGACCTGAACGAACACAAGCTTCTGCACTATTCCAACCAGGCCAGCGGCAATGTCTGGAAGATCACCGCGCCCTCGGGCGAAAAGCGGCAGGTGCGCACCGCGGGCTGGCTGACGGTGAATGACGGCCAGTCGCTGCTGAATGCCGCGATCGCCGGGCTTGGCATCGCCTATCTGCCGAGCTTCCTGTTCAAGGAGGCCAAGGAAAAGGGGCTGGTCGAAGAGGCGATCCCGGGCCTGCCGATGGAACGGCTGGGCATCTATGCGGTCTATCCGCCGGGGCGGTTCACCCAGCCCAAGGTGCGGGCCTTCATCGACTTCCTCATCACCCATTTCGACGGCGACGACATCATGATCTGAGCGCGGCCGCCCCGCCGTGCCAATGGCTATTCCGCCGTGTCGAGTACCGCCTCGACGCGGCGGTTTTCCGTGCGGCCGCTGTCGGTCGCGTTGCTGGCGAGCGGCGCAAGAAAGCCCACGCCCTCGGCCGCCACCCGGTCGGCCGGAACGCCCAGCGTCGCCACCAGATAGCTGCGCACTGCCTCGGCGCGCTTCTTCGACAGCGCGATATTCCCGGCCAGCCCGCCTTCGGTGTCGGTATGGCCCACCAGCACGATCCGGGCCCCGGGACGGGCGCGCAGATAGTCGGCAAGCGTGTCCAGCGCGGGGAAGGGGCCGCCGTCGAGCTTCGAGGCGCCGGTGGCGAAATCGACCCCGGCCAGCACCGCGCGCCCGTCGCGGTCGAGCCGGTCGGCCAGCGTGTCTTCGGCCGTTTCGGTCGCAGGCTTTGCGGGGGCGTCGATCAGCGGCAGGGTCGCCGGGTCGGGCGACTTGGTGGATTGGACGGGGGCCGGGGCCTCGGGGCGGCCGACGCGGGTCACCTGCACGAAGGCGCGCTCTTCCGAGCGGCTGACCACCAGGCTGACATAATCGGTGCCGTCGGGCCGCACCTTCTCGGCCAGCAGATAGCGGAAATCGCCCAGATCGACATGCATCGCCGGTTCGGGCAGGGTGTCGGTGGCAAAGCGGAAGTCGAAGCCGCCGCAGCCTTTGGCCGCGCATTGGAAGGCGATCCGGTAGCCGCCCGCGATCAACTGGGCCTTCAGCCCGTCGATCACCTGCAAGGTGCCTTGCCCGTCCAGCGGGGCCTGCCAGACCAGCCGCCGGATCGCGCCCTCGGCGCGCAGCGTGGGCACGGTCTGGCCGTCATAGGGGGCGGTCGGCAGCCGCAGGCTCGAGTCGGCCTCGGTTTCGTCGGCGGCCACGGCGGCCGCCTCGGGCGGTTCGGGCAGCTCGGCCAGGCCAAGCGCGGGCCACAGCGCCAGCACCAGCGTCAGGATGGGGCGCGGGGTCATCGATGCGCCCCGTGATAGGCGGGGTTCGGTTCCATCCCCGAGGCCGAGGCGACGCGGTTGGTCATGTTGAAAAACCCGGCCACGGCGGCGATGTCCCAGATGTCGCGGTCGGAAAAACCCGCCTCGCGCAGCGCCTGCCGGTCGGGCTCTTCGATCCGGTGGCTGGCCTCGGTCAGCTTGGCCGCGAAATCCAGCATGGCGCGCTGGCGCGGGCTCAGCGCCGCGACGCGGTAGTTCATCACCAGCGCCTCGCCCAGTGCCGGATCGCCCGACAACTCGCGCACGGCGGCGCCATGGGCCACCTGACAATACCAGCAGCGGTTGATCGACGAGACCACGACCGCGATCATCTCGCGGTCAAGCTTGGACAGCCCGCTTTGGCCCAGCATCAGGTCGTTATACATCGCCGTGAAGGCGTTCAGCTTGCCGATGTCGAAGGCATAGGCGGCCAGCACGTTCGGCACGAGGCCAAGCCGGTCCGCGCAAAGATCGAAATACCGCTGGGTTTCAGCCGGCAGCGGGTCCACCATCGGCAGGTCGAGTGCCGTGGTGCGGGGCGCGTCATGGGTCACTGCTCAGGCCTTTTGCGGCGCGATCATTCGGTAATGATAGTGTCCCACATCCCTCATGTTCAGGGAAGCATAGAGCGCGCGGGCCGCGTGATTATGGTCTGTAACCAGAACGTTAAGCGATGTTGCTCCCTGATCTTGGGCCCATTGGGCGGCGGCCCGCATCATGTTGACGGCGGTTCCCTGCCGACGATAGTCGGGCGAGACCGCGACCGCATGCACGAAAGCCATGTCGCGGCAGAGAGCCGCAAAGGCCACGCCCGCGGCGCGGTCCTTGCGCCGCCCCAGAACGGCGGTCTTTGGTCCCTGGACGCGGGCCATCACCGCACGCCGGGCCGGGCCGATGCCGTTTTCCGCCCAGAGTTCGTCCATGATCGCGAGCGGCTCCCAGAGCGTGAAGGCCGACACAGGCGGCGGCGGTTCGGCGGCAAGATCGGCGACCGCGCCCGACAGGATCGTCACCGGATCGACCACGACATAGCCGCGCGCCGCGAGGTCCGCGTCAAGCGCCGTCTCGTCGGGCCGCACCATGAACAGCGGGTCCTGGCCCAGCGCCCGCATCCCGGCCTCGGCCTCGGGGATGGCCGCGGGGTCGAAGGCGCCCTCCAGAGTCGCCGCCGCGACGCGCTTGCCGCCGCCCTGCCCGTCGCGCAGGCACCAGGGGCCCGCGATGTGGCGGGCGGCGGGCGGCCAGGTCGTCTCCTGCCCCGCGAAAAGCCGCGCGAGGCTCACGCCATGGCCTCGGGGAACAGGTCGCACAGCTCGGCCATGGCCGCGTCGATCCGCGCGCCATCCGAGCCGCGGATCACGATGTTGGTGCCGTAAACCCCGTCGCGGCTGAACGGGTAGGACCCGATGGACAGATCGTTGAACCGCGCGGCCAGCCCGCGCAGCTCGCCCGCGATATCGCCTTCGGGCCGCTCGACGCACAGCGTCTGCGACATCAGCGGATGGCCCCCCGCCAGCGTGGGCAGTACGCTTGCCACCATCGCCTGAAACACGCTGGGCACCCCGGCCATGACATGGACATTGCCGATCACGAAGCCCGGCGCGGCCGAGATCGGGTTGGCGATCAGCGTGGCGCCATCGGGGATGCGCGCCATCCTCAGCCGCGCCTCGTTCAGGTCGCGCCCCATCCGGGCGCAATATTCGGCCAGCAGCGCGCGGGCATCCTCGCGCACGTCGATGCCGACGCCGAAGGCCGCCGCCACCGCATCGGCGGTGATGTCGTCATGGGTCGGGCCGATCCCGCCCGAGGTGAAGACGATGTCGTAATCGGTCCGAAGCGCGTTCAGCGCGGCCACGATCCGGTCCTGCCGGTCGGGAACGATGCGGACCTCGGCCATCCGGATGCCGTGCTTGATCGCCTCGCCCGCCAGATAATGCATGTTGGCGTCGCGGGTGCGGCCCGACAGGATCTCGTCGCCGATCACCAGCATCGCCGCGGTGGGGTTGGTCATGGCTGCCTCCTTGCCCGGCCTCCTCGACCGGCCGATCTGCCCGGACCCGGTCGCGGGGGCCTTTCCGGCCCTGTCCGTGCCCGGCTTGCCGGTCTGTGTCCTTCGGTATAGGAGCCCGCCATGCGCTTTCAAAGACCCCTCGTGCCGGGGCGGCTGATCCGACGCTACAAGCGGTTCCTCGCGGATGTGCGGCTGGAGGACGGGGCCGAGGTGACGGCGCATTGCCCGAACTCCGGCGCGATGCTGGGGCTGACCGATCCGGGGCTTCGGGTCTGGCTGGAGCCCAATGACGATCCGCGCCGCAAGCTTGGCTTTTCCTGGCGGCTGGCCGAGCTTCCGGGCGGGCACTGGGCCGGGGTCGATGCGGGCTTTGCCAACCGGGTGGTGGCCGAGGCGCTGGCCGAGGGCCGGGTTCCGGCGCTGCCGGGCCATGGCCGGGTCCGCCCCGAGGTGCGCTATGCCGCCCGCAGCCGGGTCGATTTCCTGCTGAGCGCGGCCGGCCAGCCCGACACCTATCTCGAGGTCAAGAACGTGCATCTGCGCCGCGAGGGCGACCGGGCCGAGTTTCCCGATTGCGTGACGGCGCGCGGCGCCCGGCACATGCGCGATCTGGCCCGGATGGTGGCTGCCGGGCACCGGGCGGCGGTCCTGTTTCTTGTGCAGCGGACGGATTGCGCGCGGTTCGGGCTCGCCGCCGATCTTGATCCGGGCTATGCCGCAGCCGCCCGCGCGGCGGCCGCGGCGGGGGTCGTCTTCCTGTGCCACGCCACCCGCATCGGCCCCGAGGGCGTGACGCTTGCGCAGGCGCTTCCGGTCGATCTGGGCTGAGGCGGACCGGCGCGACCGTTCCGCCTCTGGTCTTTGCCGGCGGCGGAGCGTATCTCTGGGTCAAGCCATGAAGGAGTGCGCATTGGACGAGAAGACCCGCGGCAGGCGGACGAAGGACAACATTCGCATCTACGAGCCCGAGGATTTCGCCGGCATGCATGCCGCGGGACGTGTGGCGGCCGAGATCCTCGACGAAATCGCGCCTCTGGTCTTCCCCGGCCAGACGACGGCCGAGATCGACCGCGTCATCACCGATCTGGTCGAGGCCAAGGGCGCGGTGTCCGCCACCATCGGCTACAAGGGCTACAAGCACGCCAGCTGCATCTCGGTGAACCATGTGGTCTGCCACGGCATCCCGGGACCCAAGGTGCTGAAGGATGGCGACATCCTCAATGTCGACGTGACGGTGATTGTCGATGGCTGGTACGGCGATACCAGCCGGATGTATGTGGCGGGCAAGCTCTCGCGCAAGGCCGAGCGGCTGATCCAGGTCACCCACGATTCGCTGTTCAAGGGGATCGAGGCGGTCCGGCCCGGCAACACCTTCGGCGATATCGGCGCGGCCATTCAGGCCTATGTCGAATCCCATCGCATGAGCGTGGTGCGCGATTTCTGCGGCCACGGGCTGGGGCGGGTGTTCCACGCGCCGCCGAACGTGCTGCATTACGCGCCGTTCCGGCTGGACGAGGAGGGCCGGAAGGTCACAATTTCGGGCAACCCGACCCGCGACCCGACCCCGGTTCTGGAAGAGGGCATGTTCTTCACCATCGAACCGATGGTCAATCTGGGCCGTCCCGAGACCAAGATCCTGGCCGATGACTGGACCGCCGTGACCCGCGACAAGTCGCTCTCGGCCCAGTTCGAGCATTCGATCGGCGTCACCGCCGATGGCTGCGAGATCTTCACGCTCTCGCCGGGCGGGCTGTTCCACCCTACCTACAGCTGAGCCGTCGCCCTTTCCGGGGCGCGGCGCTCCGAACGACACTCCGGGCAGTCCGCCGCCTTCGGGCGGCGAGAGAGGCGGTATCATGGTCGAACTCTTCGCACGTCTGACGCCGATGCGCTGGATCGTGGGGCTTGCGGCGCTTCTGGCGATCGCGGTCTCGGTCTGGCAGCTCGAGTCCGAGCGGCGCGGCATCGTGATCGCCCCGGTGCCCGGCACCGGCGCGACGCCCGCCGCGGTCTACCGGCTGAGGGACGCGCCGCCCGCCCCGGTGGTGATCGTCTCGCACGGCTTTGCCGGATCGCGCCAGCTGATGCAGGCCTGGTCGCTGACGCTGGCGCGCGCGGGCTATGCGGCGGTCGCGTTCGATTACGAAGGGCACGGGCGCAACCCGGTGCCGATGTCGGGCGATCTCGACAGTCCCGAGGGCACCGCGCTTCTGCTGATGGCCGAGACGCGGCGGGTGACCGATGCGGCGCTGGGCCGGCCCTGGGCCGACGGGCGGGTCGCGATCCTCGGCCATTCCATGGGCAGCTATATCGCGATCCGCGAGGCGCGCGACGACCCCCGGATCGCGGCCACCATCGGGATCGCTGCGGCGAACGACTCGATCACCGCGACCGAGCCATCGAACCTGCTGATGATCAACGGGGAATGGGAAAGCCGGCTGGCCACGGACCCGCTCGAGGCGCTGCAGCTGGCCGATCCGTCGGCGCAGCTGGGCGATACCGTGGGCGATCCGGCGACGGGCACCGGGCGGCGGGCGCTGCTGGCCCCCGATGTCGAGCATATCGGCGTGATCTGGTCGCCGACCGCGCTGCGCGAGACGCGGGCCTGGCTCGATGCGACCTTCGGGCGGACAAGCGGCGGGCCGGTCGTCGAGATCGGCGGCTGGATCGCGCTGCTGCTGGTTGGCATCGTGGCTCTGGCCTGGCCTCTGGCGCGGATGCGCGGCCAGACCGAGGCGCCCCGGCCCGCGCCGCTGCCGCGCCGCCGTTTCCTGATCGTGGCGCTGCTTCCGGCGGTGGCGGTGCCGCTGATCCTGGCGCCGTTCGAAACCCGCTTTCTGCCGGTGCTGGTGGCCGATTACCTGGCCGTCCATTTCGCGCTTTACGGCGCGATGGTGCTGGCACTTCTGGCCTGGTGGGGCGAGGTGCGCTGGGCAGGCTGGCGCGAAATCGGCCGGATCCTGGCGCTGGCCGCGCTGGTGGCGCTTTACACCATCGGGGTCTTCGGCTTCGCCATGGATCGCTACGTGACCTCGTTCTGGCCGATCCCGATCCGCGGCCTCATCATCGCTGCAATGGTGGTGGGGGCGGTGCCTTACATGCTGTCGGACGCGCTGATGGTCGAGGGCGGCCGGGCGCCGGTCTGGCGCGGCCTTGTGTCGCGCGGCGCTTTCCTGGTCTCGCTCGGGATCGCCACCGCGCTCGATTTCCACCGTCTGTTCTTCCTGCTGCTGATCCTGCCGATCATCCTGATCTTCTATCTGCTGTTCGGCACCATGGGCGGCTGGATCGGCCGCGCCACGAACCGGCCTGCGGGCGTCGGTCTTGGGCTTGGCCTCTTCCTTGCCTGGGCGCTGGGCGTGACCTTCCCGATGTTCCAGGCCGTCTGATCCGGCCGTATCGCGGGACGGAGAGCGTGCTGGGGGTATTTTTTCCAAGAAGAAGAGACGGCTTGGGCTTCTTCTTGGCCCAAATACCCATGACGCAACAGGTGCCTCCGGGCTCTTCTTCGGGGCGGTTCAACCCCGCATCAGCCTGATCGCGGCCAGCCCGGCATCGGAAAGATCGAGAAGCCGCGCGAAATAATGTTCGCGTGCGGCGAAGCCGCGCCGCCCGGTGCCGGTAAAGGCGTCCTCCAGCGCGTCGATCAGCCGGTTCAACCGGCGCTGATGCATGCCGAGCGCCACCTGAACCGGGTCGGCGATCACGCCCGCGAAGGCCGCGACCAGCGCGCCAAGGCCGATCAGCGGCACGGTGATCGCGACGGTCATCCAGGCGGGCGCGGCGGCGGGAAAGACCCCGTACCAGGCGGTGCCGAGAAGCCCGCCCAGCGGGAAGGCGGCGATGGCGGCCTGATGCGCGACGATGGCGGCGATCCCGGGCGCGAAGGACACCATGCCGGGCGTCAGCGACTGGAAGGCCAGCGCGCCCGCCCCCATCGTGCCCAGCGCCGTGGTCATCTCGGCCACCGCCGAGCGGGTGCCGCCATAATCCCCGAGGGCCCGGGCGCCCAGAGCGGGGGCCTCGGCCCGCGCCGCGACCAGGGCTGCGAGGTCGGGCCGGGCGAGGATCGCGCGGGCCAGCGCATCCTTGCCGCTGGCGCCGCCGGGGCCGTCCCAGGGCAGTTCCAGCAGATCGACCACCACCGCGCGCTCGGCCGCCGTGGCGACGGCGGTGGGCAGCAGGATCTGCCGCGCGCCAAGCCAGGCCGCAACGCGGCGCGCGCCCAGTCGCCCGGCCCCCCAGGCGCCCAGCCGGGTCAGGATCAGCACCGGCGACAGCAGCACGTTGACCGGCGCCCTGAGCACATCCCAGCCCAGCGCGTGGCGGTGCAGCCGCAGCGCCCCGACGACCCCGAAGCGCCGCCGGGCAAAGGCCGGTACACGCGCGCGGCGCGCGGCGAAATAACTGCGCGCGGCGGCGATCAGGGCGGCATCGGTGTCGTGGCTCAGCGGCTCGGTCATGGCCGACCAGATGGGGGGGCGATGGCCTTCCGGCAAGCGGGTCAGCGGACTTCGAGGATGGAAATTCCGGTTTCGCCATAGCGGCGGCTGTCCAGAAGCTCGACCCCCTCGGGCGGGGTCACCGCCGCGCCCTCTTCCCAGACGATCAGGGCGCCCGGCGCGATCCAGCCGCCCGCAAGGCATGCGGCCAGCCCCTTTTCGCCAAGACCCTTGCCATAGGGCGGGTCCAGAAAGACCAGCGTCGCGGGCGCTTCGGGGGCGGGGCCGGGCCGGGTCGCGTTCCGGCGCAGGATCGTGCAGTCCGCCTCGGCCCGGCACAGCGCCACATTCTCGCGGACCAGCGCCAGCGCCGTCGTGCCGTCATCGACGAAGGTGACATGGGCGGCGCCGCGCGAGAGCGCCTCGAGCCCCAGCGCGCCGGTGCCTGCGAAGAGGTCGAGCACCTGGGCACCGCCGACCGGATCGCCATAGCCGCCGTTCAGCAGAAGATTGAAAAGGCTTTCGCGCACCCGGTCGGTCGTCGGGCGCAGATGCGCCGCCGGATCGCCCTTGCCGACCGAAGCCAGCGCCCGGCCGCGGAACCGTCCTGCCACGATCCTCATGCCGCCATCAGCGCCTTGAGATCGCCGGTGGCGACGCTTTCGGGATCGGGCGAGCGGCCCGCCTCGATCAGACGCTTGGCCGTCATGTAGGCGCGCGGGTCGTTCATCGCGTCGACCGCCAGCAGCTCGGCGCCGCGATAATACCAGTGGCTCAGGCTGCCCGCGCGGTCGCCGGGGCGGACCACCACGCGGTCGTAGCCGAGGTTCAGCCCCGCGATCTGCAGCTTGACGTCATACTGGTCGGACCAGAACCATGGCTTCGGATCGTAGGGCGTGTCCGCGCCCAGCATGTTGGCCGCGACCGCCTCGGCCTGGTCGATGGCGTTCTGCACGCTTTCAAGCCGGATCCGGCCGCCGCGATAGGGCAGGCTGGTGCAGTCGCCCGCGGCCCAGATCGCGGGGTCCGAGGTCCGGCCCATCGCATCGACGGCGATGCCTGCCTCGACCGTCAGCCCGGCCGCCTCGGCCAGCGCGGTCGCCGGGGCGACGCCGATCCCGAGGATGACGAAATCGGCCTCGATGATGCTGCCATCGGCCAGCTCGGCACCGGTGACGCGGGTCTCGCCCAGCAGGCGGGTCAGGCCGGTCGCCTCGCGGATCTCGACGCCATGAGCGGCATGGAGCGCGCGGAACCAGTCCGAGGTCTCGGGGGCGGCCACGCGCTGCAGGATGCGCGGCGCGGCCTCGGTCAGGGTGACTTTCAGCCCCAGACGGGACGCAACCGCCGCCGCCTCGAGCCCGATATAGCCGCCGCCGACGATCAGCGCGCGGGCGCCGGAGCGGAAGGCAGGCGCCATCGCGTCGACATCGGCCAGCGTGCGGACCACATGGATGCCCGCAAGCGCGCCACCCTTGTCGGCGGGCAGGCGCCGGGGGGCGGCGCCGGTGGCGAGCGCCAGCATGTCATAGCCGATCTCTCCGCCTTCAAGCACCACCCGGCCGCGGGCGCGGTCGATGGCGATCACCGTTTCGCCCAGGCGGAGATCTATCCCGGCCTCGGCATAGAATGCCGGGGGGCGCAGATAGAGCCGGTCCAGCGGCATCTCGCCCAGCAGGTATTTCTTCGACAGCGGCGGGCGCTGATAGGGCGGCGCCGGTTCGTCTCCGATCAGGGTCAGCGGCCCGTCATGGCCAAGCGCCCTCAGTTTCGCGGCCAGCGCCGCTCCCGCCTGTCCGGCGCCGATGATAACGATGTGAGACATGGACTTCCGCTCTGGCACGATCCGGGTCGCACACTATCTGAGCCGCGAAACGCAATGCAATGGATCAGGAGGAAGAAGTCATGGCGATTTCCGAAGGCGACCGTCTGCCCGAGGCGAGCTTTACCGAAATGGGGGCAGACGGGCCGGGCGCCGTCTCGCTGTCCGGCAAGCTGAAGGGCCGCAAGGTGGTGCTGTTCGCGGTGCCGGGGGCCTTCACGCCGACCTGCCATTCGGCGCATATGCCAAGCTTCATCAAGGCGAAGGACAAGCTGGCCGCGAAGGGCGTCGACGAGATTGCCTGCATCGCCGTCAACGACCCCTTCGTGATGAAGGCCTGGGGCGAGGCGACCGGCGCGCATGCGGCGGGCATCACCATGCTGGCCGATGCCGATGCCAGCTTTACCAAAGCCATCGGCATGGATTTCGACGCGCCGCCCGCCGGGCTGATTTCGCGGTCCAAGCGCTATGCCATGCTGGTAGAGGACGGCGTGGTGAAGAAACTCAATGTCGAGGCGAGCCCGGGCGAATGCTCGATCTCGGCCGGCGAAACCCTGCTGGAACAGATCTGAGACCCGCGCCCGTCCCTTTGGGGGCGGGCGTCCGCGCTCAGGCGAGCGCGTCCATCTTTCGCGCCAGATCGACATCCTTCATGGTCAGCCCGCCCGCGTCATGGGTCGACAGCGTGACCTCGACGGTCTTGTAGACATTGGACCATTCGGGATGGTGGTTCATCTTCTCGGCCCAAAGCGCGGCCCGGGTCATGAACCCGAAGGCCGAGACGAAATCGCCGAATTCATAGGTCTTGGCGATGGCGTCGCGGCCCTCGACCTCGCTCCAGCCATGGGCGAGAAGCGGCGACAGTTCCAGCTTGCGTTCGTCCCCGGTCAGTTTTCCGGTCATTCCTGTTCCTCCTCCTGGTCTTTCGCGGTCTTGCGGAACGGCCCGTAGGCGGTGATCACCTCGATCTCTTCGGCGACGGCCTCGCGCTCGGCCCGCAGGAAATGGTCGACCGCGGCCCGCAGCCCCGGATCGGCGATCCAGTGCAGCGAATGGGTGGGCGTCGGCAGATACCCGCGCGACAGCTTGTGCATGCCCTGCGCGCCCGCCTCGACGGTGTCGAGGCCATGGGCGATGGCAAAGTCGATGGCGCGATAATAGCACAGTTCGAAATGCAGGCAGGGGTGGTCCTCGACGGCTCCCCAGTAGCGCCCGTAAAGCCGCGACCGGCCGATGAAGTTCAGCGCGCCCGCGACGGGTCGGCCGTCGCTCTCGGCCAGAACCAGCAGCATGTCCTCGCGCATGGTCTCGTGCAACCGGTCGAAGCAGGCGCGCGTCAGGTAGGGCGTGCCCCATTTGCGCGCGCCGGTATCCTGGTAGAACCGCCAGAAGGCGTCCCAGTGCTCGGGCCGGATTGCATCGCCGGTCAGCGCCCGGATGGTGCCGCCGAAGGCTGCCGCGGTGGCGCGTTCCTTGCGGATGTTCTTGCGCTTGCGCGAGGACAGCGTGGCGAGGAAGGCGTCGAAATCGGCATAGGCGCGGTTTTCCCAGTGGAACTGCTGGGTGACGCGATGCAACAGCCCCATTTCGCGGCCCGCCTCGGCCTCGGCCTCGGTGCAGAAGGTGATGTGGACCGACGAAAGCGCGTTCTGTGCGGCAAGGCGCACCGCCCCCTCGACGAGGGCCGCCCGCCCGCGCGTCTCCTGGCCCGGGCGGGTCAGGAATCGGCGGCCGGTGGCGGGCGTGAAGGGCACCGCGATCTGCAGCTTGGGGTAATACTGCCCGCCCGCCCGTTCATAGCCATCGGCCCAGCCATGATCGAAGATGTATTCGCCCTGGCTGTGGGATTTGGCGTAAAGCGGCGCGACGGCGAAGACGCCGCTTCCGTCGCGGGCCACCAGATGATGCGGCTGCCAGCCGCTGCCGGGCCCGACCGAGCCGCTGTGTTCCAGCGCCGCGAGAAAGCGGTAGGTGGTGAACGGATCTTCGGGGCGGCCGCCATCGGCCGCTTCGGGGCAGGCGCAGGCCTGCCACTGGTCCTCTTCGATCTGGTCGATCGAGGTCAGAACCTCGATCTCGACCTGGTCTGCCTCGAGTTCACGCGCGCGCATCTGTCCTGCCCCGGCTTTCCCATTGAGGTGGGGCCGCCGGGGGCCGGGTCAAGCGGGCCGCGCCGCGGCATAGCCCTCGAAGGTGACGTTCGCGGCGACCGTGCGGGCAATGGCCTCGTCGGCGGGGCTGCGGATCGTCCAGCACAGGATCGCAGCGCCCCGGGCCTTGAGCTCGGCCACCCGCGGCCGGGCCAGATCGCGCCAAAGATGCGAGATGAAGGACGCGCCGACCCGGTCGTAATCGGGAATGTCGCGCAGCGTGTCCCGCACCGGGGCATGCAGCGTCGGCCAGTCCTTCGCCTCATAGGCGCAGGTCGTCAGCCCGCGCGGCCGGTCGGGCGCGGCCTCGGCCAGCGCCGCCACGCTATGCGGGTTGAAGGACATCAGCGCGACCGGGCCGTCATAGCCCCCGAGAGCCGCGGCCACCGCCCGTTCCAGCGGGCCGACGGCGGCGCCCATGGCCCCGTCCTGATCCTTGATCTCGATCAGCAGCGGTACCCGGCCCGCGACCTCGTCAAGCACCCGGTCGAGCGTCGGGATGCCCTCCGTGCCGCCACTCAGCGGGATCGCGCCCAGTTCGGCCGCGCTCCGGCCCGCGACCGGGCCGGTCTCGCCCGTCAGCCGGGCGAGGTCGTAATCGTGAAACACCATCGGCACGCCGTCGGCCGAGGGCTGGATGTCGATCTCGATGCCGTAGCCCCCGGCGATGGCGGCGCGCACCGCCTCGACCGAGTTCTCGGGCCGCCCGGCGGCGCGGTCATGGAACGCGCGGTGGGCGATGGGGGCCATGAGAAAGGCCGGGGGCAGGGGGGTCATGCGATCTCGAAGATGCCTTCGATCTCGACCGCGACGCCGAAGGGCAGCGAGGCCGCGCTGACCGCCGAGCGCGAATGCCGCCCGGCATCGCCCAGCGCCTCGACCAGAAAGTCCGAGGCGCCGTTCACGACCTTCGGCTGGTCGCCGAACTCGGGGGTCGAGTTGACGAAGCCGGTCAGCTTGACCACCCGGACCAGCCGGTCGAGATCGCCGCCGCAGGCTGCCTTGAGCTGGGCCAGAAGCGAGATCGCGCAGGCTTTCGCGGCCTCGGCGCCGGCGGCCACGTCCATGTCCGCGCCCAGCTTGCCCTGGATCATCGCGCCATCCCGGGCCGAGATCTGGCCCGAGACGAAGACCAGCGCGCCCGAGGTCACATAGGGCACGTAATTCGCCGCGGGCGCGGGGGCATCGGGCAGGGTGACGCCAAGCTCGGCCAGTCTGGCCTCGTATTTGCCGCTCATGTGGTCTCTCCGAAAGGGGTGGATCGTCGGTTCGGGCCGAAGCTACCCCCGCGCCGTGCCGGGCGGAACCCGTAAAATTCCTGCAACGCGCGCGCGTTTCCCTGCGCCTCTGCTCTTGTGATCTGCGCCCGGGCGTGGTTCCTTGGCGGGGTCTCGATATCAGACTGGATCCAGCTCGTGTCGTCTTTGCGGAAAGCCACCCTGTGGTCGGGCCGTCTTGCGGTTCTTTCCACTGTCCTTTTTCTGTCCGCCTGCGCGCATCCCGAGGCGCCCGGCACGATCCGCGACCCCTACGAATCGCGGAACCGGCAGATTCACGAGGCCAACAAGTCGCTCGACCGCGGTGTGTTCCGTCCGGTCTCGACTGCCTATGGCAAGGCGGTGCCGCGTCCGGTCAGGTCCGGTGTCAGCAACTTCGCCTCGAACCTGTCGCTGCCCGGGGCGATGATCAACAGCCTGCTGCAGTTCCGCCCCGGCGACGCGGTGCAGAACGGCACGCGGTTCCTGATCAACACCACGGTCGGGCTGGGCGGGATCCTCGATCCGGCCACGCGGATGGGCGCGACCAAGGTCGACACCGATTTCGGCGAAACGCTCTATGTCTGGGGCATGCGCGAGGGCGCCTATGTCGAGTTCCCGGTGCTCGGCCCGATGACCGAACGTGCCATGATCGGACGTGCTGTCGATTTCGCGATGAACCCGCTGAGGCCGCTGGCCAATTCCGAAGAGCGCAATGTGATGGCGGGCACCGGGGTGCTTCGGGGGGCGGATGCACGTTATGAAAATTCGGATCTCGTAGATTCGGTCCTATATGAAAGCGCAGACAGCTATGCGCAGTCGCGCCAGATCTATCTGGACAGCCGGCGCCACAAGCTGAGCCGCAACCAAGAGACCGATTACTTCGACCCCTACGAGGATCCCTATGAAGACCCCAATGCCCAGTAAGCCCGTCCTCGCCCCGACCCGCCGCAGCCTGTTGCTGACCGGTCTGATGGCGGGTGCCGCCCTGGCCGTGTCCGGCCTGACGCCCGGACGCGCCCTTGCCCTGACCACCGACGAGGCCTCGCGCCTGATCGACAGCGTGGTCGGCGACATCAACAGCGCGATCAATTCGGGCGGCTCCGAAGCCCAGATGTTCTCGAAATTCGAGCGGATCTTCGCGCGCTATGCCGATGTGTCGGTGATTGCACGGTCCGTTCTGGGCGTTGCCGCGCGGCAGGCCAGTTCGGCGCAGCTGAGCGCCTTCACCGATGCCTTCCAGGGCTATATCGCCCGCAAGTATGGCCGCCGTTTCCGCGAGTTTGTCGGCGGTGATATCAAGGTGAACCAGGCCCGCCAGGTGAAGAACTTCTACGAGGTCAAGTCGACCGCGCTGCTGCGCGGCCAGTCCCCGGTCGAGGTGGTGTTCCTGGTCTCGGACCGCTCGGGCAGCAACAAGTTCTTCAACATCTTCATCGAAGGTGTGAACATGCTGGCCAGTGAACGCACAGAGATCGGCGCCATGCTGGACAAGCGCCGCGGCGATATCGGCGCGCTGACCCGCGACCTTCGAACCCTGGGCTGATCCCGGCATCTCGGTCGGGGGCCAGGGTCCCCGCAAATCGTTGACGCTGAGCGGGTTCCGCTCACCTTTACGGGCCACTGCGGGCTTTCCTTCCCCAAGATCTTCGGTCGGGGCGCCCTGATGCCCCGCCGACAGTCGCAGCGTCTAGCGGCTTCGAATCCCAGCCGATGGCCGCCGGTGCAGTTCGGGCTATCGCTCGCGGGCAGGCTGGCCTGCACCGGACCCCGTCCGACGACAATCCGGACCTTGTCCCGCAGGGCCGCGACCGCCTCTGCATCCGCGCCTTCGATACGCAAGAGATCCGTCGGGCCGCGATGCGGGGCCGTCGCCGTCGGCGCCATCCTGTTGAAGAGATGGAAGGCGACGGCTCGGCTCTGCCGCGCCGGTCTTTTGCACTGCGTCAAGCGCCTCGGGCGGTTACGCGAAGTCATCGTCCCGGACTGCGGTCTGATGACGCGAGCCCGCGAAGCTCTCGTCCCTGCCGGCCGCGGTCGTGGCCCGACGCGCGGCGGCCGCTTGGGCATCCACCCAGAGCCGCGCGGCCCGGTTCAGGTCCGCCGGTCAAGTGCTTCGGTCAATTTCGGGCCCCGAACGCCCCCAGCACGCTGCGCAGGATGTTCTCGGCCAGATTGCCGCCGTCGTCGCGGTTGTCCTGCACGGGCTGTTGCTGGCCCCATCCGCCGGTCCCTGGCCCGGCCGACTGGCCCGGATAGCCGGGCTCGCCCGCGACGGGCGGCGGCGCCTCTTCGGGCAGCAGCATCGGCAGCGGCCGGGGTGGCACGCCCTCGTGGACGCGGACCATGGCTTCATGCCAGATCTCGGCGGGCAGGCCGCCGCCGGTCACGCCCTTCAACGGCGTGTTGTCGTCATAGCCCATCCAGACCCCGGCCACGTAATCGGCCGAAAAGCCGATGAACCAGGCATCGCGCGCCGCCGAGGTGGTGCCGGTCTTGCCCGCGACCTGCCGGTCGGAAAGCTTGGCCCGGTGGCCGGTGCCCGCCTCGACCGCGCGCCACATCATGTAGACGAGGCTTTGGGCGGCGCGTTCGGAGATCACCCGTTCGCCCATGCCGCCCTCCTGACCCATCAGCGGCGTGTCATCGCCCTTCAGCCGCAGCTCGGTCAGGCCATAGGGGGTCACGCTGGATCCGCCGTTGAGGATGCCTGCATAGGCGCCGGTCATGTTGATCAGGGTCGATTCAGAGGCCCCCAGCGCCAAAGCCGGGCCCGCGGCCAGATCGGCCTGAAGCCCGAAGTCATGGGCGATGCGGCGCACGTTCTCGCGGCCCACCGCCTCGGACACCTTGACCGCCGGAATGTTCAGCGAATGCTGCAGCGCCTCGGTCAGGGTCACGCGGCCGCGGAACTTGTGGTCGTAATTGTCGGGCGAATAGGGGCCCGAGCCCGGCACGTTGATGGTATAGGGCTCGTCCACCACGGTCGCGTTCGGGGTGTAGCCCAGATCGAGCGCCGCGGCATAGACGAAAGGCTTGAACGACGACCCGGTCTGGCGGAGCGCCATGGTCGCGCGGTTGAACCCGCCGACCGCGGTCTGGCGCCCGCCGACCATGGCCCGGACCGCGCCGTCGGCCGACATCACGATGATCGCGGCCTCGGCCTTCGAGCCGTCCTTGACCTTGGTCTCGAACACCTCCTTCAGCGCGTCCTCGGCCGCCTTCTGGATGCGCGCATCGAAGGTGGTGCGGATGATCACGTCCTCGGTGGTGTCGCGGGTCAGGAAATCGGGGCCCGCGCCCATCACCCAGTCGGCGAAATACCCGCCCGCGCGCGACTCGGCGGCTTCGGACAGCTTCGCCGGGTTGGCCTTGGCGATGGCGGCCTGTTTCGGCGTGATGTAATCTTGGTCCTGCATCAGCCCGATGATCAGGTTGGCCCGGTCGCGCGAGCGTTGCAGGTTGTTGGTGGGCGCATAGGTCGTGGGGGCCTTCAGAAGCCCCGCCAGCATCGCCGCCTCCGAGACGTTGACCTGGTTCGCGGACTTGCCGAAATAGCGCTGGGCGGCGGCCTCGAAGCCGCGCGTGCCCGCGCCCAGATAGGCGCGGTTGAGGTAGATCGTCAGGATCTCGTCCTTGGAATATTTCACCTCCATCGCCATCGCGTAGAGGGCTTCCTTGATCTTCCGGCCAAGCGTGGTGCGGCGGCAGTCGGCCTCGTAGGCGGCCTCGGTCTTCCAGGTCTTCGAATCGTAGGGCACGCCGAGGCACAGCAGCTTGGCGGTCTGCTGGGTGATGGTGGACCCGCCATTGCCGGACAGCGGGCCGCGCCCCTCGGCCAGGTTGATGCGAATCGCGCCGGCGATGCCGCGCGGACTGATCCCAAAATGGCGGTAGAAGCGGCGATCTTCGGTCGCGACCACGGCGTTCTTCAGGGCGGGCGCAACGGTTGTGGCGGTGATCTGGCCGCCGAACTGTTCGCCGCGCCAGGCGAAGACCTTGCCGTCGCGGTCGAGCAGGGTGACCGAACCGCGGTTGCGTCCGTCCAGAAGCGCCGTCATCTCGGGCAGTTGCTGCTGGAAATAGAAGACCCCGCAGCCGATCGCGACCACGCCCAGCAGTGCCAGCCGCACCGCCGTGCCCAGAAGCGACCGGAACAGCCCGCGGAACAGGCCCGAGATCGCGCGAACAAGCGGGTTTCCGCGCCGTGCGCGCCCGCCCCGCCGTCCGCCGCCGCTGCCCCCGCCGCTGCGGGTCCGGGGCTTGCGGCCGCTCGGCTGCGCCTTGCGCGCGGTTTTCTTCGGATAGCGCCGATCCGCCACCAGGGGCGGCGGCCTGCGTCCCGTGCTGCCCATTTCCGTCGACTGCCTCGTCTGCCTTTTGCCCGAACCATATCGCGCGCGCGCCGGATTGTGGAGGTCGAAGGCGTCGCGCGGCGGGTTTTCAGAATGCCCGAAATTCCAGCGGAGATGCATATCTGTGCAAAAATTGTGCATTATCGCCCGCCTCACGCCCGGTTCCTGACCTCGATCCGCTTGTGTCGGGTGGGCTTCGCGGCCCTTCCTTGCCGCTGTGAAAACCCGCAGGGGTCACCTGCTCAACGGAAGGGGCACAACGTGAAACTCATCATTGCTGCAATCAAGCCGTTCAAGCTGGAGGAAGTGAGGGAAGCCCTCACTGCAATCGGCGTGCGCGGCATGATGGTGACCGAGATCAAGGGCTTCGGCTCGCAGTCCGGTCACACCGAGATCTACCGCGGTGCGGAATATGCCGTGAACTTCGTTCCGAAAGTGAAACTCGAAATCGTCGTGACCTCGGCCATGGCCGATCAGGTCGTCGAGACGATCGCCAAGACCGCCAAGACCGACAAGATCGGCGACGGCAAGATTTTCGTGCTGGACGTGAACCAGGCGGTGCGTGTCCGGACCGGCGAAACCAACGAAGACGCGGTGTGACGCGGACGTATCAGGGATAGAGAGACAACGAAAATGGCGAATATCAAACATATTCTCGGCCTGGCGGCGTTGACCGCGACGGCCGCGGCGCTTCCGGCGCTGGCACAGGATGCCGCCACGGCCGTCGAGGCCGCCGCCGAAGCCGCGCCGATCATGGACAAGGGCGACACCGCCTGGATGATGACCGCGACGATCCTGGTTCTGTTCATGACCATGCCGGGCCTGGCGCTGTTCTACGGCGGCCTGGTGCGTCAGAAGAACATGCTGTCGGTCCTGATGCAGTGCACGCTGATCACCGCGATGATGATGGTGATCTGGGTGTTCTGGGGCTATTCCTTCGCCTTCGGCGGCAGCAGCTCGCCGTTCTGGGGCGGTTTCGGCAAACTGTTCCTGTCGGGCGTCACCGTCGATTCGACCGCCGCGACCTTCACCGATGGCGTGGTGATCCCGGAATATGTGTTCATCGCGTTCCAGATGACCTTTGCCGTCATCACGCCCGCGCTGATCGTCGGCGCCTTCGCCGAGCGGATGAAATTTTCGGCCGTGCTGCTCTTCATCGCGATCTGGACGACCTTCTGCTACTTCCCGGTGGCCCACATGGTCTGGGACGGCGCGGGCCTGCTGTTCAACCTTGGTGCGCTGGACTTCGCCGGCGGGACCGTGGTCCACATCAACGCCGGGATCGCGGCGCTGGTCGGTGCCATCATGGTCGGCCCCCGCATCGGGCTTGGCAAAGAGAACATGGCGCCCCATTCGATGACGCTGACCATGGTCGGGGCCTCGATGCTGTGGGTCGGCTGGTTCGGCTTCAACGCCGGGTCCAACCTCGAAGCCAACGGCTTCACCGGCCTGCCCTTCATCAACACCTTCGTCGCCACCGCCGCCGCGATCCTGTCCTGGTCGGCCGTCGAGGCGCTGACCCGCGGCAAGGCCTCGATGCTGGGCGCCGCTTCGGGCATGGTTGCGGGCCTCGTGGCCATCACCCCGGCCTGCGGCCAGCTGGGTCCGATCGGTGCGATCCTGCTGGGCCTGATCGTGTCGCCGATCTGCTACTTCTTCGTGGCGACCGTGAAAGCCAAGTTCGGCTATGACGACGCGCTGGACGTGTTCGGCGTGCACGGCATCGGCGGCATCGTCGGCGCGCTGGGCACCGGCCTCTTCGGCGGCTCGATGTTCGGCGGACAGGGCGGCGAGGACTACTCGACCATCGGTCAGACGATCATTCAGGCCGAGGCCGTGCTGGTCACCATCGTGTGGTGCGGTGTGGTTTCGGTGATCGCCTACAAGATCGTCGACATGATCGTCGGCCTGCGGGTCGATACCGACAGCGAACGTCAGGGCCTCGACCTCACCAGCCATGGCGAGTCGGCCTACCACAGCTGAACCGGGGCCCCGGTCCTCAAAAACGCGAACGGCGGGGAAGTTTCCCCGCCGTTTCCTTTTATGCCCGTGCCGCGCTGGACGGGGCGGGCTAGAGGCCCGCGGCCAGCATCGCCTCGGCCACTTTCGGGATATTGGTTTCCGACAGACCGGCAAGGTTGATCCGCCCGTCGCCGACCACATAGACGCCATGGGTCTCGCGCATCGCGGCGACCTGGTCCGGCGTCGCGCCGATCAGCGAGAACAGCCCCTTCTGCCCGGCGAGGAAGGCAAAGCGGTCCGAGCCGCTGGTTTCGCGCAGCCGGTCGGCCAGCGTCCGGCGCAGGGTTTCGATCCGGGTGCGCATGGTCTCCAGCTCGGCCGCCCAGTCGGCCCGAAGCTCGGCATCGCCCAGGATCGCGGTCACCACGCGGGCGCCGTGATCGGGCGGGAAGGCGAAGTTCTGGCGGTTGAGGTTCGACAGGTTGCCGCGCACCAGCTCGCGCGCGGGCGCGTCCGGGGTCAGCGCCAGCACCGCCCCCACGCGTTCGCGGTACAGCCCGAAATTCTTCGAACAGCTGACCGAGACCAGCATCTCGGGCAGCGCCCCGGCCAGAAGCCGCAGCCCGGCGGCATCGGCCTCAAGACCGTTGCCGAAGCCCAGATAGGCCAGATCGACCAGCGGCAGCGCGCCGGTGCGGCTCAGGACCTCGGCAATGGCGGCCCAGTCCGCCAGCGCCAGCTCGGCGCCGGTGGGGTTGTGACAGCAGCCATGCAGGATCACCACATCGCCCGGGCCGCTGGTCTCGAGATCGGCCAGAAGGCCCGAAACGTCGAGCGCATGCGCCTCGGCGTCGTAGTAGCGGTAGGCGACTTCCCCGAGCCCGAGGAAATTCACGATGGCGGCGTGGTTCGGCCAGGACGGCGCCGGAATGAAGACCCGCGCGGTGCGGTCGGCCAGCCGCACCAGCTCCAGCGCCTGCCGCACTGCGCCGGTGCCGCCGGGCGTCGCCACCGCGGCGACGCGGCCCGCAGGCACGGCCTCGCCCAGCACCAGCGTCCGGATCGCGTCGAGAAAGGCCGGATCGCCCTCGATGCCCACATAGCCCTTGCTGTCCTGGGTCCGCCACAGGGTCTCTTCCGCCGCCTTGACCGCCCGCATCACCGGGGTCCGGCCCTCGGCGTCGCGGTAGACGCCGACGCCGAGGTCGATCTTGTCCGCGCGCGGATCGGCGCGGAACTGCTGCATCAGCCCGATGATCTTGTCGGGGGATTGCGGGGAAAGTCGGTTCAGCATCGTGCAGGTCCCGTTTCGACCGGAAGGTCTCCGTACATGCCCCATTCCGACCACGAGCCGTCATAGAGCGAATGGTTGCGATGCCCGATCACCTCGAGCGCGAGGCTGAGGATGGCGGCGGTCACGCCCGAGCCGCAGGAGGTGATGACCGGCTTGCGCAGGTCGACCCCGGCGGCCTCGAACACGGCTTTCAGCGCCTCGGGGCTTTTCATCGTCGCATCGGCATTCAGCAGGCTGGCGAAGGGCACATTCTTCGAGCCGGGAATATGGCCCGAGCGCAGCCCCGGCCGCGGTTCCGGGTCCTTGCCCTCGAAGCGCGCGGTCCCGCGGGCATCGACGATCTCGTAATCGCCAAGCTTCGAGGCGGCCGCGACCTGGGTCACGTCCTTGACCAGCCCGGCCTGGCGCTGCACCGTCATGTGGCGGTCGCGCACCATCGGCGGCAGGTCCTCGACCGGGCGCTCTTCGGCCCGCCATTTCGGAAAGCCGCCATCCAGCACCGCGATATCGGTCTTGCCCATCAGCCGGAAGGTCCACCAGACCCGGGCGGCCGAGAACAGGCCCGCGCTGTCATAGACCACCACCTGATGGCCGTCGCCCACGCCCATGGCACGCAGGCGGCTGATGAACTTCTCGGGCGGCGGCGCCATGTGCGGCAGGTCCGAGCGCTGATCGGCGATCTCGTCGATATCGAAGAAGCGCGCGCCGGGAATATGGGCCGCCTGATACTCGGCACGGGGATCGCGCGGGGTGTCGGTGGCAAAGACCGGCCGACAGGACGCATCGAGGATCCTCAGATCGGGATCGTTCAGATGCGCCGCAAGCCAGTCCGTCGAGACCAGCGTTTTCGGATCGTCGTAGCTCATGACCTCCCCCTCCGGCTGCGCAGACACCGTTTCCCTTAGAACGGCGCCCCTGCCGAGGCAAGGCGGGTGTCAGCCGTGATCCTTCAAAAGCCGGGCCTTCTGGCGCTGCCAGTCGCGCTTGGCTTCGGTTTCCCGCTTGTCCTGGGTCTTCTTGCCCTTGGCGATGCCGATCTTCAGCTTCACCAGCCCCTTGTGGTTGAAGTACAGCACCAGCGGCACCAGCGTGTAGCCCTTGCGCTGGGTGTCGGACCAGAGCCGCGCCATTTCCTTGCGGCTGACCAGAAGCTTGCGCTTGCGGCGTTCCTCATGGCCCCAGGTGCGGGCCTGTTCGAAGGGCGGGACATAGCCGTTGATCAGCCACAGCTCGCCCTCTTCGACCGAGGCATAGCTTTCGGCGATATTGGCGCCGTTTTCGCGCAGCGACTTGACCTCGGAGCCCTGCAGCATGATCCCGCATTCGAGGTCGTCCTCGATCGCGTAATCGTAGCGGGCCCGCCGGTTCTCGGCGATCACCTTGTAGTTCGGGTCTGACTTCGCATTGGCCATGGTGGAGGCGATATAGGCCATCGCGCGCCGCCATGAAAGGGCGCCCGCCCTCGGCCGCGGCTTCTGTTGCATTTCGCGAAACGCAGCGTTTCGGAATTGCGCGGTGCAATTGTGGCAACATCGGGGCAGCGTCACAGTTTCCGCAGCCGAAACGGACTCGGGGCCTCAACGCCCGAAACGGCGCCCCGGCCCGCGGCTGCGGGCTCTGGCGGAAACGGTTGCCCAAAGTGACCTTGGGTCAGGTTTGTCGGTCCGTCGAAGACATATCAAATTTGATCATAATTCTTCCCGACTGCGGTCCGAATCGAGGCGCCATATCGCGGACATGGATCGACGTGTGGTTACCGATCCTGTGTGAAGGGCCGCGTATCTGGCCTGTAGCAAGTGCAATGTTACTTGGGGCGCACCACGTGAATGGTGACTTCGGTTGGTGTGACCGGTGCGCCCCAGGGGTTTCCTCCAGCCTCCCCGATTGCACGCCGGATTGATCCGGTGCCGGTCCGGGCTAGCTCGTGACCGGGGCCGGTCCGGGCGACCGGACAGCCCCGCAGGCATGCACAGGAAGGGAGGACCCCATGTACGCTCGCCCCGCCACTCTGTCCCCAGCCAAGCCGTTCGCGGTCTCTTGTCTGGTTCCGTCCCTGGCATTTGCCGCGCTGACGGCGCTGGCGGTTCCGGCTTTGGCCGATGACCACCGGACGCCCTCGCCCGACGGTGCGCGGGTGTTCATCGTCAGTGCTGAAGATGGCGCCACGGTGTCCTCGCCGCTGTCGGTCGTCTTCGGCATCGAGGGCATGGAGGTGGTGCCGGCCGGCACCGACGCGCCCGCCAGCGGCCATCACCACCTGATCGTCGACGCGCCGCAAGAGGGCTTCGATTTCTCGCAGGCGGTTCCGGCAGACGACCATCACATCCATTTCGGCGGCGGTCAGACCGAAACCACGATCGAGCTCGCCCCCGGTCCGCATACGCTCTGGCTGCTTTTGGGCGACGCGAACCACGTGCCCCACGATCCGCCGGTCATGTCAGAGCCGATCGAGGTGATGGTCGAGTAGGCCCTAATCAGCCGTTCCCGGCGGCAGGTCGACCGACGCAAGCCAGGGCTTGATGTCGATCAGTGGGGTGCCGTCGAAGCAGTCGAGCGCGTCGACGGTTACCCGCCCGGCGTCCAGATCGAGCGCGGTGATGGTCACCGTCGACTGGCTGATGGTATTGGGCCGGTTGGGCGAGCGCAGCGCGAAGGTCCCGCGCGGGCCGTCCACATGGCGCGGCGCCTGCACCAGCAGGTCGCGGCGCGCCCGGTCCATCCAGTACAGCACAATCACCGGCTGACCGACCGCAAGCCCCCTCAGCGCCGGGGCGAAGGCGGGGTCCAGTTCCAGATGGGCGGGCGCGCTCCGTTCGCGCGCCCGGCCGATATTCTTGGGGCAGTCTTCGGGGCCCCAGGGCGTCCGCGCCCGGCCGATGACGCGCAGCGCCGGACCGTCGGCGGGGCCGAGATCCCCGGCCGCCACCTCGCCGGGACGCAGCCCGTCCGGCCCGCTCAGTTCAGAAGCCCGGCATGCCGCATGGCGGCGTCGATCCGGTCCTTGGTGCCCTGGGTCAGCCCGACCAGCGGCGAGCGGACCTCTTCGCTGCATTTGCCCAGCCGCGACAGCGCGTATTTCGCCCCGGCCACGCCCGGTTCGAGGAAGATCGCGATATGCAGCGGCATCAGCCGGTCCTGCAGCTCCAGCGCCTTGCCATAGTCGCCGGCCAGCGTCGCCTCCTGGAACTCGGCGCAAAGCCGGGGCGCCACGTTCGCGGTGACCGAGATGCAGCCCCGCCCGCCATGGGCGTTGAACCCCAGCGCGGTGCCGTCCTCGCCCGACAGCTGCAGGAAGTCGGGGCCGCAGGTGATCCGCTGCTTCGGCACCCGCGACAGATCGCCGGTCGCGTCCTTGACGCCGATGATGCGCGGCAGCTTCGCCAGTTCGCCCATGGTCTCGGGGGTCATGTCGACCACCGACCGGCCGGGGATGTTATAGATGATGATCGGCAACTCGCAGCAGTCGTGCAGCGTCGTGAAATGCGCGATCATGCCCGCCTGGGTCGGCTTGTTGTAATAGGGCGTGACCACCAGCGCGGCATCGGCGCCGACCTTTTCGGCATATTGCATGAAGCGCACCGCCTCGGCGGTGTTGTTCGAGCCCGCGCCCGCCACCACCGGCACGCGGCCGTCGACGGTCTTGACCACCGCCTCGATCACCGCCTCATGTTCGGCATGGCTGAGCGTGGGGCTTTCGCCGGTGGTGCCCACCGGGACGAAGCCATGGCTGCCTTCGGCAAGGTGCCAGTCGACCAGACGCTTGAGCGTGTCGAAATCCACGGCGCCGTCCTTGAACGGCGTCACCAGGGCTGGAAGGGACCCTTTTATCATGACACGCTCCTTTTCATCTGTGTTCGATGGCCTGTTCTGATAGCCTTGGCGCGAGTCGTGCGCCCGCGCAGCGCGCCGGACCCTATAGCGCCGGCCGCCCGTTGCCAAGTTTGTGAATTGCCCGCATAGACCGCTGCGTGAGACCTTGCCAATCGCCCCCAGCCGACACTGCCCCGACATGCGCGCCCTGATCCTGCTTTTCCTGATTTCACTGGCCGCTCCGGTCCTCGCGGCCGAGCCCTCTGCCCTTTCCAGAGCCATGGTTGCCGTGCGCGCCGACCGCTGGGCCGAGGCCCGTCAACTGGCCCGTCCGGCCGGTCAGGTCGCGCTCGACATCGTCGAGTGGCGGCGGCTGCGGGCGGGCGAGGCCAGCCTTGAGGACTATCGCGCCTTTCTGGCGCGCAATCCCGACTGGCCCGGGCTCGACAAGGTGCGGACCTTGGGCGAGGGCGCCATCGCGGCCGGGGACGATCCGGCGGCGGTTGTGGCCTTCTTCGGCGCCCGCGCCCCGGTGACCGGCGAGGGCGCGCTGCGGCTGGTCGAGGCCGAGGCGGCGCTGGGTCGGACCGGCGAGGCCCGGGCGGCGGCGGTGGCAGCCTGGCAGACCCTGCCGCTGTCCGAGGCGGCGCAATCGGCGTTTCTGGCGCGCTTCGGCCGCACGCTGGCCGCGCATCACGTGGCCCGGCTCGACACGCTGTTGTGGGAGGGGCACGACATCTCGGCCGGGCGGATGCTGAACCTCGTGCCCGAGGGCTGGCAAAAGCTTGCCGCGGCGCGGATCGCGCTGCGCAATCAGGACCCGGGCGTCGATGCCCGGATCGCGGCGGTGCCGACCTCGCTGCGCAACGATCCGGGCCTTGCCTATGAACGCTTCATGTGGCGCACCCGCAAGGGCCGGGGCGAGGACGCCATCGCGCTTCTGGACGAGCGCAGCGCGTCGGCCCAAAGCCTCGGGCGCCCCGCGCTCTGGGCCGGGTGGCGGCGGTACTATGCCCATCAGGTGCTGCGCGAGGGCAACCCGAAGCTTGCCTATCGGCTTGCCTCGCGTCACCATCTGAGCGCGGGCGCAAGCTATGCCGAGCTGGAATGGCTGTCGGGTTTCATCGCGCTGCGCTTCCTCGACAGGCCCGAAACCGCGCTGACCCATTTCCGCGCTTTCGAGGCGGCGGTCCGGACCCCGATCAGCCTTGGCAGGGCGGGCTACTGGGAGGGCCGGGCGCTGGAGGCGATGCGCCATCCCCAGGAGGCCCGCGCCGCCTATGCGATGGGCGCCCAGTTCCAGACCGGCTTTTACGGGCTTCTCTCGGCCGAACGCGGCGGCATCGCCATGGACCCGTCGCTGGCCGGGCATGACTATTACCCCGACTGGCGCGCCCAGCCCTTCGCGCGCAGCTCGGTGATTGCGGCCGCGTTCCTTTTGCACGAGGCGGGCGAACAGAATCTGGTCGAGATGTTCCTGACCCATCTGGCCGAAAGCGCCGATCCGGCCGGGCAGCGCGCGCTGGCCGGGCTGGCGCTGGAGCTGAACGACCACCATGTCGCGCTGCGCATCGCCAAGGCCGCGGCCGAGACCGGCAATGTCATGGTCGAGGCCTATTTCCCGGTGACCGAGATCGCCCGCACCCGGCACCCGGTGCCGACCGAGCTGGTGCTGTCGATCGTGCGCCGCGAAAGCGAGTTCGACCCCTCCGTCGCCAGCGGCGCGGGGGCGCTGGGGCTGATGCAACTGATGCCGACCACCGCCAAGGCGATGGCCGACGAACTGTCGGTGCGCTATTCCAGTTCCGCCCTGACCGCCGATCCGTCCTATAACGCCCGTCTCGGCGCGGCCTATCTGGCGCATCTGGTCGAGGAATTCGGGCCCAACCCGGTTCTGGTCGCCGCGGCCTACAATGCCGGGCCCAGCCGGGCGCATCGCTGGGTGTCCGAACAGGGCGATCCGCGCGCGGCCGGTGTCGACGTGATCGACTGGATCGAGCTGATCCCCTTCACCGAGACCCGGAATTACGTGATGCGGGTGACCGAGGCCCTGCCGATCTACCGCGCGCGGCTGGCGGGCCAGACCGGCGCCGTCACCCTGTCGAAGGAGCTGAAGGCGAACTGAGCGCCCGCCTTCAGGACCCCCGGGGTCTCAGCCCAGGTGATGGACCTCGGGCACGCCCCAGGGCGCGACCGGCAGGCCCTCCATCCGCGCTTTCAGCTGCAGCGCCAGGAACTGCGAGTAATGGCGCGACTGGTGCAGGTTGCCGCCATGGAACCAGAGCCCCTCCTGCCGGGTGGGTTTCCACATGTTGCGCTGTTCGCCCTCCCAGGGGCCGGGGTCCTTGGTGGTGTCGGACCCGAGCCCCCAGCACTTGCCGACCTTGTCGGCGACGTCCTGCCCGATCAGGTCGGCGGCCCAGCCGTTCATCGACCCGTAGCCGGTGGCATAGACGATGAGATCGGCCTTCAGATGGGTGCCGTCCGCCAGCATGACGCCATCCTCGACGATCTCGCTCACCTGTCCGCGTTTCAGCGCGATCTCGCCGTCGATGATCAGCTGGCTCGCGCCGATGTCGATGTAATAGCCCGACCCGCGGCGCAGGTATTTCATGAAGAGCCCCGATCCGTCCTCGCCCCAGTCGAGCCAGAACCCGGCCTTTTCCAGCGCCTCGTAAAAGGCCCGGTCGCGCTCGTGCATCTGTTCGTACAGCGGGATCTGGAATTCGTGCAGGATGGCATAGGGGATCGAGGCGAAGATCAGGTCGGCCTTTTCGGTGGTGATGCCCGCCTGCACCGCCTGTTCGGAATAAAGCCCGCCAAGCCCGATTTCCATCAGCGTGTCCGAGCGCACGATATGGGTCGAGGACCGCTGCACCATGGTCACCTTGGCGTCATGTTCCCAAAGGGCCGCGGCGATGTCGTGGGCCGAGTTGTTCGACCCGATCACCACGCAGGACTTGCCGCGATAGGCATCGGGGCCGGGATGCTGCGAGGAATGGTGCTGATCGCCCCGGAAGGTGTCGCGCCCGGGAAAGTCGGGGATGTTGGGCTTGCCCGACATGCCGGTCGCCAGAACCAGCTGGCGCGGGCGCAGCACGACCTCTTCGCCGTCGCGATCGACGGTGACCGTCCATTCCTTCGCGGTCTCGTCATAGCTGGCCGAGGTGCAGGTCGAACGGGTCCAGTAGGTCAGCTCCATGACCTTCGTGTACATTTCCAGCCAGTCGCCGATCTTGTCCTTGGGGCTGAACACCGGCCAGGTGTCGGGGAACTTGATATAGGGCAGGTGGTCGTACCAGACGGGGTCGTGCAGGCAGAGCGACTTGTAGCGCTTGCGCCAGCTGTCGCCGGGCCGGTCGTTCTTTTCGACGATGATCGTCGGCACGCCCAGCATCCTGAGGCGCGCGCCCAGCGCGATGCCGCCCTGTCCGCCGCCGACGATCAGCACATAGGGCTGCACCGTGCGCCCCAGCGCCTGGTCTTCGGCCTCGCGCTCTTCCTTCCAGGTGGTGCGGTCCTTGCCCGCGCCGTGCTTTGCCCCCAGCGGCCGGTTCACGCCTTTCGGTTCCTCATGGCCTTTCAGCTCGACCATAGTGGTCAACAGCGTCCAGATCCGGTCGTCTTTCAGCCGGATCAGCCCGTAGCCGCGGGCAAGCCCGGTCTCGAACCGGACCCAGGCGGTGGTGATGCCGTCCTCTTCGGTCGGGATCTCGCCCTCGGCCAGTTCCCAGCCTCTGGGCCCGGTCGCGGCCAGCCGGTCGCGCAGCATGGCGGCGACCTCTTGCGGGCCTTCGACGGTGCGGATGTTCCAGGTGAAGCTGACCATATCGCGCCAGTAGCAATCCTCGGTGAACATCCCGACCGCGCGGTCGATGTCGCCCTGTTCGAGCGCGTCTCCGAACGCGGCGAGAACCGCCGAGACGCGGTCTGCATTGGTGGTATCGAGCATTGGTTTCCTCCCTTCCTTCCGGTTTCTCCGGATCTTCGGAGGAGCCGTTCGGCCGGGGGCCGCAAAGCGACCCCTGCCGCCGCGGGATGCGGGGCAGCTATCCCTGACCGCGAAAGCGGCGCGGTTCCCGCATCGGGGTCGATGTCGCGCATGGCTCCTCCCTCATCGACCTGGGCGACAGGCTAGGGGCCGGAGCCCTTCGGGCCAAGCCAGACCATGGTCTGAAAGATGCAAGGAGGACGTCAGCCGCGCCGCGCGCCTTACGGCCTGGCGCGCACCCGTTCGCGCCAGGCGGTAAAGAGCCCCGCGCCCACCACGATGGCCGCGCCCGCCACGACGTTGGCGCGCAGCGTCTCGTGGAAGACGGTCAGCCCGAAGACCGAGGCGAAGACAAGCTGCAGATAGGCGAAGGGCTGCACCGCGCTGGCCTCGGCCACCTCGTAGGTCTTGATCAGCAGGAAATGCCCCAGCGCGCCCGACACGCACAGCCCGGCCATGAAGCCCCAGTCGATGGCGGTCATCGGCTCCCAGCTCCAGACCCCGCCCAGGGTGGCCGCGACCGCCCCGGCCGTCCCGGTCCAGAAAAAGCTGGTCGCGGCGCTGTCCTCGCGGGCGACATAACGCGTCAGCAGCCCGTACACCGCGAAAAGGATGGCCGCGGTCAGCGGGATCAGCGCCAGCGGCGAGAAGACCCGCACCCCCGGCGCGAGGATCACCAGAACGCCGACGAACCCCACGCCGATCGCGGTCCAGCGCCGCCAGCCGACCTTCTCGCCCAGCACCGGCCCCGACAGCGCGGCCACCATCAGCGGGTAGGAGGCAAAGACCGAATGGCTCTCGATCAGGCCGAGATGGGTGAAGGCCGCGATCATCACCCAGATCTCGGCCACCAGCACCAGCCCGCGCAGGGCCTGCAGCACCGGCATCCGGGTGCGCGCCGCCGCCGCCAGACTGCCCGCGTTGCGCCGCGCCAGCACCAGCACGAAGGCCGCGAAGAACCAGTAGCGGATCATCACCACCATCGGGATGTTGTAAAGATCGGCCAGATGCCGCGACAGCACGTCCTGCGCCGAAAAGACGAAGGTCGTGGCGATCATCAGCATGATGCCAAGCCGGGTGTTCTGCTGGGTCATGGGCGGGCGGTCATCTCATGCGGGCCGTCGTCATGTGACGTTTGCGGCCGAAGCCGGGCTGGCGGGTCACCTCGAACCCGGCCTCGGCCAGGCCGCGCCGGACGAACCCGGCCGCGGTATAGGTCGCGGCGGTGCCATTGGGCGCGGTGTGGCGCGCGACCTCGGCCATCAGCTCGGGCGACCAGAGCTCGGGGTTCTTCGCGGGCGAGAAGCCGTCGAGAAACCAGGCATCGGCCTGTCCCTGCCAGCGTGGCAGGGTCTCGCGCGCATCGCCCTCGACGATCTCGGCATGCAGGTCTTCGGTCTCGATCTGCCGGGCGCCCCCGGCCCAGGCGGCGATCAGCGGGTCGGCCACGGCGCGGGCCTCGGGGAAGGCTTGCAATGCGCGGTCCATCGCCTCGGGGGCCATCGGGAAGGCCTCGAAGCTGGTGAAGCGTAGCGGCCCGGGCACCCCGGCCGCACGCCAGGCGATCAGCGCCGCCAGCAGGTTCAGCCCGGTGCCGAAGCCCAGCTCGGCGATGTGAAAGCCGGGGACAAACCGGCCGGGCAGGCCGTTGCCCGCAAGGAAGACATGCCGGGTCTCGGCAAGGCCGTCGGCAATCGAGAAATACGGATCGTCGAAGCGGACCGAGACCGGCACCCCGCCCTCGCGCCAGTCGATCTCTGCCCGCTGGCCTTGGGGCAGCGGATCGCCTAGACCGCGAGCGGACTCGTCAGGGCAGAAGGGCGGACGCGATGGCACCGGTGGACGTGACCGTGATGGGGGCAGGGGTATTCGGGTTGTCCTCGGCCTATGCCTGCGCGCGGCGGGGCGCAAGGGTGCGCGTCGTCGAATGGTCGCATCCCGGCGCCGGGGCCAGCGGCACGCCGGTCGGCGCGCTCAGCCCGCATGTGCCCGAGCAGTGGAACCCCAAGAAGCAGTTCCAGTTCGAAAGCCTGCTCGCGGCCGGGGCCTTCTGGGCAGAGGTCGAGGCGACAAGCGGCCGGTGCACGGGCTATGGCCGGGTTGGGCGCTATCAGCCGATTGCCGACGACAAGGCGCTGGCCCGCGCCAGGGCCCGCGCCGCCGAGGCCGAAACGCTCTGGCGGGGGCAGGCCGCCTGGCGGGTGATCCGGGCGGCCGAGGCTGAGGGCCTGGTGCCCGAGACGCCCTTTGGCTGGCTGGTGCATGACACGCTGTCGGCCCGGATCGCGCCGCGCGCCGCCTGCGCGGCGCTGGCCGAGGCGATCCGTGCTTTGGGCGGCGAGGTGTCCTGCGGTGCCGAGGGGCCGCTCGAGGGGCTGGTGATCTGGGCCACGGGCTATCCGGGGCTCGCTGAACTGTCGGCCGATCTGGGCCATCAGGTCGGCAGCGGCGTCAAGGGACAGGCGGCGATCCTTGGCCATGAGGCAGGCGCGGTGCCGCAGGTCTATGCCGATGGCGTGCTGATCGTGCCCCATGCCGATGGCACGGTCGCCGTCGGTTCGACCTCGGAACGCGAGTTCGACGATCCCTACAGCACCGATGCGCGGCTCGATGCGGTGATCGCCCGGGCCCGGGCGGTCTGTCCGGCGCTGGCGGGGGCCGAGGTGATCGAGCGCTGGGCGGGCGTGCGCCCGCGCGCCAGGACCATCGCGCCGATGCTGGGGCGCTGGCCCGGGCGGACGGGACAGTTCGTGGCCAATGGCGGCTTCAAGATCGGTATCGGGCTGGCGCCGAAGGTGGGCGAGCTGATGGCCGCGCTGGTGCTGGAGGGCCGGGACGACATTCCCGAAGGCTTCCGGGTCGAGGCGAGCCTCTAGCCTCAGCGCCGCCCGATATAGGTCTGGTAGGCCCAGATCAGTGCCATTGCGCCCAGCACCGCCCCCACCAGTCCCGCCATCGCGCCGGTGATGGTCAGAAGAATGCGGATCAGGACCCCGCCGATCAGCGCGCCCAGCACGCCCAGCGCGACGGTGGTCAGCACATCGGCCTCGACCCGCATGATCCTGGTGGCCAGAAAACCGGCTGCTGCGCCGACGATGAGAAGAAAGACCATGCCCATGCCGTGAATATGGGGCGTGACGGGAGTTTTTGCCAGAGCAGACCGGTCGGGCACAGGATTTCGGTCAGAACGGCATATCCCTTCCCGATGCGGCCCTGACGGCGCCGCCGCCCGCGCCCGTCAGCTTGCGCGCTATCGCGGATCATCTATGCTTGGGGCCGTGTCTGTTTCAGCGTTCCAGGGGCATGCCGTGAAGTCGGCCGACCGAACCATCTGAATGACGCCTTGCGCTTCGACGCAGGGCCATGGCCCGTCGCGACCGGCGACAGGGCTGTCTGCGCGTATGCGCGTATGTCCCATTCATTCAGGGAACGGCACATGGAAAACGTCTTTGAAAACCCCTTCCGGGGGATCACGCTTGACCGTCAGGTGACCAACCCGAACATCAAGGTCGGAAAATACAGCTATTATTCGGGCTACTACCATGGGCACAGCTTCGATGACTGTGCCCGGTACCTGCTGCCTGACGAGGGCGTCGACCGCCTTCTTGTCGGCAGCTTCTGTTCGATCGGAACCGGAGCGGCCTTCATCATGGCGGGCAATCAGGGCCATCGGAGCGACTGGATCAGCACCTTTCCCTTCTACTGGATGTCGGAGGTCGAGGCCTTCGGCGGGGCCCGGAACGGCTATCGTCCGGCCGGGGACACGGTCATCGGCAATGATGTCTGGATCGGGGCCGAGGCGATCGTGCTGCCGGGGCTGACGATCGGCGACGGCGCCGTGATCGGCACCCGTGCGGTGGTGACCCGCGATGTCGAACCCTATGCAATCGTGGCGGGCAACCCGGCCCGGACCCTCCGCAAGAGGTTCGAGGCCAGGATCGTCGGTCTTCTGCAGGAGATGCGGTGGTGGGACTGGTCCGAGGACCAGTTGAGGGATGCGATGCCGATGCTGACAAGCGGCGATGTCGAAGGGCTTTACCTGCATTGGAAGACGCATATCCGGGCCTGAGGCGCGGATGGCACGGGTCTTGTGCATTGGGTCCTGCGCTGCGGGGCCTTGGCATGGGCCAGCAGCGATGCGCGCCTTGCGCCCGGCGGGGTTGTCGCGACAACGGGCGCGGCTGCGCCTGTCTCAGCCCAGCCGCTCGGGCAGGGGAAAGCCGCGCAGGATCTCGGCGGCGCGCATCGGGCGCTTGCCCTGGCGCTGGGCCTCGAGGATCTCGACCGCGCCCTCGCCGCAGGCGACGGTGAGCCCGCCCAGGACCGTGCCGGGGGCGGCGGTACCCTCCACCGCGCGGGCGCGCAGCAGCTTCAGGCGCTCGCCTGCCACATCGCACCAGGCGCCGGGGAAGGGCGACAGCCCGTTGATATGGCGCGCGACCTCAGGGGCGGGGCGGGTCCAGTCCACCCGGGCCTCGGCCTTGTCGATCTTGGCGGCATAGGTCACGCCGTCCCCGGGCTGATCTTGGGGCGGCAGATCGCGCAGCTTCTCGAGCGCCTCGACGATCAGCCGCGCGCCCATCGCCGACAGCCGGTCGTGCAACTCGCCGGTGGTGTCCTCGGGTCCGATGGGCGTCGCCTCGCGCAACAGCACCGGTCCGGTATCGAGCCCTTCCTCCATCCGCATGATGCAGACGCCGGTTTCGGTGTCGCCCGCCATGATCGCGCGATGGATCGGCGCGGCGCCGCGCCAGCGCGGCAAGAGCGAGGCGTGGATGTTCAGGCAGCCCCGGCAGGGCGCCTCGAGGATCTGACGCGGCAGGATCAGCCCGTAGGCCACGACCACCGCCACATCGGGGTCGAGCGAGGCGAAGGCCACGTCCTGTTCCTCGGTCCGGAGCGTCTTCGGATGGCGGACCATCAGGCCAAGTTCCTCGGCCCGGGCATGGACGGGCGTCGGGCGGTCCTTCTTGCCGCGGCCTGCGGGGCGGGGCGGCTGGGTGTAGACGCAGGCGATCTCGTGGCCCGCCGCGACCAGCGCGTCGAGCACCGGCACCGAGAAGTCCGGCGTTCCCATGAACGTCACCCGCATCAGCGTTTCCCCAGTTTCCGGGCCTTCTTCAGAAGGCGGTCGCGTTTCAGCCTTGAGAGGGTGTCGAAATACATCCGTCCTGCAAGATGGTCGATCTGATGCTGGACCGATGTCGCCCAGAGACCGGAAAATTCGCGCGTCTCGGGTTCGCCCTGCTCATTCAGAAAGCGGACCGTGACCCGGGCGGGGCGGGTGACGGTGGCATCGACCCCGGGCAGGCAGGGGCTGGCCTCGTCATAGGCCGACAGATCGTCCGAGGCGGCGACGATTTCAGGATTGGCAAGCCGCATGGCCGCGCCGCGCATCTCGTTGCAGTCGAGGACCGCGAGGCGCAGCAGCACGCCGATCTGGTTCGCGGCCAGCCCGACGCCATGGCCGGGCATCGCCTCCATGGTGTCGATCATGTCGGCCCAGATCGCGCGGATCTCGTCGGTGACGGCCTCGACCGGCGCGGCCGGGGTGGCCAGGCGCGGGTCGGGCCAATGCAGGATCGGGCGGATCATGCGCGGTAGGCCGCTTCCAGTTCGCTGCGCTGGCCGGCATCGACGCGGTTCAGGGTGACGATGCCGTCGAGATGGTCGATCTCGTGCTGGGCGCAGACCGCCGAGATGCCCGACAGCACCTCGCGCCGGCGGGTGCCGTCGAGATCGGTCCAGCGGAGCGTGATCTCGATCGCCCGCTCGACCTCGGCCACGATCCCGGGCAGCGACAGGCAGCCCTCGGGGCCGGTCATGGTGTCGGCGGCGCGCTCTTCGATCACCGGGTCGACGAAGATCCGCGGGCTGCGCGGCCCGGCGGCGCCGTTCACGTCCATCACGAACAGCCGCTTCAGCACACCGACCTGCGGCGCGGCCAGCCCGCGCCCGGGCGCCGCGTACATGGTGTCGAGCATTTCCTGCGCCAGACGCGCGATTTCCGGCGTCACCTGCCCGACCGGCTGGCACGGCGTCGCAAGACGCGGGTCCGGCCAGTGCAGGATCGGCAGGACGCTCACGCCCGGCCCCGTTCGCGTTTCAGCTTGACCATCTTGCGGGTGATGAGCTGGCGCTTCAGCGGCTTGAGGTAGTCGATGAAGAGCTTGCCCTCGAGATGGTCGATCTCGTGCTGGACGCAGGTCGCCCAGAGCCCGGTGAACTTGTCTTCCTTCGGGTCGCCCGACGGGTCGGTCCAGCGCACGATCACCTCGGCCGGGCGGGTGACCTCGGCATAGGTCTCGGGGATCGACAGGCAGCCCTCTTCGTGGATGTTCCTGTCGTCCGAGGCCCAGACGACCTCGGGGTTGAACATCGCGAAGGGCTTGGGCCGGACGCCCTCGTCCTTGGCGCAGTCCATGACGATCAGCCGCGACAGCACGCCGATCTGCGGCGCGGCCAGCCCGATGCCCGGCGCGTCGTACATGGTTTCCAGCATGTCCTCGGCAAGCTTCTGCAGCTCGGCGGTGATGTCCGACACCGGGTCGGCCACCGTCTTGAGGCGCGGGTCGGGATGGATCAGGATCGGTCGAATGCTCATGATCGTCGGATTTAGGCGAAGCCGCGCCGCCGCGCAATGCGGCGTGTCAGGCCCTTGCACCGGCCCGTTCCCGGCAGAGACCTTGCGCTGGGGCACCAAGTCGCTAGCTTGACGCGCGCAAGACAGGAGCGCCCCATGAATTTCGACGAGATCATCGACCGCCGCGGCACCCATTCCTCGAAATGGGACATGATGGAGCCGATCTACGGCGTTCCGGCGGCGGACGGGCTGGCGATGTGGGTCGCCGACATGGACTTCCGTCCGCCGGCCTGCGTGGCCGAGGCGCTGCGCGGCATGCTCGATCACGGGATCTTCGGCTATTTCGGCGACGACCGCGCCTACAAGGAGGCGATCGGCTGGTGGATGCAGACCCGCCATGGCTGGAAGGTCGATCCGGCCGCGATCTTCACCACGCACGGGCTTGTGAACGGCACCGCGGTCTGCGTCGACGCCTTCACCGCGCCGGGCGACGGGGTGGTGCTGTTCACGCCGGTCTATCACGCCTTCGCCCGGGTGATCCGGGCGGCGGGCCGTACCGTTGTCGAATGCCCGCTGGTCAACCGCGGCGGCCGCTACGAGATGGATTTCGCGGCCTATGACGCGCAGATGACCGGGGCCGAGACCATGGTGATCCTGTGTTCGCCGCACAATCCCGGCGGCCGGGTCTGGACCCGCGACGAATTGCAGGGCGTCGCGGATTTCGCGAAACGCCACGATCTGGTGCTGGTCTCGGACGAGATCCATCACGACCTGGTCTATCCGGGCGCGCCGCGTCACACGGTCATGGATCTGGTCGACGACAGCGTGCGCGACCGGCTGGTCATGCTGACCGCCACGACCAAGAGCTTCAACATCGCGGGCACCCATACCGGCAACGTCATCGTGCCCGACCCAGCGCTGCGCGCGCGCTTCGCGGCCCGGATGGCGGCGCTGGGCCTTTCGGCGAATTCCTTCGGCATGGTCATGGCAACCGCCGCCTATTCGCCCGAGGGCGCGGGCTGGATCGACGCGCTGATGACCTATCTCGACGGCAACCGCGCGCTGTTCGACGAGGGCATCAACGCGATCCCGGGGCTGTCGTCCATGCCGCTCGAGGCGACATACCTGTCCTGGGTCGATGCCTCGGGCACCGGCATGTCGTCCGAGGAATTCACCCGCCGGGTCGAGGCGGACGCGAAGATCGCGGTGAACCACGGGGCCACCTTCGGCACCGGCGGCGAGGCGTTCCTGCGCTTCAACATCGCCACTCCCCGGGCGCGTGTCGCCGAGGCGGTCGAGCGGTTGCAGAAGGCCTTCGCCGACCTGCAATAGCCCCGCAGCCCCGTGCGGTGACGCAGGGGCCATGCGCGGCCAGAGGCAATGCCCCGGCCGCGCTGGCCGCTATCTCTTCCTGAAACAGAAGGAGGAGATATGGGATATCTCAAGGAGGGCCGCTGGGAGAGCGGCTGGTACGACACCGAAAGCCATGGCGGGCGCTTTGTCCGCTCGACCGCCGGTTTCCGCAACTGGATCACCCCCGACGGTGCTGCGGGACCCAGCGGCTCGGGCGGTTTTGCTGCCGAAAGCGGGCGTTATCATCTTTACGTCTCCTATGCCTGCCCCTGGGCGCACCGGACGCTGATCTTCCGCGCGCTGAAGGGGCTGGAGCCGCATATCGGCGTCTCGGTGGTGCATCCCGACATGCTGGACGATGGCTGGACCTTCGACACCGGCTTTCCCGGCGCGACCGGCGACAGGCTTTATGGCCTGCCCTTCCTGCGTGACATCTACACCAGGGCGAAACCGGACGTTTCGGGCCGGGTGACGGTGCCCGTGCTCTGGGACACGCAGCGCCAGACCATCGTATCGAACGAATCCTCCGAGATCATCCGGATGTTCAATTCGGCTTTCGACGGCCTGACCGGCAATCGCGACGACTACTGGCCCGAAGACCTGCGCGACGGCATCGACGAGATCAACGCACGGGTCTACGAGACCGTCAACAACGGTGTCTACAAGGCCGGGTTCGCCACGTCGCAGGGCGCCTATGACGAGGCGGTGCATGCCCTGTTCGACAGTCTCGACTGGCTGGAAGACCGGCTTTCGACGCGGCGCTATCTGATGGGCGCGCGGATCACCGAGGCCGACTGGCGGCTGTTCACCACGCTCCTGCGCTTCGATCCGGTCTATCACCTGCACTTCAAGTGCAACCGCAACCGGCTGATCGACATGCCCAATCTCTGGGGCTACACGCGCGAGCTCTATCAATGGCCGGGCGTGGCCGCGACGGTGCATCTCGACCATATCGTGCGACACTACCATTACAGCCACGACACCATCAATCCGAACCGGATCATCCCGATCAACCCGCAGATCGACTGGACCGAACCGCATGGGCGCGACCGGCTGAAAGCCGCCTGACCCGGCTTGTCTGCCGGTAATGGCTTGGTAAGGTGACGGCCGTAAAACGATTTTGTCTAAAATGGTCCGGAGCCTTTTCATGCGCCTGTCGCCGTCCCTGCCCGTTCTGTGCCTGCTGTCGCTGGGTCTTGCCCCCGGGGCGCCCGGCGGCGCCTGGGCGGCCTGCGGCGGCGATTTCGGCGGCTTCGTGGCCGGGCTTCGCGACGAGGCGGTGCGCCGGGGCCACGATGCCGGGGCGGCGCAGCGGTTCCTTGTCGGCGTGCGGCAGGACCCGGCGGTGATCCGGGCGGACCGGGCGCAGGGGGTGTTTCAGCGGGATTTCATCGATTTCTCGCGACGATTGATCAGCCACTCGCGGCTGGACAACGGGCGGCAGAACGCCGCCCGCTACGACGCCGTGTTCGATAAAATCGAACAGACCTACGGCGTTTCGCGCGGCGTGTTGTTGGCGTTCTGGGCCCTCGAAACCGATTTCGGGGCGGTCCAGGGCGACTTCAACACGCTGAACGCGCTGGTCACGCTGGCCCATGACTGCCGGCGGCCCGACCTGTTCCGGCCGCAGGTCTTCTCGGCGCTGACGCTTTACGAACGCGGCGATTTCGATCCGGCCCGCACCACCGGGGCCTGGGCGGGCGAAATCGGTCAGGTGCAGATGCTGCCCGCCGACATCCTTGAAAACGGCGTCGATGGCGATGGCGACGGGCATGTGCTGTTGAAGACCTCGGCGCCCGATGCGCTGATGTCGGCCGCCAAGATGCTGAAGGGGCTTGGCTGGCGCGCGAACGAGCCCTGGCTGCAGGAAATCGTCATTCCGGCCAACCTCGACTGGGCCGAGACCGGGCTCGACCACGGCAAGCGCGTGTCGGACTGGGCGCGGCTGGGGGTGCGGGCGCGCAGCGGCAGCCTCGGCCCGGGCAACCTTCCGGCCTCGGTGCTGCTGCCGATGGGGCGGAACGGTCCGGCCTTTCTCGCCTATCCCAACTTCCGCGTCTATTTCGAGTGGAACCAGAGCCTCGTCTACGTCACCACCGCGGCCTATCTGGCAACCCGTTTCGAGGGCGCACCGATCTTCGACCCGCGCGCGCCCGAGCCGGGGCTTTCGGGGCCCGAGATGAAGGCGTTGCAGCAGAAACTGTCGCGGCGGGGCCATGACGTCGGCGGGATCGACGGCATCCTTGGCGAAAAGACCCGCGAGGCGGTGCAGGCCGAACAGATCCGGTTGGGCCTTCCGGCCGATTCCTGGCCGACGCGCGCGCTTCTGGACCGGCTGTGACCGCCCCCCAAGGCGTCGGCCAGGCCGGAGGCGCCCGGCCGACGCCTTACCAGCCGATGAAATCCTCGAAGGCGTCGATCGACTGGCGCCACAGGTCGATGGTCGTCGCGAACAGCTTGTCGTCGACCCCCTGCTCGGCCAGGATCACGTCCATCTCAAGGCCCGGATCGCCCTCGTCATCGAGCGTGGCCTTGGTGAACAGCCATTCCCGGTTCCACTGGTTCATCTTCAGCGCGGTGACCGGGTCGGGCGTGTCATAGGCGACATAGAACTGGATCGAGCTGCAGTCGGTATTGTCGGTGCAGCCATAGAACAGCACCGAGAATTCGGTGTTCGACTTTCCCGTCAGATGGGTCACGATCTTGGGATCGCCCAGATCGTCGGTTTCCATCGTCGCCGCCAGACCTTCGGCGCGGAGCGCCTTCAGCACCGAGTCGGGATTCGAAGCGATGACATCGGCCGAGGCCGCATTGGCGCAAAGCGGAAGGGCCCAGAGGGCGAGGGAAGGGCGCGTCATCGAGAGGTCTCCTTGGTCTTGAGCGGTCTGTACCGAGGCAGTGCCGGTCACGGCCGGGACTGTCAACCCGAATACATTTCCGGGCTTGCGCCTTAAGAACCGATGTGCTCCTCGAAGACCTGCCGGGCTTCGGACCAGATCTCGCAGATATTCGGGAAGCTGCGGTAGCCCATCCCGTCATGGTCGGGATTGACGTCGACGATCACGGCCGGCCCGCCCGCGTCGTCGACCTCGGCCTTGGCGAACATGTGGATGTTGTTCCACCAATTCATGGCGGCCGGGTCCAGGGCTGTTGCAGGGCATAGCGGGTGATGAACTGCCCTGTGCCGCAATCGCTGTTCAGACTGCACTTGAAGACAAGCACCGTGAAGTTGGTGCCGCGCGCCCGGGCCTCGATCATGGGGTCTCCGTGCGGATCGACGCCCATGCTGGCGGTGAACCCGGCATCGCGCAGCACGCCCGGCACCGGGTCGGGATCGGCGGCGCGGACCGGCTCTGCCGCGCGCAGGGGCGGCGGCCAGCAGGATCTGGGCGCCGATGGGGCAGGCCGCAAGAAGACGCAAAGGCGGAGGCACGAAAACCTCCCGCAGGGCGGGCGCGCATCGGGAAACCGCACAGCGCGGCCGTCAACAGCGCCGCCGCGTTCAGGCGACCAGCGCCTCGGCCTTCTTCAGATCGACCGACACAAGCTGGCTCACGCCCTGTTCGGCCATGGTGACGCCGAACAGCCGGTCCATCCGGCTCATGGTCACCGCGTGGTGGGTGATGATCAGAAAGCGGGTGTCGGTGCGCCGGGTCATCTCGTCCAGCATGTCGCACATCCGGGTGACGTTGGCGTCGTCAAGCGGCGCGTCGACCTCGTCGAGCACGCAGATCGGCGCCGGGTTCGCCAGAAAGACCCCGAAGATCAGCGCCAGCGCGGTCAGGGTCTGTTCGCCCCCCGACAGCAGCGACAGGGTCGACAGCTTCTTGCCCGGCGGCTGGCACATGATCTCGAGCCCGGCCTCCAGCGGATCGTCGGACTCGACCAGCACCAGCCGGGCCTCGCCGCCGCGGAACAGATTGGTGAACAGCAGCGCGAAATTCGCGTTCACCTGCTCGAAGGCGGTCAGAAGCCGTTCGCGGCCCTCGCGGTTGAGGCTGGCGATGCCTGCGCGCAGCGTGCGGATCGCCTCGTCGAGGTCGTGCTTTTCGGCGGTGAGGCTGTCATGTTCTTCCTGCACCGCGCGGGCATCCTCCTCGGCGCGCAGGTTGACCGCGCCCAGCGCCTCGCGCTGGCGCTTGAGCCGGGTCACCTCATGCTCGATCGCTTCGGCCGACGCCATCCGGTCGGGGTCGTCGCCGAGCTTGTCCAGCAGGTCGGCGGGCGTCGTATCCAGCTCTTCGGCGATGCGGGCGCTGGCCTGGGCCACGGTTTCGCGCGCGGCCTCGGCGCGGGCTTCGGTGGCGGCGCGGGCCTCGCGGGCCTCGCCCGCCCGGCGCTCGGCCTCGCGGGCGGCATGGTCGGCCTCGCGGGCCCGGGTCTCGGCCGCGGCCAGCGCTTCGGCGGCGGCGGCGCGCCGGGTTTCGGCGGTCTCGATCTGCCCGGCCAGATCCTCGCGGCGTTCGGCGATTTCCTCGGGCAGGGCGGCGGCGCGGTCGAGCTCCTCTTCGGACGCGGCCTTGCGGCTTTCCAGCTCGGCGACGCGGGTTCCTGCGGTGTCGAGCCGCTGGCGCCAGGTCTGGGCCTCGCGGACGATCTGGGCCAGCCGCTTGGTGCGTGCCTCGCCGTCGCGTTTCAGCTCGTCATGGGCGGCGCGGCGGGCGATCATCGTCATCCGCGCGGCCTCGACCGTGGTGCGCACGTCCTCAAGCCGTGCCCGCGCCGCGTCGAGATCGCCCAGCGAGGACAGTTGCCCCTCGGCCTCGCTCAGCCGAAGACGCGCGCCGGTCGCCTCGTCCTCGTGGCGCAGCACCGCCATCCGCGCGGTTTCAAGCCGGCTCTCGGCCATCTGGCGGTCGGCCTCTGCCCGCGACAGGGCGCGGCCCAGATCGGCCAGCGCACGGTCGGCCTCGCGCCTCGCCTCGCGGGCGGCACGATCGGCCTCGGTCGCGGCCTGCAGCTCGCGCGACAGCGCCTCATGCGCCTCGGACGCGGTCCCGGCCCGGATCTCGGCCTCGTCCAGATCGCGGCGCAGATCGGCCAGCCGGTTCAGCTGTTGCAACCGGAGCGCTGCGGCGCTGGGCGCATCGGCGGCAGCGGCGCGGAACCCGTCCCAGCGCCAGAGATCGCCCGCCGGGCTGACCAGCCGCTGGCCGGGGCCGAGCGCCGGTTGCAACCGCGCCCCGGTCTCGGCATCGGGCACCAGCCCGATCTGGCCGATCCGGCGGATCAGCGCCTCGGGCACCGCGACATGGGCCGACAGCGGCGCGGTGCCTTCGGGCAGCGGCGGTTCCGACGGGTAGGGCGGCAGCGCGAGCCAGCCCGAAGCCGCGCCGTCTTGCACCACCGGCGCGCGCAGATCGTCGGCCAGCGCCGCGCCCAGCGCCTTTTCATAGCCCTTGTCGACGCCCAGCAGGTCGAGGATCTGGCCGCCCTCGGCGGTGTCGCGCTCGACCAGCCGCGCCAGCGCCGCGACCTCGGCCCTCAGCGCCCCGGCCTCGCCTTCGCCCGAGGATTTCTGCGCCCGCGCCTCGGCCTCGCGGGACTGGATCTCGGCCCGGGCCTCGTCGGTCGCGATCAGTCGCGCCTCGGCCTCTTCGGCCCTGTCCTGGGCCGCGTCCTGCCGGGCGGCGGCCTCGTCCATCGCGGCACGGGCGGCGGCAAGGTTCGCCTCGGCGGCAGTGACGGTCGCGCGCGCCTTGGCGGCCTCGTCCTCGTTGCGTTGCAGCGTGCGGGCCGCGTCCTCGCGCAGGCGCTGGGCCGACTGATGACGCGCGACCAGCCGGGCCATGTCCTCGGTCATCTGGCTTTGCGCCTCTTCGCGGTCGCGCAGGACCTCGGCGGCGGCATGGGCGGCCTCGGCGGCCTCGTCGAGCGCGGCGTCATGGCCCTCATGCTCGGCCGACAGTTCGGCGGCCTCGGTCTCGAGCCGCTCCAGCGTCTCCCCCGCGTCGCGGTTCAGCGCTGCCTCGCGCTCGATGTCGCGGGTCATCTGGTCGATCCGGCCAGTCAGGGTCTGGATCGCCTGGCGCGCGCGCTCGTCCTCCTGCACCAGCGCGTCGCGCTGGACGCTCAGGCGCTGCAGCACGGCGGCGGCAATGGCCTCTTCCTCGCGAAGCGCGGGCAGGGCGGTGTCGGCCTCGGCACGCAGCCGGTCGGCCTCGCGCGCGGCGGTCTCGGCGCGCCCGGCCTCGCGGGTGCGTTCGGTCAGCGCGGCTTCGGCGGCGGCGCGGGCGGTATCGGCCTCCTGCCAGCGGCGGAACAGCAGCGTCCCCTCGGCCCGGCGCAGCTCTTCGGCGATGGCGCGGTAGCGCGCGGCCTGTTTCGCCTGCCGCGCCAGCTGCGCCAGCTGCTGGGCCAGCTGTTCCAGCACGTCGTCGACCCGGGCAAGGTTCTGTTCGGCCGCGTTCAGCCGCAGTTCCGCCTCGTGGCGGCGCTGGTACAGCCCGGCGATCCCGGCCGCGTCCTCGAGGATGCGGCGCCGGGCGCGCGGCTTGGCGTTGATCAGTTCGGAAATCTGGCCTTGCCGCACAAGCGCGGGCGAGGTCGCGCCGGTCGAAGCATCGGCGAACAGCATCTGCACGTCGCGCGCGCGCACATCCTTGCCGTTCAGCTTGTAGGCCGAGCCCGCGTCGCGGGTGATTCGGCGGATCACGTCCAGCATGTCGCTGTCGTTGAAACCCGCGGGCGCCAGCCGGTCGGCATTGTCGATCTGCAGGCTGACCTCGGCGAAGTTGCGCGCCGAGCGGGTCGAGGTGCCCGCGAAGATCACGTCTTCCATGCCGCCGCCGCGCATCGCGGTCGGACGGTTCTCGCCCATCACCCAGCGCAGCGCCTCAAGCAGGTTCGACTTGCCGCAGCCGTTCGGCCCGACGACGCCGGTCAGGCCGTCGGCGATCACCAGATCGGTCGGATCGACGAAGCTCTTGAAGCCGTTCAGCCTGAGCCGGGTGAAACGCAAACGGGGTCTCCTGATTCCGTGTGGTTCTGCGATCCTTCGGGCAAGGCCCGGACCTGTCAAGCGCGGCGCCCTTCATATCGGTGCGATGCCGGGGTTTTCCACAAGATATTGCGCAAACGGGTCCGCGTGCGGTGCCCGCGCCAACCTGCTCTGGTCCCCGGGGTGGCGTGAATATCCCTTTCCGGAGCGCCCGTCCGGTCCTAGAACGGATCCATGCCGGTTTCGCTTGTTTCTCTCACCGATCTTGCGGCGCTCGATTTCGACGAGATCCTCGACGTGCGCTCGCCGGCCGAATATGCCGAGGACCACATTCCCGGCGCGATTTCCCTGCCGGTCCTGTCGAACGAGGAACGCGCGCGGGTCGGCACGATCTACACGAGGCAAAGCCCGTTTCTGGCCCGCAAGATCGGCGCCGCCATCGTCGCGCGGAACGCCGCGATGCATATCGAGACCGCGCTGGCCGACAAGCCCAAAGGGTATCGCCCGCTGGTCTATTGCTGGCGCGGCGGGCAGAGGTCGGGAGCTTTCGCGCTGATCCTCAGCCAGATCGGCTGGCGCGCCGAGACCATCGAGGGCGGCTGGCGCAGCTATCGCCGTCTGGTGCAGGAGGCGCTTTACGGCAGCCCCTGGCCTGCGCCGGTGGTGCTGCTCGACGGCAATACCGGCACCGCCAAGACCGAAATCCTGGGCCTGCTCAGGGCGGCCGGGGGGCAGGTGCTGGATCTGGAGGGGCTCGCCAACCATCGCGGCTCGCTCTTCGGGGCGATGCCGGGCGGGCAACCCGCGCAGAAGGGGTTCGAGACGGCGCTGGCGATGGCCCGCGCCGCGCTCGATCCGCTGCGCCCCGTGGTGATCGAGGCGGAATCGAGCAGGATCGGCCATCTCAACCTGCCCCGGGGATTGTGGGAGGCGATGAAGGCCGCGCCCCGGCTGGAACTGTCGGTGCCGCTGGCGGCGCGCGCGGCCTATCTGGCGCGGCGCTATCGCGATGTGACCGACGACCCGGCGCGGCTTCTGGCCACCATCGACGGGCTGGCGCCCCAGCATCCGCGCGCCCGGATCGAGGCCTGGCGCGCGCTGGCCGCCGAGGGCGCGTTCGAGGCATTGGCGGCCGGGCTGATGGCCGACCATTACGACCCGCGCTATGGCCGCCAGCGGGCGCGGTTCGAGGACAGGCCGACCCGCCGCGTGACGCTGGACGGGCTCGATCCGGGCGCGCTGGCGTCGTCGCTGCCCGGGCTGATGGCCGAAATCGATGCGCTGGCGCGGCTTTAGGCGTCAGGCTCCCGGCAGGTCGTGGAACTGCGCCATGAACCTGCGGTCGATGCGGTCCTTCCAGCGCCAGACCCAGCGTCCCTCGATGCGCACCGGCCAGCGGTCGGCGGCCGCGCGTTTCTCGCCCATCGAGATGAGTTTCAGATAGTCCTTTTGCGGGCGATAGGCGCTCAGCGACCGCCCCGTCAGCACGGCGATCAGGTTTTCGCGCAGCACCGGCGCCTCGCGCACCGCGAAGACGCCAGCCTTGGGCCGGGGCGCGTGGGACAGATGCGCGCAGTCGCCGGCCGCGAAAACGGCCGGGTCCGAAACCGCGCGCAGGGTCTCGTCGACCGTCACGAAGCCGTCGGTCAGGTGCAGCCCGGTGCCCGCCAGCCAGCCCTGCGGGCGCGTGCCCGCCGCGCCGATCACAAGGGCGGCCGGGATCGTCTCGCCGCTGTCCAGCACCACGCCCGCAGCCTCGATCCGGGCGATCCGGACGCCGGTGCGCAGGGCAATCCCCAGCTGCGGGATCCGGTCGGTCAGCGCCGCGCGCGCGCCCTTTCGCACGTCGCGCAGGATCTCGCGGCCCGCGTCCAGCAGCGCGATCTCGGGGGCGCACCCGGCCCGGGCCAGCCGGTGCTGCGCGGCCAGCGCCAGTTCGACCCCGGCGACGCCCGCGCCGATCACGGCGATGCGGGGCGCGGCCCGGCCGCTGGCGGCCTCGGTGGCGAAGGTCTGCCACCGTGCGGCGAAGGCGGTCAGCGGCTTGGCGGGCACCGCATTGGCGGCAAATCCCGGCAGGCCGGGCAGGTCCGAGGCGATGCCGATATCGAGCGAGGCGATGTCATAGGGGATCGGCGCCTGCCCCGCGACATGGACCCGCCGCGCCGCCCGGTCGAGCCCTTCGGCGCGGCCCCGGATCAGCCTGGCGCCCGCCGCGCGCGCCAGCCGCGCAAGGTCGATCTGCAACTGGTCGAGCCGGTAATGGCCCGCGACGAAGCCCGGCAACATGCCTGAATAGGCCGCCCTCGGCTCGGGGTCGATCAGCGTCAGCCGGAGGCCCGTCGCCGGGCGGTCCGCCAGCGCGCGCAGCACCAGCGCATGGGTGTGGCCGCCGCCGATCAGGACGAGATGCGGGTTCATTCCCTAGTAGCCTGTCATTTCCAGATATCCCGCGCCCGGATGGCTGCCGGTCGCGGTGACGGGCCCTTCCCAATAGGGCACGCGGGTGTCGTTCCAGGCCTGCGGCTGCAGCGCGGCAATCGCGATGTCCAGATCGCGGGCGGGCAGGCGGACGCGCCACGCGGTCGGGATCTCGCGCCCCGCAACGCGGGTGGTGGCGCCGGGGATCATCTCGACCCCGCCCGGGGGCAGTGGCGTGGGCGTGCCGTCCGGGGCGATCCAGGTGCCTGTGCTGTAGTCGCCCTGCGCGCTCCTGAGCCGGAAGACCATCAGCCTGGCGCCGCCGTCGAGATGCAGCGACAGCCAGTCCCAGCCGGTCTGATCCCCGGCCAGCGGCTGGCTGGACCATTCCCGGTCGAGCCAGGCCTGGCCTTCCACCGCCACGCTATGATCGGGAAAGACCAGCGTTCCCTTGGCCTTGTAGAAGGGCTGCGAATAGTAATGGCTGGCCTGCCCGTCCTTGGACTTGACCGAATAGCCCTGCTCGCCCTGCAGGACCAGCGGTCCGGTGGCCACGAGCGCGAGGTCATAGGCGAAGTCGGTGCCGGTCGCGGTGAGGCTGAGCGCGGAAAGCGGATCGGCGCCGGGGGCGGCGGTGCTGGCCATCTGCCAGTCGTCGATCTGGGCCCGGAACGGGGCGAGCGTGACGCCTGCCTGCCCGATCCCGCCGCGCGCCAGCCGTTCGGCGGTGCGGTGGCCCCGGGCCGAGGTCAGGGCGGCATGGGCCATCCAGGCGGTCCGGGTCTGCCAGCCTTGCCCCGGATCGCCCGGTTCCAGCGCATTGCGGAAAAGCGTCCACTGGATGCCGTAATCCTGCCCGTCCGCGCCCTTGAGGTTTGCGGTCACATACCACCATTCGATCCGGAACCCGGGATGGGCGCCGTGATCGACAGGGAACTGCAGCCGGGTGTCGCGGCTGGGCAGCGCGAAGCCGTCCTCGGATGTGCCGAGCCCGGCAAAGCCCTGGGCGAGGGCGGGCAGCGGCAGCAGCAGCAGCGCAAGGAAAAGGGCCTTAACGTTCATCGGCGAAGACCTTCAGCAGATGGACCGGCGCGAGGCGCGACAGCCGCCAGGCGGGCCAGGCGGCGGCCAGCGCCGCCGCGACCAGCGCCAGCGCCCCGAGCCACAGCCAGTCCTTCGGGAACAGATGCATGGGCAGGCGCCAGCCGAAAGCCTCGACATTGATGACGGCCAGCAGCACCCAGGCCAGCAAGAGCCCCACCGGCACCGCCAGCACCATGGTCAGCGCGGCCAGCAAGAGCGCGCGCAACAGTTCGAGCCGCGCCAGCCGCCCCCGGGTCAGCCCCAGCGCCCAGACCGGGGCCAGCTGCGGCAGCCGCATCGTGGACAGCGTCAGCAGGCTCATGAACATGGCAAAGCCAGCGACGCCCATGGTCAGCACGTTCAGCGCGGCGGTGACGGCGAAGGTCCGTTCGAACACCATCAGCGAGATCGTCTTGACCTCCTGCTGCGAGATCATGTGGTCCTGCGGCAGGCGGAATGCGTCCTCGATGGCGTCGCGCAGCGCAGGCACCTTGGCCGGGTCGGTGCGGATCGCATAGCGCAGCCGGTCGATATCGGGATAAAGCGCGACCAGATCGGCGACGCCCAGGATGACCTGACCCCTGGTGTTGCCGTAATCGGCATAGACCCCCACCAAAGGTCGTGTCGCGCCCCCCGGCAGCGGCACCGGATCGCCCAGATGCAGGCCCGCCCGGCGCCAGAGCTGTTCGTTGACGATGGCGCCCTCGCCGCGGGCCAGGGTCTGCCAGACGGTCTGGTCGCCCAACAGCATCGGCCAGTGATCGGGATAGGTGCGGTGATCGGCGACGCCATAGACCTCGCCCGGGCGGCCGAGGATGGTGCCGTCGATCTTCCAGATCGGCAGCAGTGCATCGCTGCGGGGGGCGAGCCAGTCGGCCAGCCGCCGGGCCTCGTCCTCGGTGCGGGCGGTGACGTAAAGCTCGGACGGCAGGCGCTGATCGAGCCAGGCGGTGAAGGCCAGCCGGAAGCTCGACACCATGGTGCCGACCCCGATATTGGCCGACAGCGCCAGCAGCAGCGCCATCAGTGCCAGCGACAGGCCCGGCAATTGCTGGCGGGTGTCGGCCCAGAACCACTGCGCGATGATGCCCTTGGACAGCCGCTCGCCGAGGGCCAGTGCCATGGCCAGCGCTCCGGGCAGCACCAGCGCCGCCGACAGCAGCAGCGCACCCAGCAGAACGAAGCCAGCGACCAGCCCCTCGCCCCACAGCGCGGCGGCCAGGGCGATCAGTGCCAGAAGTCCCGCCAGCCCGGTCTGCCAGCCAAGGCTGCGGGCCGAGGCGCGGGTCCAGGCGCGGGGCTGGGCCGGGGCCAGCACCGGCATCCGCGCCAGGCGCCACAGGCTTTGCGCGGCCGCCGCGCCCGCGCCCGCCAGCGCCATGCCCAGCCCCGCCAGCGCCCATTCCGGGCGCAGCGACAGGCCGCCCGAGACGGTCGCGCCGTAAAGACCGCGCAACGTCGCCGCCACGTTCGGCAACAGCCCCGCCGCGATGCCATAGCCAAGCGCGATGCCTGCGATCCCGGCTACGAGGGCGAACCCCATGATCTCGGCCGCCAGAAGGCCAACGAGGGTTCGCAGCGGCAGCCCGAGCGCGCGCAGCGTGCGGAAGATCGGGCGGCGCTGTTCGAAGGCGAGCCCGATGGCGGAATGCACGATGAACAGCCCCACCGCGAAGGACAGGAAGCCGAAGGCTGTCAGGTTCAGATGAAAGCTGCCGGTCAGCGCGCCCATGTCGGCCTGCTCCACCGGGGTCTGGCGCACGAGGGTTGGCGCGACCTCTGAAAGGGGCCGCTGGCGCAGCGGCTGGTCGGGCGCGACCAGCAGGCGGGTGATCTGGCCCTCGGCGCGCAGCAGGCGCTGGGCCACGCCGATATCGACAAAGAGGATGCCGGGCGCCATGCCCTCGGCCGCAACCAGCGGCGGCAGGCCCTCGGCGCCGATCGGGGTCAGTTCGTCGACTGTCTGGGGGGCGGCGAAGGCCAGTCCCTCGGCCGAGAGGAAATCCGTCGCGCGGTCCTGTCCGGTGACGGCGTCGGGCAGGCTTCCGCTGGGCAGGGTGAAGGGATCGACCCCGAGAATGCGCACCGGCACGCCGCGATGGGACCAGCGGCCTTCCAGCACCGGCGAGACCAGCCAGCCCGCGCGGCGCAGGTCCAGAAACACCTTCTGGTCGAAATTCTGACCGTTGCCCGCGGCGAGACTGTCCAGCCGGTCCTGCGACAGCACCGCCGCCGCCCGGTCATAGCTTTGCCGCGCCTCGGCATTGATCGCCTGCACCCCCGACCAGAGCGCGGTGGCCAGCGCGAGCCCGAGGAAAAGGCCCGCCAGTTGCAACGGATGGCGCCGCCAATGCGACAGAAGCGCGGTGAAGGCTGCGCGGATCATGCCGCGAGCCGCCCGCCCGCAAGATGCACCCGGCGGCCGAGCCTTGCCGCGAGCCGGGGCGAATGGGTCACCATCAGAAGTCCCGCGCCCGCCTCGGTCCCCAGTTCCAGCATCAGGTCCATGACCGCGTCGCCCGTGGCCTCGTCGAGATTGCCGGTGGGCTCGTCAGCCAGCAGGAGCGCGGGCCGGATCGCCAGTGCCCGGCCGATGGCCACGCGCTGCTGCTGGCCGCCCGAAAGCTGTTCGGGATAGCGCGACATCAGCGCCGACAGCCCCAGCCGGCCGGCCAGCGCCGCGATCCAGTCCGGGTCGTGGCGTCCCGCAAGCCGGGCCTGGAAGGCAAGGTTCGCCGCCACGTCGAGCGAGGGGATCAGGTTGAACTGCTGGAAGACCAGCCCCACCGTCTGGCGCCGGAGTGCCGCAAGACGCGGGTCGGGAGCGCCGGTCAGATCCTGCCCCGCGACCTCGATCCGGCCGCTGTCGGCGCGGTCGAGCCCGGCGCACAGGTGCAGAAGCGTGCTTTTGCCGGACCCGGATTCGCCGGTCAGCGCGACCGTCTCGCCGGGGCCTATCGCCAGATCGACGCCGCGCAGCACCTCGACCCGGGTGCCGCCGGTCTCGTAGGCCTTGCCGACGTCGGTAAGTGACAAGATCATGGGCCGCCTCCCGTCTGCTGCGCCTATCTAGCGCGACCGGCGGCCGGGCACACCCCCGTCGGGGCCGGCGGGGTGCCGCACCTGCGGTCTAGTCGAAGACGGTGCCGGGCCGGATGCCGAACCGCTTGAACAGCATCGCGGCCGGGCAGAAGCCGGTGACCGAGGCCTGCATCATGTTCAGCCCGACAAAGGCGGTCAGCAGATACCACCAGGGCGAGGCCCAGGTGCCGAGGGCAAGCGACAGAAGGATCATGAGGCCCGCGAACATCATCACGGCGCGGTCGAGTGTCATTGGCTGGTCTCCCGGATTGGGCCGGAGCCGTTTCGGCCCGAACAGGGAAAGGATACTCTCGCTGGCAAACAAATTCAATAAATAGAATTTGAAATCGACGACCTCAGGCGGGGATTGATCCGGCAGCGGCCGTTTGATAGGGGTACCCCCTATACCTATAAGGACGATCCGATGTCCCATCTTTCCAAGGACAAGCCCAAATTGCTGGCGCGGGTGCGCCGCTTGAAAGGGCAGATCGAGGCCATCGAGCGGGCCATCGAGGCCGAGAAGGACTGCGGCGCGATCCTGCAGCTGGTGGCCTCGGTCCGGGGCGCCACGGCGGGGCTGACCCAGGAACTGATCGAGGACCATCTTCGCCACCATGTCATCCTGATCGAGGACGAGACCGACCGCGAAAAGGGCGGCGCAGAGCTTGCCTCGGTCCTGCGCACCTATCTGAAATAGGCCAGATCATGCACGATCATCCGCACGACCATCACCACGATCACGATCACCATCATGGGCACGGCCACGCTCACGGCTCGGACGCCGGTCTTTGCCATCCGCGCGGTCCGGGCGGGCCGGATCACGTGTTCCTCGGCGCCGACCATGACCGGAACGCGCGGCGCACCTGGCTGGTGATCGGCATCACCGCGACGATGATGGTGATCGAGATCGCGGCGGGCGCGGTCTTCGGGTCGATGGCGCTGCTGGCCGATGGCTGGCACATGGCGACCCATGCCGCGGCGCTGTCGATTGCCGCGGTGTCCTACATGATCGCGCGCCGTCACGCCCATGACCCGCGCTTCACCTTCGGCACCGGCAAGCTGGGCGATCTGGCGGCATTCGGCAGCGCGGTGGTGCTGGGCGTCGTCGCGCTGTTGATCGGCTGGGAAAGCCTGATGCGGCTGGTGAACCCGGTCGGCATTCATTTCGGCGAGGCCATCGCCGTCGCCGTGATCGGGCTGGCGGTCAATGTGGGCAGCGCGGTGCTGCTGCATCAGGGGCCGCACGATCATGGACACGGGCACAGTCACGATCATGGGCACGGCCATGCCCATGAGGTCGATCACAACCTGCGCGCGGCCTATCTGCATGTGCTGGCCGATGCGCTGACCTCGGTGCTGGCCATCGCGGCGCTGGTCGCGGGGCGGGCCTTCGGCTGGGCCTGGCTCGACCCGATCATCGGCATGCTGGGGGCGATCCTGATCGCGCGCTGGTCCTACGGGCTGATGCGCGATGCGGGCGGGGTGCTGGTCGATTTCGTGCCGAGCTCCGAGACCCTGCCCGAGCGGATTCGCGCCGCCATCGAAACCGACGGCGCCCGGGTGGTCGACCTGCATGTCTGGCAGCTTGGCCCGGGGCACCGCGCGGCCATCGTGGCAATTGCCGATGACGCCCCACGTCCGGCCTCGGACTATCGCAAGCGGCTGGCCCATCTGCCGCGCCTGTCGCATGTGACCATCGAGGTCGAGACGGCCTGAGCCGCCTCGGCCCCGCTCAGAACGGGAAGAACACAGGGATCACCCCGACTGCCACGACCGCGAAGAGGATGTTCAGCGGCAACCCCACCTTCAGGAAGTCGCGGAAGCGGTAGCCGCCCGCGCCATAGACGAAGGTGTTGGTCTGATAGCCGATGGGGGTGGCGAAACTGGCCGAGGCCGCGAACATCACCGCCATGATGAAGGGCCGCGGATCGACGCCCAGCTGGGTTGCAAGCCCGATCACGATGGGTCCGACCAGCACGGCAACGGCGTTGTTGCTGATCATCTCGGTCAGGGCGCTGGTCAGCACATAGACGGCCGCCAGGATCGCCAGCGGCCCGAATCCGCCCATCAAGCCCACGACCCAATCGACGATCAGCTTGGCGGCGCCGGTCTCTTCCATCCCCTGGCTCAGTCCCAGCATGCCGAAGATCAGGAACAGGATGCGCCAGTCGATGGCGCTGAACGCCTCTTCGGGATCGACGCAGCGGGTCAGCATCACGACGACCGCGCCGATCACCGCAAGCCCGGCGATGGGCATCACCTCGAAAGCTGCCAGCCCGACGACAGCCGCCATCGTGGCGATGGCGATGGGCGCCCTGGCGCGCCGCATCGGCCGTTCGGAGGGGGCCGAGAGGTTGATCACCCCGCCATCCTCGACCAGCCGGCGCAACCCTTCTGGCGGGCCCTCCAGCAGCAGCGTGTCGGCGAATTGCAGGCGGATGTCGTCGATCCGGTCCGACAGGTTCCGGTCGGCGCGATGCACCGCCATCACATAGACGCCATAGCGCCGCCGCAGCCGCACTTCGGCCAGCGAACGCCCGCGCAGGGTCGAATTCGGGCCGATGCTGGCCTCGAGCGTGACGGTCTGGTCGGCGGTCACCGGCTCGACCCCCCGGTCCGACAGGTCGCGGAACGCCACCTGGCCATTTTCCTTCAGCCCGAGGATCTCGCCGGTTCCGGTCTTCAGGACCAGCCGGTCGCCGGGCTCCAGGATCAGGCCGTCAAGGCTGCGCCGCATCGAGACCTCGCCCCGGATCACGTCGAGGATACGGGTCTCGGCGGTATTGAACGGCAGCTCGTCGAGCCGCTTGCCGACATAGCGCGAGCCGGCCGGGATCAGCAGCCGGGCCAGGAACCGGCGCCGGGTCTCGCGCCCCATCAGATGCGCCAGCGACTGCCGGTCGGGCAGCAGGAAGCGCCCGGCGAAGGTCATGTAGGCCATGCCGACCAGCACGAAGACGAGCCCGGGCAGGGTCATCTCGAACATCGAGATCGGCGGCTGGCCCGCGTCGCGGGCAACGCCGCTCATCAGGATGTTGGTCGAGGTGCCGACAAGGGTCAGGGTGCCGCCGAAGATCGCCGCGAAGGACAGCGGCATCAGCAGCCGCGACGGCGAGACGCCGACGCTGGAGGCGACCGAGATCATCACCGGCGCCAGCAGGATCACCACGGGCGTGTTGTTCATGAAGGCCGAGGCCAGCACCGTCACGGTCATCGTGATCAGAAGCGCGCGCAGGTAGGACCCCCCGGCCCGCGCGGTCATGAACTCGCCCAGCGCGGCCAGCACGCCGGTGCGTTCCAGGGCGGCCGAGATGATGAACATCATCGCAATGGTGATCGGCGCACTGGACCCGAACACCGTCAGAAAGTCGCCGGTCTGGATGATTCCGGTGGCCAGAAGCGCCGCCGAGGCCGCCAGCGCGGTCACCTCGGGCGGGTATATCTCCTTTACGAAACTGAGAAAGACGATGACGAGCAGGGCAAGAACCAGGATCTGGTCAAGCGACATCCGGAGGAACCTTCCGATGGGCGCATCTATTTGTTGAAAATACGATAGGCGAAATCGGGTTTTTGCGGAAGCGGTTCGTTTGATGACGCGGCGGATGAGACGGCGAATTTTCCGGCAAGGCTCTTCCCATGCGGCCCGCTCCTGCCTATAGTGTGACCGAACGGTCGATCAATTTGCGGAAGCGAGTCGGCCGGGGGACAGACGTCTGGGAGGACCGAATGGCCGAAGCCTTCATCTGCGATGCGCTGCGCACGCCCGTCGGGCGCTATGGCGGAGCGTTGTCGGGACTGCGCGCCGACGATCTGGCGGCGGTGCCGATCGCGGCGCTGATGGCGCGGCATCCCGATGTCGACTGGGCCTCGGTCGAGGATGTGATCCTCGGCTGTGCCAACCAGGCGGGCGAGGACAACCGCAATGTGGCGCGGATGGCGGCACTTCTGGCCGGGTTGCCGGTCGAGGTGCCGGGCACCACCGTCAACCGGCTCTGCGGGTCCGGGATGGATGCGGTCGGGCTTGCGGCGCGGACGATCCGCGCGGGCGATGCCGATCTGATGATCGCGGGCGGGGTCGAAAGCATGAGCCGCGCGCCCTTCGTGATGGCCAAGGCCGACACCGCCTTCTCGCGCCGGGCCGAGATCCACGACACCACCATCGGCTGGCGCTTCGTCAACCCGCGCATGGCAGAGGCGCATGGCACCCATTCGATGCCCGAGACCGCCGACAACGTGGCCGCCGACTTCGCCATCTCGCGTGAGGATCAGGACCGTTTCGCCGCCGAAAGCCAGGCGCGCTGGGCGGCGGCGCAGGCGGCGGGCGTCTTCGCCGGGGAAATCGTGCCGGTCGAGCTGCCGCAGCGCAAGGGGCCGCCGCTGCGGGTCGAGATCGACGAACATCCGCGCCCCGGCACCAGCGCCGAAAAGCTCGCGGGGCTGAAAGGGGTCAACGGACCCGGGCTGACGGTCACCGCGGGCAATGCCTCGGGCGTCAATGACGGCGCCGCCGCGCTGATCGTCGCGTCAGAGGCCGCGGCCGTGGCGCAGGGCCTTGCCCCCCGGGCGCGCATCGTCGCCATGGCCGCGGCGGGCGTGCCGCCCCGGATCATGGGCATGGGGCCGGTGCCTGCGACCCGGCGCGTTCTGGAAAAGGCGGGGCTTTCCCTTGCGCAGATGGATGTGATCGAGCTGAACGAAGCCTTTGCCGCGCAGGCGCTGGCGGTGCTGCGGGCGCTTGGCCTGCCCGACGACGCGCCCCATGTGAACCCGAATGGCGGGGCCATCGCCATCGGTCACCCGCTGGGCATGAGCGGCGCGCGGCTGGTCGCGACCGCGGCCAACCAGCTGGCGCGCAGCGGCGGACGTTACGCGCTTTGCACGATGTGCGTTGGTGTGGGCCAGGGCATTGCCCTTATCCTCGAACGCGTCTGATCAGGGAGGACTGCGACGATGTATGCACAGATGGTGACATCCGAGGGCGGCAAGGCCCGGGACGAGATGACCCCCGAGGAACGCGCCTTTCAGGACCGGATCGACCGGGGCGAGCGGATCGAGCCCAAGGACTGGATGCCCGAGGGCTATCGCAAGACGCTGATCCGCCAGATCGGCCAGCACGCCCATTCCGAGGTGGTGGGCCAGCTGCCCGAGGGCAACTGGATCACCCGCGCGCCGACGCTGGAACGCAAGCAGATCCTGCTGGCCAAGGTGCAGGACGAGGCCGGGCACGGGCTTTACCTTTATTCCGCCGCCGAGACGCTGGGGGTCAGCCGGGACGAGCTGACCGGGATGCTTCTGGCCGGGAAGATGAAATATTCCTCGATCTTCAACTATCCGACGCTGACCTGGGCCGATATCGGCGCGGTCGGCTGGCTGGTCGACGGCGCCGCGATCATGAACCAGGTGCCGCTGCAGCGCACCTCCTACGGGCCCTATGCCCGGGCCATGGTGCGGATCTGCAAGGAAGAGAGCTTTCACCAGCGCCAGGGCTATTCGATCATGATGACGATGGCGCGGGGCACGCCCGACCAGAAGGCGATGGCGCAGGATGCGCTGAACCGGTTCTGGTATCCCTCGCTGATGATGTTCGGCCCCTCGGACAAGGACTCGGTCCATTCCGCGCAGTCGATGGCCTGGAAGATCAAGATCAACACCAATGACGAGCTGCGCCAGAAATTCGTCGACCAGACCGTGCCGCAGGCCCGGTTTCTCGGGCTCGAGATCCCCGATCCGGGGCTCGCCTGGAACGAGGAGAAGGGCGGTCACGACTTTTCGCAGCCCGACTGGTCCGAATTCTACGAGGTGCTGAAGGGTAACGGCCCCTGCAATGCCGAACGGATGGAGGCGCGGATCGAGGCCTGGGAGGACGGCGCCTGGGTCCGCGAGGGGCTGATGGCCCATGCCGAAAAGCGCGCTGCCGCCCACGCGGCCGAGTAACCGTTTTCAAGGGAGGAGAACATGTCCAGCGAATGGCCCCTCTGGGAGGTCTTCATCCGCGGTCAGCACGGGCTGAACCACCGCCATGTCGGCAGCCTGCATGCGCCGAGCGCCGAAATGGCGATCCAGAACGCCCGCGACGTCTATACCCGGCGCAACGAGGGCGTGTCGATCTGGGTGGTGCGCTCGAACGACATCGCCGCCTCGGCGCCCTCGGACAAGGGGCCGCTGTTCGAGCCCTCGAACGCCAAGGTCTACCGGCACCCGACCTTCTTCGATATCCCCGACGATGTGGGGCATATGTGATGCCCGCGTTGCCAGAGACGACGATACCGGCCGATGCGGTTCTGTTCGAAACGTTGCTGCGGGTCGGGGACAGTGCGCTGATCCTCGGTCACCGGGTGTCGGAATGGTGCGGCCATGCGCCGACGCTGGAAGAGGACATCGCGCTGGCCAATGTCGCGCTCGACCTGATCGGGCAGGCGAGTTTGTGGCTGGGGCTTGCCGCCGAGATCGAGGGCGCGGGGCGCGACGCCGATGCGCTGGCCTTCCGCCGCGACGCGGGCGGGTTTCGCAACCTGCTGCTGGCCGAACAGCCGAACCGCGACTTCGCCGTCACCGTGATGCGCCAGTTCCTGTTCGATGCCTGGCATGCCGAAATGCTGGCCGGGCTTGCGGTGTCAACCGACCCGCGCGTGGCCGAGATTGCCGCCAAGGCGCAGAAAGAGGTGGCCTATCACCTCGAGCGGTCCGAAACGCTGGTGATCGGGCTTGGCGACGGCACGCCCGAAAGCCATGCCCGGATGCAGGCCGCGCTGACCCGGCTCTGGCCCTTCACCGGCGAGCCGTTCCGGGGCGACGCGACCGATGCCGCCGCCGCGGAGGCCGGGATCGCGCCCGATCCGGCGGCGCTGGAACCGGGCTGGTCGGCGCGGGTCGAGGCGGTGCTGGCCGAGGCGACGCTGACCCTGCCCGACACGGCGCGCTTTCGAAGCGGCGGGCGCAGCGGCGTGCATGGCGAGGCGCTGGGCCTTCTGCTGGCCGAGATGCAGTTCCTGCAACGGGCCTATCCCGATGCCCGCTGGTGACACCGTGGACCGGCCCGCGACCGACCGGGTCTGGGCGTGGCTGGCCGAGCTGCCGGACCCCGAGATCCCGGTCATCAGCCTGACCGATCTGGGCATCGTGCGCGACGTTGCCTGGCAGGGCGACACGCTGGTGGTGACGGTCACGCCGACCTATTCGGGCTGCCCCGCGACCGGGATCATCAGTCTCGACATCGAACGCGCCCTGCGGGAGCGCGGCATCGGCAAGCTGCGGATCGACCGGCAGCTGTCGCCGCCCTGGACGTCGGACTGGCTGGGCCCCGAGGCGCGCGAAAAGCTCAGGACCTTCGGCATCGCGCCGCCGGTGCCGGGCAGCGCCGCAACGCCGGGGGCCGCCCGCGCGCGCAGCCTTGCGGAGGGGCTTTCCGTCGCCTGCCCGCGCTGCGGCTCGGACCGGACCGAACGGCTGAGCCAGTTCGGCTCGACCCCCTGCAAGGCCGCCTGGCGCTGCCGCGACTGCCTTGAACCCTTCGACTATTTCAAATGTATCTGAGAGGGGCGGCCATGGCCCGTTTTCACCCGCTGACCGTTACCGATATCCGCCGCGACACCCGCGATGCCGTGGTCCTGACGCTGGACCCGGCCGAGGCCGACCGCGCCGCCTTTGCCTTCACCCAGGGCCAGTACCTGACCTTCCGCCGGGCCTTCGACGGGGAAGAGCTGCGCCGCTGCTATTCGATCTGTTCGGGGCTCGACGACGGCTGCCTCAGGGTCGGGATCAAGCGGGTCGCGGGCGGCGCCTTCTCGACCTGGGCGAACGAGGCGCTGAAACCCGGCGACGTGCTTGAGGCGATGCCGCCGATGGGCAAGTTCCACGCGCCGCTCGACCCGACTGCCGCGCGCCATTACCTGGCCTTCGCCGCCGGATCGGGCATCACGCCGGTTCTGTCGATCCTTCGCACCGTGCTGAGCCGCGAGCCGGGCGCGCGGGTCACGCTGGTCTATGCCAACCGGCAGGTCAGCTCGATCATGTTCCGCGAAGAGCTGGAGGATCTGAAGAACACCCATCTCGGGCGGCTCGCGGTGATCCATGTGCTGGGCTCGGAAACCCAGGAGATCGACCTGTTCACCGGCCGGATCGACGCGCAGAAGATCGACCGGCTGTTCGCCGGCTGGATCGACGCGGCCTCGGTCGATCTGGCCTTCATCTGCGGCCCGCAGGCGATGATGCTGACGGTGGCCGACGGGCTGCGCCGCCACGGTCTGACCGACGACCGGATCAGGTTCGAGCTGTTCCTGTCGACCCAGCCCGGCCGCGCCCGGCGCCGGGCGGTCTCGGTCGTGCAGGCCGACAGCGCCAATGCGACCGAGACCAGCGTCACGCTGGACGGCACCACCCGCAGCTTCCGCATGCCGAAAACCGGGCAAAGCCTGCTGGAGGCCGCCATCGCCGCCGATCTCGACGCGCCGTTTTCCTGCAAGGCCGGGGTCTGTTCGACCTGCCGGGCCAAGGTTCTGGAGGGCGAGGTCGAGATGCTGACCAACCATGCGCTGGAAGATTACGAGGTCCGCGCGGGCTATGTGCTGACCTGCCAGTGCTACCCGCTGAGCGACCGTCTGGTGGTCAGCTATGACGAGTGAGGACGCCATGACCGAGATCAGCCTCGACGACTACCTCGCCCGGGGCGGCAAGCTGACCGCGCCGACCAACGTGCCCGCGCGCTATCGGGGCGAGCTGTTGCGGCTGATGTCGTCCTTCGTCGACAGCGAACTGGCGGGCTCGGCGGGCTTTGCCGATGCGATCAACCGGGCGCCCGGCATCAGGGAACGGATCGCGGCCAGCCGGATCGTTCTGGAAAAGGCCGATCATGCCGAACGGGTGCTGGACCTGATGTCGGCCTTCGGCACCGACAAGACCCGCTACGAGCAGGCCCATGACTGGGCCGCGCGCGGTCCCCGCGAGGCCCAGATCGGCGCGCACCGGCAGGGCGCCGACATGCGCCTGTCGGTCTTCCATTATCCGCTGCAAGGCTGGGTCGACGCGGTCGCGATGAACGTGCTGATGGGGCTTGCGACCGGGGTGCAGCTGGCCGAACTGGCCCGCGCCTCGTACACGCCCTTCGCCGAGGCGATCCGCGAGATCGCCCCGCGCGAGGCCCGCCATGCCGAGCTTGGCCTTGAGGGGCTGGCGAAACTTGTGGCCGGTCCCGCCGGCCGGGCCGAGGCGCAAGACGCCATCGCCTACTGGATGCCGCGCGTCGCCGCCACCTTCGGGCAGGCGGACTCGCCCCGGTTCGAGACCTTGCGGCGGATGGGGCTGAGACACCGGACGAACGAGGCGCTGCTGGCCGAGTGGCGGGCGCTGGCCGAGGCGGAGCTGTCCCGCCTGAACCTGAACTGACGAAGGAGCACCCCATGGACGGATCGGCGACCATTCCCCGCCGCCTCGAAAGCTATCTCTCGGGCCATTGGCAAGCGGGGGCGGGCGAGGGCGCGACCCTTCTCGACGCCGCAACCGGCCGTCCGGTGGCGCGGATCGGGTCCGAGGGGCTCGATTTCGGCGCGGCGCTGGACTGGGGGCGGCGGACGGGCGGTGCCGCGCTGCGGGCGATGACGATCCACGAACGGGCGCTGATGCTGAAGGCGCTGGGCCTTCGGCTGATGGAGCTGAAGGAAGAGTTCTACGCCGAAAGCCTGCATACCGGCGCCACCCGCGCCGATGGCTGGATCGACATCGAGGGCGGCATCGGCACGCTGCTGACGCTGGCCTCGAAGGCGCGGCGCGAGCTGCCCAATACCCGGGTGCTGACCGAAGGCCCGGTCGAGCCGCTGTCGCGCGACGGCAGCTTTGCGGGCCAGCACATCCTGACCCCGCTGACCGGTATCTCGATCCATATCAACGCCTACAACTTCCCGGTCTGGGGGATGCTGGAAAAGATCGCGCCCTCGCTGATCGCGGGCGTGCCCTGCCTCGTGAAACCCGCCAGCCAGACCGCCTACCTGACCGAACTGGTGGTGCGCCGGATCGTCGAGACCGGGATCCTGCCCGCGGGCGCGCTGCAGCTTGTCGCGGGCTCGGCCGGGGATCTTCTGGACCATGTGACCGGCCAGGATGCGGTGACCTTCACCGGCTCGGCCGCGACCGGGCAGATGCTGAGGCGCCATCCCGCGCTGGTGGCGCAGGCGACCCGATTCACGATGGAGGCCGACAGCCTCAACGCCTCGGTGCTGGGTGCCGATGCGGTGCCGGGCACGCCCGAGTTCGATCTGTTCCTCCGCGAGGTGGCGCGCGAGATGACCGCCAAGGCCGGGCAGAAATGCACCGCCATCCGCCGCGTCCTGGTGCCCGCGGGGCTGGAAGACGCGGTGATCGAGGGGCTGGCCGCGCGCTTTGCCAAAACGCCGGTCGGGCTTCCGGGCGATGCCGAGGTGCGGATGGGGCCGCTGGCCAGCCTCGATCAGCGCGCCGAGGTGCGCGCGCGCATCGCCGAACTGGCCGCCGAGGCCAGAATCGTCTGCGGCGACGCGGAGGCGGTTTCGGTCGTCTCGGGCGATGCCGGGGCCGGGGCCTTCCTCAACCCGGTGCTGCTGCATTGCGCCGACCCGTTCGCGGCCAAGGCCGTTCACGATGTCGAGGCGTTCGGGCCGGTCGCGACGGTGATGCCCTATGGCGATGCCGCCGAGGCGGTGGCGCTTGCGCGGCGCGGCAAGGGATCGCTGGTCGCCTCGGTCTTCACCGACGACCCGGATCTTGCCGCCGAGATGGTGATCGGCATGGCGCCGTTCCACGGCCGGGTGATGATCGGCAACCGGGCCTCGGCCAAAAGCTCGACCGGGCATGGTTCGCCCCTGGCGCCCCTGGTCCATGGCGGACCCGGCCGGGCCGGCGGCGGCGAGGAACTGGGCGGCATGCGCGCGGTCCGGCATTACATGCAGCGGACGGCGGTGCAGGGCGCGCCACGGCTTCTGTCTGCCGTCACCGGCCGCTGGATCGAGGGCGCCGCCGCGCGAACCGGGGCGCATCCGTTCCGCAAGTCGCTGGCCGAACTGCAGATCGGCGATCGGGTCACGACCGCGTCCCGCGAGGTCACGAAGGCCGACGTCGAGCATTTCGCCGAGTTCACCGGCGACACCTTCTACGCCCATATGGACAGCGAGGCCGCCCGCGCGAACCCGTTCTTCGAGGATCGCGTCGCCCATGGCTATCTGATCGCCTCCTTCGCGGCGGGGCTTTTCGTCGACCCCGCGCCGGGGCCGGTCCTGGCCAATTACGGGGTCGACAACCTGCGGTTCCTGACGCCGGTCTATTTCGGCGACAGCCTGAGCGTCTGTCTTACCTGCAAGGAGATCAACCCGCGCGAGACCGCCGAGTATGGCGAGGTCCGCTGGGATTGTCGGGTGACGAACCAGAAGGACGAAACGGTCGCGCTTTACGATGTCCTGACGCTGGTCGCGAACACCTGGCCGCAGGCGGGGGAATGAGGCAGGGGTCGATATTCGAGGTCAAAGAGGGTCATCGAGGCCCTTTGGCACGGTCGAACGTTCGGCCTGAACCCGCCTCTCGACCGCCGCTGCGTCCATAGGGGCAGGACGGTCGGCTTGCGCCAAGGTGGCATTCGCGCATGGCCATAGGAAGACGGGCATCCGCAGCCAGAAGCTTCGGATGCCCGCGGTCGAGGCGTCAACGCGCAACGTGCCGGACAGGCTGCGCAACGGGTGGCGGCGGCCGCCGGTTCACCTGCTTCGCCCGAAGCCGACGCAGGAGCCAAAGGGGGCGTGGTGGATATCGAGGGCCGCTTCCTCCTGTAACGCGCGATCTCTTCCGGGGAGCGCGCCGAAAGTCCCGGTTCGGTCGGCGGCGGCATCGCCTGACAGGGCCGCATCGCCGTCGCCGCGAACGGTCGCACCAAGATGTCCGGCCCAAGGCCACCGCAGGCGAGATGCGGAATGTATCCGACCGGATGGTCCGGACCCCAGGCGGCCTCAGGCCCGACGGGACTTCGCGGGCGATGAGACCGGTCGCGTCCCTGCACGTGTGCCCTATGAGTGGCGATGACGGAGAGTCCCCCGCAAGGTCGCCGTCAGCGCTCCAGCGCGTCGCGCAGGCGGTACCAGGCGATCGCGGCCGCCCCGTAGCTGCGGTGAAACCGGTGAAACGGCAGCGGGTCGATCTTGCGCGAGGGAAGCGGCAATGGGGTACCTCTGGCAAGGTGATCGGCCAGCGCCTTGCCCATTGCGGTGCCAAGGGCCACGCCGCGCCCGTTATAGCCCATCGCCACGATCATGCCCGTGTCCGGCTCGAACAGGCGAACGCGATGGTCGGCGGTCATCCCGACCCGGCCCGACCAGCGATACTCGACCCCGAGACGGGCGGCCTCGGGGAAGAAGGCCCGCAATTCCCGTTCGATAATGCCATAATCCGCCGGGGTCCCCCCATGCGAAAAGCGCCCGCGCCCGCCGATCATCAGGCGGTTGCCGGGACCGATGCGGAAATAGGTGCCGACACGGCGGCTTTCGGACAGGACAGAGCGCCCGGGCAGGATACGCTTGAGCAGATCGGGCGGAAGGGGAGGGGTCGCAATCTGGATGCTGTTGGCTGCAACCAGCGTCGTCTCGATGCGCCGATAGAGGTTCGGCGGCGTATAGGCATTGGTCACCAGAACGACCCGGTCGGCCGTGACCGTCGCGCCCGATTGCGTGCGGGCCTGCCAGCCCGCGTCGGTGCGGCGGATCTCGACGACGCGGCTGTGCGCGAAAAGATCGGCGCCGGTCCGCCGGGCCGCGGCCGCAAGCCCCTGGACATAGTTCAGCGGGTGCACCCGACCCGCCCGCAGGTCGCGCCAGCCGCCGCGGAACCGACGGGTTCCGGTGGCCTCTGCGATGGCCTGCGCATCCAGCCACTCGACCGGGGCGCCGCGCACCTGCCATTGGGCCATCCGGCGTTCCAGCGCAGGCAGGTGACTGTCCTTGAGGCTGGCCTGGATCCAGCCGTCGCGGCTTGCGTCGCAGTCGATGCCGTGGCGGGCGACCAGATCGAAGAGGATATCGGCCGTGCCGCCCGCGAAGGCGGTGGCCGCCGGGCCGAAAAGCGCGTCCAGACCGTCGGGATCGTCCTTCAGGCCCGGAATGACCTGCCCGCCATTGCGCCCCGAGCCGCCATGGCCGGGGGTTTCGGCCTCCAGCAGGGTCACGGCGACGCCCGCCTCGGCCAGATGCAGCGCGGTCGAAAGCCCGGTGAACCCGCCGCCGATGACCAGAACGTCGGTCCGGCGGCTTTCGGCAAGCGCGGACAGGTCGGGGCCGGGGCGGGCCGTCGCGGCCCAGAGCGATTGCGGCTTGTCGGTCATCGGATCACACCGGATGGGTGACGCGCCGCAGGAAATCCTGCGTCCGCGGATGCTGCGGAGAGGTCAGCACATCTGCGGCGGGACCCTGTTCGACGATGCACCCGCCATCGAGAAACAGCACCCGGTCGGCGGCCTCGCGGGCGAACTGGATTTCATGGGTCACGACCAGCATCGTCATGTGTTCATGGGCAAGGTCTGCCATCACCGACAGCACGTCGCCGACCGTTTCGGGATCGAGCGCCGAGGTGGGTTCATCCATCAGGATCGCCCGCGGCCGCATCGCAAGGGCGCGGGCGATGGCCACGCGCTGTTGCTGGCCGCCCGACAGCGAGGCGGGATAGGCGTTCATCTTGTCGGCCAGCCCGACGCGTCTCAGGTGATCCTCGGCCCGGTCGCGGACCTCGGCCTTCGGTTCGCCAAGGACATGCAGGGGCCCCTCCATCACGTTTTCCAGCGCGGTGCGGTGCGGAAACAGGTTGAAGCGCTGAAACACCATCGCCACCTGGGTCCGGATCTGGTGGATCGACGGCGCGTGGGCATCGACCCGGGCGCCTTCGATGGCAATCTCGCCCTGCTGGTAATCCTCAAGCCCGTTCACGCAGCGCAAAAGCGTGGACTTCCCGGACCCCGACGGCCCGATCAGGCAGACGGTTTCGCCCTTGGCCACCTCGGCATCGATCCCCTTCAACACCTCGAGCGAGCCGAAGGACTTGTGCACATCGGTAAAACGGATCATCGGGCCGCTCCCATCCGGCGTTCGACCTGCCGCATCACCATGTTCAGCGGGATCGTCAGGCAGAGATAAAGAGCCGCAACCAGGGTGAAGACGGTCATGTTGTCGAAGGTGGACGAGGCCAGCATCTTGCCCTGCATGGTCAGTTCGGCCACCGAGATCACCGAAACCTGCGAGCTGTCCTTGAGCAGCATCACCATGTTGTTGCCATAGGGCGGCAGGGCGATCCGGATCGCCTGCGGCAGCACCACGCGGCGCATCATCTTGCCGTGGCGCATGCCGATGGACTTCGCGGCCTCGGTCTGGCCCCGGTCCACCGCCTCGATCCCGCCGCGGAAGGTTTCCCCGATATAGCAGGAATAGATCAGCGCCAGACCGATCACCCCGGCCTGAAAGGCGGTCAGATCGATCCCCAGCTCTGGCAGCACGAAGTAGATGTAGAACAGCATCACGAGAATCGGGATGCCGCGCAGGAACTCGACCACGAAGCGCGCGGGTCCCGAGAGATAGCGTCGGCCCGAGGTCCGCAGAATCGCCCAGACCAGCCCCAGCGCCGATGCCAGCACCAGCGCCAGGATCGTGACCGCAACGGTCAGCCAGAGGCCCTGGGTCAGAAGCGGCAGGTAGTCCTGCACCCGGTCAAGAAGTGGCGCCATTCATCTTTCCGTTCGTCTTTCCGTTCAGGGGGGCGGTCTCAGGGGGGGGCTCAGGGGAGGCTCAGGGGGGGGCGGCCCGGACGCGACCGCAGGCGCCCGGGCCGCGCGCCCGTCAGAGGCCGTATTTCGCGAAGATCTCGTCCAGCTTGCCGCTGGCCTGCATCCCGGCAATGGCGGCGTCGACGGCTTTCAGCAGATCGGGATTGTCCTTCGACACGGCCAGCGCCACGTCGCCCTTGCCCATCGGCGTGTAGCCCTCGACCAGATGCACACCAAGACCCGGGTTCTGCGAGACCTGGTAGGCGATGATCGGTTCGTCGCCCACCCCCGCCTTGATCCGGCCCAGCTTCACGTCGCGCATGATGTCGACGAGGCTGTCGTAAAGCTTGACCTCCTTGAAGATCCCCAGCGCCTGCAGCTTGTCGGCGAAGGTCGTGCCGATCTGGGCGCCGATCACCTCGCCCTTCAGATCGTCAAGTTCGTAGGCCGTGCCGTCGCCCGCGGCCACGAACAGCGCGTCGCCATAGCTGTAGACCGGGGTCGAGAAAACGACGACCTCCCGGCGCTTGTCGGTGGCGTACATGCCGGCCGAAATCACGTCGATCTTGCCCGTGGTCAGGGCCGGGATCAGGGCCGAGAACTGGGTGATCTCGAATGCCGCGTTGGCGTTCATTTCCTCGGCGATGGCTTGGGCCAGGTCGACCATCGCCCCGGTCGGCTGTTGCGTCGCGGTGTCGACGAAGGTGAACGGAATGCCTGTCGTGGTCACGCCGACTTTCAGACTGTCGGCTGCCTGCGCGAGGGTTGCGACCATCGCAGCCGCGGCGGCGAGCATCGGAACTTTCAGTTTCATGAACGGATCTCCTGTTGGCGGGCGTCGATGCGCAGCAGATCCGGGCAGGGTGCCCTGCATATCCGTCGCGTCCCGATCTGTTATAATTTCACGCTAGTGAACATTTTCCCCTTTGCAAGAGAAATTTCCGCATGTCTTCACCTGGGCGAAAATGCCGGGCCTTCCCCTGTCTTTTCGCTTGCGGCAGGCAGCATCGAATGCGTAGTTTTGGGTTCACCTGCGTGAAAAAGAAGCGATGACTCGATCCGACCCCAACTTGCCCGACACCGATCCCGCCGGGACCGTCGAAGCGGACCTGTCGCTGGGGCAGGCCGTGCGGCGCGCCCGTCAGGGGCGGGACATGTCGCTGAAGCAGGTCGCGGACGGTGCGGGCATCTCTGTCGGCCTTATGAGCCAGATCGAGCGCGGCATCTCTTCGCCATCGATCCGGGTCCTGCGGGCAATCTGCGGCGTGCTCGACATTCCGGTCCTGTCGCTTTTCGTCTGGGACGACCGCCCGTCCGAGCGCGAGGCCCGAATGATCGTGCGCGCCGACCGTCGTCGCAGCGTCGATTTCGGCGATCGCGGCATGGTGAAATCCTTCCTGACCGCGCACGATTCGGGGGCGCTGCAGGTGATGGATATCGTCCTTCAGCCGGGCGGCGGGTCGGGCGAGGACGCCTATCGTCATGTCGGCGAGGAATGCGGACTCGTTCTTGTCGGAAGTCTGGAGATCTGGATCGACGGCCACGCCTTCCACCTGAACGAAGGCGATTCCTTCCATTTCGAAAGCGTGTTGCCGCACAAGTTCCGCAATCTGTCCGACGGTCGCACGCGCGTGCTCTGGATCACAACGCCGCCCGTCTGGTAGCGCGGCCGCCTCCGGCGTCTGCGGGCAGACGAATGTCATGGTCTGCCCGCCAGATCGCCCGCGCGCGTGCCACATGACCGATCGTCCATCCTGCCTCGGCCGGATGACGGGCCGATGAGCGCCGCTTTTCGGGGCATTCACCGGCAGGATCGCGCGATGCCCTGTCCGCCCCGACATCGGCTCATCGCGTCGGCTCCGATCCTCTGGAGGACCTCAATGGGCCGACGTGCCTGCGGGAACCAGATGCCAGTCCTTGGCCCGCATCTGCGCCTCCCACATGCGGCGGTAGCGGCCCGGGCAGGCCAGAAGCTCGGCATGGCGACCCTGCGCCGTCAGGCGGCCTTCCTCCAGCACCAGAAGCCGATCCGCCCCGGCCACCGTCGACAGCCGGTGCGCGATGACCAGCACCGTCTTGTCGCGGACCAGAGCGTCGATGGCGCGCTGCACCGACAGCTCGCTTTCGGTGTCGAGCGCCGCGGTGGGCTCGTCGAGGATCACGATCGGCGCATCCTTCAGCAGCGCCCGCGCGATCGAGATCCGCTGCCGTTCGCCGCCCGACAGCCGCCCGCCGATATCGCCGAGCGGCGTGTCCCAGCCCTTTGGCAGCCGCTCGATGAACTCGAGGCAATGGGCGGCCTCGGCGGCGGCGCGCAGCTCGGCCTCGGTGGCGTCGGGGCGGGCCATGCGGATATTGGCCGCGACCGTGTCATTGAAGAGATAGACGTCCTGGAACACCACCGAGATCAGACCGGCCAGCCGGTCGGCCGGGATCCGGCGCAGATCGACGCCGCCGATCCGGATCGCGCCCTCTTGCGGGTCGGACTGGCGCATCAGCAGCTTGGTCAGTGTGGTCTTGCCGGACCCCGAGGGTCCCACCAGAGCGGTCAGGCTGCGCGCGGGCAGGCGCAGGCTGATGCCCTTCAGGGCGGGGTCCGGGGCCTGCGCATAGCGGAAGGTGACGGCGTCGAACTCGATATCGAACCGGTCGGGCACTGCGGCGGGGTCGTCCTGGGGCAAGGGCTCGATCCGCATCAGCGCGGCGATCCGGTCCAGGGCGGATTCGATCAGTTCGACCATGGCGGTGTAGAGGATGAAGGTCGACAGCGGTTCCGACAGCCGCGCCACGATCACCAGAAGCCCCGCCAGCGCCGCCAGATCCAGCGCGCCGAAGGCCACCAGCCCGGCACCAAGCGCCAGCACCAGCACCAGCCCCAACTCGACCACCGAGGCGACGAGGATGTTGGGTTTCTCGCCCTTGCGGTGGCCGTAGGCCTGGATCGCCTCGAGCTTTTCGAAGGTCTTGGCCAGCCGCTCGGCCTTCGATCCGGCCTGACGCGCGGCGCGCAGCACCGGCAGGCCCTGGGCGTATTCCAGGACGTCGGCATTGGCCTCCTGATGGGCCTGGGCAAGGATGCGCTTGCCGCGCCCCATCGCCGGGCGGCGCCAGCGGTAAAGCGGCAGGATCGCCGGGAAGACCGTAAGGAAGGCCAGCGCCATGCGCCAGTCGACGGCAAACAGCGCAATCCCGGTGGCAAAGGGGGTCACCACCGCGATGAAGATCAGGTTGAGGATCGTCAGCGTGGTCTGCAGCGTCTCGTCGACCGAGTTCAGCACCATCGAGTTCAGCTCGCCGGTGCGGCTTTCCTGCAGGGTTTCCAGGGGCATCCGGCGAAGCTGGGCGCCGAGCCTGAGGCGCAGGCGGTTGGTCGCGGCCGACATCTGCCCGTCATAGTCGAAGCCCTGGGCGCGCCAGCGCAGGACCGAACTGGCCACCGTCAGCGCGGTGAAGACGGCAAGCCAGACCAGCCCGTCGGTCAGGTCGCGGCGGGAAAAGAGCGCGGTGAAGACCGGCACGATCGCGGCCAGCGCCAGCCCCTGCAGGATCGCGGCGGCCAGAAGGCCCAGGATCGCGCGGCGCAGCCCGGGCGCGGCCTCGGGGCCGACGCCCTCCATCAGCCGCTGCCAGGTGGCAAGCCAGGGGGTCGGGCCTTTTCGGGGGGCGGTGGACGGCGCGCTCATGCCGGGACCTCCTGCGGGGCGCGCTGGCCCAGCGACCAGTGCTGCGCGCGTTCGTAATTGCTCCAGAGCCTTGCATAGAGGCCGCCCCCGGCCACCAGATCGTCATGGCGGCCCTGTTCGGTCAGGCGGCCCCGGTCGAAGACCAGGATCCGGTCGGCATCGCGGATCGTCGGCAGCCGGTGGGCCACCATCAGCACCGTCTTGCCGCGCATCAGCCTGGCCAGCGCGGCGACCAGCGCGGCCTCGTTTTCCGGGTCGGCGAAGGCGGTGGCCTCGTCCAGCACCAGGATGGGGCGGTCCTGCAGGATCGCCCGGGCGATGGTGATCCGCTGGCGCTGGCCGCCCGACAGGAAGCTGCCGCGCTCGCCCGCGGGGGTGTCGTAGCCCTGTGGCAGGTCCATGATGAAGTCGTGCGCCTGGGCGGCGGTCGCGGCGGCGATCACGTCCTCCATCGAGGCCTCGGGCGAGCCCAGCCGGATATTGGCAGCGATGCTGTCGGAAAACAGGAACGTGTCCTGGAAGACGAAGGCCACCTGCCCCATCAGCGTGTCGGCGGTCATCTCGCGCACATCGGCGCCGCCGATCAGAACCCGGCCCGAATTCGCGTCCCAGAACCGCGGGATCAGCCGGGCGACGGTGCTTTTGCCCGCGCCCGAGGGGCCGACCAGGGCGGTGACGGTGCCGGGCGCGGCCTCGAAGGTCACGTCGGTCAGGGCGTCGGACTCGCCCGCGCCATAGCGGAAGGTCACGTTTTCGAAGCGCACGCTGGCGTCCTGCGGGCGGGCCTCGGCCCCGGGGGCGGGCTCGGGCAGGACCGGGGCGGCCATCACCTCGTGGATCCGGGCGATGGACAGCTTCACCTTCTCGTTCATGTGGCGCAGCATCATCATCGGCATCACCGCCTCGGCCATCCCGGTGCACAGAAGCAGCACCGCCAGCCAGCGCAGCGGGTCCAGATCGCCTGCCCAGACCAGCCCGCCGCCCAGCCACAGCACCACCGCCAGCGTCGGCATCGGCGCCAGCACCACCCAGGAGAACCGCGCCGCGAAGCCCGATTCCCGATACCAGCGGGCCAGCACCTGCGCATAGGCGTCGAGCGCGCGCTGATAGCGGCCGAAGATGCCGTGGCCCGCGTCGAAGGTGCGCACCACCGGCATCGCCTGGACGAATTCCACCACCGCCGCGCTGACCCGTTCGCGCGCGTCGTTATAGGCGCGGGCCATCTCGCCCCGGCGCCGCTGGGCCCAGGTCAGCACCCCCATCCCCAGCGCCAGTACCGCCAGCGCCGCCAGCGCCAGCCGCCAGTCAAGCCAGAGCAGCAGCGCGAAGGTCACGAAGGGCGTCACATAGGCGCGGGCGTAAAGCGGCGTGCTGTCGGCGACGAAGACATGCAACGCCTTGACGTCGTCATGGATCACCTTGGTCAGCCCGCCCGCGCCCTCGGTTTCGACATAGCCCAGCGAGACCTGCGCCAGCCGCTGGGCCAGCCCCGTGCGCAGCAGCCGTTCCAGCCGGAAGGCCGCGTAATGGGACTGGTTGAAGGCCCCGAGGCGGCCAAGATAGCCGCCCAGCGTGCAAAGGAATGCCGCCGCCATGAAGCCGCAGGCCAGGGCGCCTTGACCTGCCATCAGCGCCTGCACGGTCAGCGCCAGAAAGCCCAGCGTCGCCAGGCCGAAAAGCGCGGACAGCACCGCCAGCGCCATTCCTGCGCGGATCTGGCCGCGCACCGGGGCCATGATCGCCCAGGCGCCGGGCAGTTTCGGCCCGGGGCGGGCGGTCTTCGGTCCGGTCTTCGGATCAGTCATGGCGCTTTCTCCGTCGGGCAGGCGCGGGCTCCCGTGCCGCGTGCCTGAGGCACCGTGCATGGGGTCTGGCAGAAATTCTGGCGGGATCGGCTGGCGGGCGGGCGCGGCGCGGATCCAGGCGCCGTCTCAGCCCGGTGCTGGCGTGACGATGGGCCGGATCGTGACAGGCTGCGGCGCCGGTTTCAAGCGACAGCGGCACGACTTGATCGCTGCCGCGCCGCCCTGCGGGTGCAGATTGCCGCGGTGCACGGTTCTTCACGCCGTTGTGTTGCCATTTCCTACGCTTTCGGTAAGGTATGGTCGAGTCCGGACCGACCAAGGCGCGTCCGGCCCCGTCCGGTCCGCGCGTCGTCCGGCCGTCGGGATCGAGTGACATTGTTTTTCGATAGCGAGCGGTCTTCGGCCAGCCAGCGAGTCGTTTGGTGAGGACGAAAGATGAGACCGACCCCGTTCGCGGCCCTGTTGGGCCGCACGAGCCCCCTCGCGCTGGCTTGCGCGCTGGCTTTTCCCGCCCAGGCCCAGCAGGTCCCTGGCCTTGAAGGCAGCTATCAGCTGGACCCGATCATCCTGAGCGGCGAAAAGATCGACCGCAGCATCGAGGAAACGGCCTCGTCGGTCAGCGTGCTCACCTCGGCGGATATCGACGACAAGACCGACGCGGCCTCGGTGCAGGATGCGATTTCCGACGTCCCCAACGTCTTTTACACCGCCTCGGGCGGTGCGCCGGTTATCCGCGGTCAGGATGCCCAGGGGCCATCGAACGGCGCGACCACGTTCTTCGGCGGGACCACGCCGCGCGCCTCGATCAATGTCGACGGCCATTACCTCAGCTACAACGAACTGGTCTATGGCATGGCCTCGATCTGGGACGTGGACAGCATCGAGGTGTTCCGAGGTCCGCAGACCTCGTCCCAGGGCGCCAACAGCATCGCGGGTGCAGTCATCGTCAACACCAAGGACCCGACCTTCACCCCCGAAGGCGCGTTCCAGTTGCAATATGGCACCAACAACATGAAACGCGCCTCGGCCGTGGTGTCGGGGCCTCTGTCGGATCAGGTCGCGGCGCGGCTGTCGCTGGATTATTACGGGCGTGACACCTTCATCGACTTCGTCAACCCGGCCTATGACAATGGCGGCAACGACGAGGACATCGAATACAAGAACGCCCGGTTCAAGCTCTTGTGGGCGCCAGCCGAGATCCCGGGCCTCGAGGCCAAGCTGACCTTCTCGCATACCGAAAACTCCGCCCCCACCTGGGAGGCGGCGACCCAGGGCGAGTATGACGATCTGGAAAACAACTGGACCTCGATGCCGACCTGGGAACAGCAGGTCAACACCTGGATCGGCGACATGAGCTATGATTTCGGCAACGGGATCGAGCTGTCGAACCAGCTGCAATATTCCAACATCGATGTCGACCGGCTGTACAATCCGCCTGCCAACGGGTCGGCGTCGATCGACCAGGAAAGCTACACCAACGAAACCCGGCTGACCTTCGGCGACGCGGCCTCGGGCACCAGCGGGGTCTTTGGCCTGTTTCTGGCGCGGACCACCTCGGACGATGTGCTGCACCAGGGCGGTACCTCGATCTTCGACGACGAAAAAACCCAGCTGGGGATCTATGGCGAGGTCAGTCACGACCTGACAGACCGTTGGACCGTGACCGGCGGGCTGCGCTTCCAGCGCGACCACATCACCCGCAGCGGCGTACCGGGGTCTGTCTTTCAGATGCGGGGTCTGGGCGATCTCGACTATGACGAGACCTTCGAGGAGATCCTGCCGAAACTGTCGCTGGCCTACAAGCTGACGCCCGATGTCACCGTCGGTGCGCTGGTGAACAAGGGCTACAACCCCGGCGGCGTCAATCTCAGCATGACGCTGTTCGACTATGTCGAGTTCGAGAAGGAGACCGTCTGGAATTACGAACTTTTCGCCCGGGCGAACCTGCTGGGCGACCGGCTGCTGCTGACCGCGAACCTGTTCTATTCCGATTTCGACAATTCCCAGCGGCTGCTGCCGGACGACTCGCTGGGCGTCGCCAGTTCGGCGGCCATCGTGGTCAATGCCGACGAGGCCCAGTCCTACGGTCTGGAACTGGGGGCCGACTTCAGGGCGACGGACACCCTGCGGCTGAAAGGCGGACTTGGCCTGATGCAAAGCGAGATCGGCGATTTTTCCGGCCCGGGCGGAACGCTTTATACCGACAGCGATTTCAGCTATGCGCCGGGCTACATGGTGACGCTGGGCGCCGACTGGGATTTCGCACCGCGCTGGACGCTTGGGGGCGATGTCCGCTTCATCGACGGTTATTACTCGAACGATGCGGGCGATCCGAACTACAAGGTCGACGACTATGCCGTGGCCAATGCCAGGCTGACCTACCGGATGCGCGAGAATATCGAGCTTCAGGCCTTCGTCACCAACCTCTTCGACGAAAGGACGCCGACCTATCTTTATGCCGACCGGTCCAATGCGGGCGAGATCGCGGCCGCCATGCTGGAGCCCCGCGAATTCGGCATCGGGCTTAGGGTCAGGTTCTGAGCCCGGGGCCGATCCACGGGCTTGCCGCCGGATCCGGTCATGGGAGTCTGGATCCTCGCGGCGGGGCGGGCAGTCCGGCCCGCCCCTTTTTTTCCCGGGGTGTGCCCCGGCCGCGCTTGGCGGGGGCTGAGGCTCAGCGGCCTTGGGCCCAGGTTTCGACCGCATCCAGCATGTGCTCGGCGCTGGCGACGGTGGGGGTCGTCACCTTGGCGGAATCGAGAAACAGGATCCGGCCCTCGCGGGCGGGCTTCAGAAAGCGGTCCCAGCCCGGCAGGATGCGGTCCAGCGCCGCGCGGATCCCGGCCTCGTCCCGGCCCGCGCCGAGATAGCTGTTCATCACCAGCAGAAGATCGGGATCGAGCCGCCCCACCACCTCGGCGCTGAGCGGCACCAGCAGGGTCGAGCCCATCCCGGCCCGGTCGCCCCCGGTGCCGAGATCGAGCCGCTCATAGCCCAGATCCTCGATCGCCTGCACAGCGCCCGACATCTCGCCCACGGCATTGATCTGGTCGGTCAGAAACAGCGCCAGATAGGTGCCCGGCGCGTCGGGCAGCGCCGCGCGCACCGCCTCCACCCGGCCCAGATAGGCGTCCTTGCGCGCCGCGAAGACGTCCTCGCGGCCCAGAAGGCGGGCCAGCGCGGCCTCGGTCCCGAAGCCCCGGACCTTCCCGGTCGAGGCGTTCTGCAGATAGACCGGCGCCACCGAAGACAGCTGGTCGGCCTTGTCGATGTCATGCTCGGTGCCGAGGATCAGATCCGGGTGCAGCATCCGCAGCCGTTCCAGATCGAGATTGCCGAGCGCGCCGACCCCGGGCGGGCGCGGCGCGTCATTTCCCAGCACCTCGCGGTAGAAATCGACCGACATCAGCGTCCCGCCCCCGGCGTCGCGGCCATAGCTGCCCACCGGCGCCACACCGAGATCGGCAATCGGCACGCCCAGCAGCGGCTCGTGCAGCACCACCACCCGTTCGGGGCTGTCGGGGACGGCCACGGAGCGCCCGGTATCGTCGGTCACCATGCGGTCGGCGAGGGCGGCGGCGGGCAGCAGGGCCGCCAGGGTCAGGGCAAGCACGGTACGCATGGCAAGGGCCTTTCGGGTCAGTCGGTGCGCATCGCGGCCAGCAGCCGCAGGCGCAGGGTGAGGATGAAGAGGGGCACACCGATCATGGTCAGGCTCAGCCCGATGGGCAGGGCGATGCCGCCGCCCACGCCGCGGCTGAGCGTGTCGGCAGCGACCACCAGCAGCCCGCCCATCAGCCCCGACAGCACCAGCCGGGCGCGGCCGGTGGACCGGGTCAGCGCCCCCGCCAGATGCGGCGCCATCACGCCGAGGAAGGACAAGGGGCCCACCGCGGTCACCGCGGCCGAGGTCAGCACCACGGCCGCCAGCAGGATCGCCGGGCGCGAGCGCAGCACCGGATCGCCGAGCGACATCGCCATCTCGTCGCCCAGATCCAGCACCCTCAGCGGCCGGCCGAGGATCGCGATGGCGGGCAGGCTCAGCGCGACCCAGGGCCCGAGCGCGGCAATGGCGCCCCAGCTGGCCTGGAACAGCGATCCCGCCAGCCAGTCCGACAGCGCGTAGGAGGTCTCGGGCGGGGCGTAGAGGATCAGGATCGCGGTCAGCGAGGACAGCACCGTCTCGACCGCGATGCCCATCAGGAGGATCGCCATGCCCCCGGCCCGGGCGCCGCCGACCAGCGCGATCAGAAGCCCCGCCACCGCCAGCCCGCCGCCGATCGCGGCTAAGGGGATCAGGCCCAGGGGGGCCGCGGGCAGGAATACCAGCATCAGCACGATCGCCGCCATCGACCCCTGGCTGAGCCCCAGCAGTCCCGGATCGGCCAGCGGGTTGCGGGCAAGCGATTGCAGCGCGGCGCCGACCAGTGCCACGCACCAGCCCGCCAGGAAACCCAGCGCGATCCGCGGCAGCCGGACCTCGAGGATGGCGAAGGCGCCGTCTCCCGAGCCGGTGCCCAGCAAGGTGCCGATCAGCTCGGCCGGGCCGGTGCGGGTGGCGCCCACCCCCAGCGAGATCAGCCCCAGCGCCAGCACCGCCAGCACCAGGCCCAGACCGGCCAGCAAGTTGCCGCGCCGGATCTCCAGACCCGAGGCCAGCCGCAACACCGGGCGCCCGTCGGCGGCGCGCGCGGGTCTCATCGCGCGGCTCCCGCCGGGGCCAGGTAGACCCGCCGGACGATGACCGCGAAGACCAGCCCGCCGACCACGTCGAGGATCAGCCCGGTATGAACGACATGGGGCGCGAAAGCCGTGCGCGCGACCAGATCCGCCCAAAGGCACAGCGCCGCCCCGGTCAGCGCCGCCGCCGGTAACGCGCGCGCCAGCCCCGCGCCCGCGAAGGGGCGCACCATATGCGGCACCACCAGCCCGATGAAGGCCACGGGTCCGCAGACCGCCACCGCCGAACTCGCCCCCAACACGACCGCCGCCAGCGCCAGTCCGCGCACCCGGGGCACGTTGACCCCGGCCGAGGCCGCCTTTTCCCGCCCCAGCGCAATCAGCGTCAGCGGGCGCGCCAGCGCCATCAGCAGTCCGAAGGATGCGGCCCCGATCCACCAGAAATCATAAAGCCGTTCGGCATAGACATGGTTGATGTTGCCGGTGACCCAGCCCAGGAAATCGGTCCGCCGCACCGGGTCGGCCAGCAGGAAGGCATTGGCCATCCCGGTCAGGAACATCGAGACCAGCGCGCCCGCGAGGATCAGCGAAAGCCCTCTGGGATCGCGCGAGAGCCCGGCCAGCCGCGCCACCCACAGCACCGCCAGGAACCCTGCGGTCCCGCCCGCCAGCGCCGCGATTCCCTGGGTCTCGATGCCCAGATCCAGCAGATAGGCCCCGGCCAGCACCGCCAGCGCGGCGCCGGAATTGATCCCCAGCGTCGCGGGCGAGGCCAGCGGGTTGCGCATCAGCGCCTGCAGCACCGTGCCCGAGACCGCCATCACCGCGCCCATATAGATCGCGATCACCGCGCGCGGCAGGCGCTGGAAGGCCACCACCGCGTGGTCGTAGCTTTCCGGGTCGAACCGGATCAGCGCCTCCCAGACCGCCCCCGGCCCGATTCCGCCGGGCCCGGCCGAGAGATTGGCGATGAGGCTCAGCCCCAGGCCCAGCGCCGCCACGGCGAGGACGGGCACGCGCAGGCTCATGCGGTCCGCGCCCGGACCTCGGGCAGGCGCGTCCCGGTGCCCGCCAGACGCGGCAGGCAGACCAGGCGGCCGTCGCGGACGAAGATGTCGGCCTCCAGATCGAAGGTGCGCGAAACGCTGTCGGCATCGACCGTCTGCGCCACCGGGCCTGCCGCCACGACCCGGCCGCCGCGCAGCATCACCACATCGTCGGCATAGGCAGAGGTCAGGTTCATGTCGTGCAGCACCGCGATCACGGTGCGGCCATGGTCGCGGGTCAGGCTGCGGACCAGATCCATCACCGCGTACTGGTATTTGACGTCCAGATGGTTGACCGGCTCGTCCATCAGCACGATTTCGGCATCCTGGGCCAGCACCATCGCGATCCAGGCCCGCTGTTTCTGGCCGCCCGACAGCGCGTTGACCGGGCGGTGGGCCATGTCCGCCAGCCCGACGGTTTCCAGCGCATCGCGAAACAGCGCCCGGTCCCGGTCGGACGGTCCCCCCATCAGAGAATAACGGGCATATCCCGCCAGTTCGACCAGTTCGCCGAGGGTCATGTAATCCGGGCAGCGGTTCTCTTGCGGCAGATAGGCGACACGGCGCGCCAGAGCGCGGCGGGCGAGCGTCCGGATCGGGCGGCCATCCAGCGTGATGGTGCCGCTCTGGACCGGAAGAAATCCCATCACCGCCTTCAGCAGGGTCGATTTCCCGCTGCCATTGGGCCCCACCAACGCCGTGAGACGCCCCGGTGCGAACCGCACGGACAGATCCGCCAGGACCGGGGCCTTGCCATAGGAGACCGCCACTTGATCGAGTTCCAACACCGCCGCGTCGCTCCGTAAGTCGTCCGGGCGACCCTATTTCATAGTAAAACAGTCATCAATTCGAAATGCTGGTCGGGCGGGGCTGTCGACACGGGGCGTTGCCGGGCCAGACGCCGCGAGCGGCGCGACATTCCGGATGATGGGACGGCCGTCCTGTTGATGCCGCAACGGGCATCGGAAAATGGGTCAACGCCGTATTCTTGTGCATTCCGCGGCACGGACGGCGCGATATGGCGACGCGGCGGGTCCGGGCCTTGTCAAATCCGACAATTTCAATCAGCTTTATTTTCGAGGCGGCGTGGGTGGCCAGACCATGAAAGCCGGACCATGAAACCGGAGGAAACCGATGATGACAGACAGAACCGCTAGCCATGGGCCCGCGACCTCGCTCCACCCGGACGATGGGTCCCGGACCGGAGGAGTGTCGGCATGAGCGGCCCGCATTGCGCCCACCAAGGCACGGCGAAGGACGTTCCCGTGGTCCGCGCAGGGTTCGACCGGCTCGAGGAGGGCATGCTGACCGTGGCGCGCCATTTCTTCCAGAGCTTCGCCAAGCCCCAGTCCGAGGGATGGATCCGGGCGCTTGCCGCTGCCGAACAGCGGTTCCGGCCCGGCATGCACGCGGCCAGTGCAGCGGACATGGCGGTGCGCCTGCTGGCCGCCCTGCAAGAGCTTCGCGCCGCGCGCACATCGGGATTTCGCTTTTCCAACCCGGATTGCCCGGGTTGTGCCGCGCGGCTGACCGAGCAGGAACGTCAGTTCATGGACGTGCTCATCGCGCTGCGCCGGGGCAAGCGCAGCAAGGCCCATGCCGCGGCGATGATGCTGTGCGAGGGCAATCCGACCGACAGCTTCCTGCGCGCAATGGCGGATCTTGCCGCCTTGACGATCGTCCGCGCTCCGGCGTGACAGACCGAACCGGGGCGCCCGCCGGTCCGGGCGCCGCAGGATGTGTCCGGTGTCGCGCGGCCCGCAGGACCGGCCGCGTCGGCCGGGGCGCAGTTTCCTTCATTTCGTCAGGATCAGCTTTCCGGTGCGCGTGATACGCAAGCTGTAGGGCATGCCGTCAAGCAGGATGACCGCGGTCGTGCCGCCGCCGGTCAGAAGGCGCGCGTCGTGGACGCGGCCCGTCCGCGCCTCCGCACCGGTGTCGTCGCCCGCCATCTGCTTGCCGACCCGGGGCTCGCGATCCCCTCCGTCACCGGAAGTCCCGACCTCGAATGGCGATGGGGTGTCTCTGCCATCGCAGGGAGCCCCGGTAGATCTATGCGTCACGCCTTGCGCTCCCCTTCCTGTCGCCAGTCCCGTCCGCCGGGGCGCCGGACGCGATGTCACGGGTAAGCCACGGCAGGGTCGGCATGCGGGACTCAGGGGGCCTGGCGGGGGCTGGGGCCTGATTTGGTCTTTCGTTTCCGGGACGGAGTCGCTCCGCGCCCAATCCTTACAAATTCTATCGGTCTTTATGCGGCGCTGAAAGGCGACAATCGGTCCGGTTTCAGAAGGCATGTGCGGGCCTCGGCCCGGCCTTGGTCATGCATTCCCGATCTCTCCATCCTCCAGGTTTTCAAGGAGGTCTTTGCATGGGCGGACCTGACCATGCCGCAAGGTCGAAATCCGACTGAAACGGTCGCCGATCCATTGCTGACCATAATGGTCAACTATTTGTTTTCATTGTATTTTCCTTGACGCGAGGCAGGCTTTTTGCTATGATCCCTGCATGCGCTGCGGCTGGGCGGCGCAGCACCTACGAGACCGAAGGAGATTTCCCATGGCGACCAATACCTGCAGCAGCTGTGCGTTCTTCGAGGACCACATGGCCAATACCGGCGAGACCAAGAAGGACGCGGGCCTGTGCCGCTTCAATCCGCCGATCTCGCAGCCCGAGGCCGATGCCCGGGGGCTGTGGCCGATCGTGCAGATCAACGACTGGTGCGGCCACTTCGAAAAAGAAGACGCCTGATCCGGTTGCCAGCCAGGTCCGCTTGTCGCCAGCCGCGCATCGCGCCGCCAGACAGACAGGCCTCCCAGCCAGCTTGAAGACGGTCCGAACGAAATAGGGGGCGGTGCAGGGCACCGCCCCCGTTTCATGCGATCGAGTCCCGCGCTGTCGCGGATGCGCGTTCGGCAAGGGCGTATTGCCGGATACGTCAGAAGTGCGAGACCTGTGCCCCCGTCAGACGGCCAGGGCGCGAAGAGAGCCCGGTCTCAATGCAGCATGCCCGCGGGCGCAACCCTCTGCCGGGCACGGACAAGGCCAAGCAGCGCAAGACCCAGGTCCTCGGCCAAACGGACCGCCTGGAAGGCCGCGTGAGGTCCCAGGAGCCCCAGGGCAAAGACCAGCGCATCGTCGCGCTCGCCCCCGACGGCGGCTGCGATCATCTCGGCCAAGGTGTTCTCGTCCCCCGTGACCTCGGGGTGATCGAGGGCATTGAAGGTCAACGGGCGGCGCGCCTGCATCAGGGCGGTTTCCATCAGCAGATCGAGGATCTCTTCCTGCATCTCGGCGGCCGGGCCGAAGACCCGCGCGAGATTGCGGCGTATACGGGCACGCGGTGCGGGACCGGCGCGCCAGCCGCGCAGGCAGCGGATCGCCGCGCGCTCGACGGGGGCAAGCGTGCAGAGATGGGCGACGGGCGCGGCGCCGCGGTTGCGGATCTGTGCGGTCATTTCGTCAGGATCAGCTTGCCCGCGCGGGTGATGCGCAGGATGTAGGCCGCGCCGTCCAGAACGATCGCCGTCGTGGTCGCGCCGCCGGTCAGAAGGCGCGCGTCATGGACGGGCGCGGCGCTGGACCCGTGGACAGTCGCGCCTCTCGGTCCGCGTCCGTCCGGTCCCCGATCCCGTGCGACCCATGCGCGGGCTCCGGCCCCGAACCGCCGACCTCGGCCCCCCCGCCCCTCGGGACCCGATGGCGAAACGCCGCCATCCGGTCCGCATGCGGGGTCGAACGCGGCCTCGCGGCCTCGCTCCGGAAGGGCGCGGTCGGCGCAGCGCGCCCCGAGGTCCTCGCGGCGCTTCTGGTCACATCGCATGGGCAGGCTCCTTCTTCGTTGAGTCTTCGGCGAGGATGGCGGCAAGCCCCTCGCGGTAACCTGGATAGAGCAGGGCAAAGCCCGGCAAAGCCTTCAGCCGGTCGTTGCAAAGCCGCCGGTTCTCGGCCCAGAACGCTCCGGCCATCGGAGGCAGATCGGCCTGGTCGAAGGGCAGTCGCGGCAGTCTGGGCAGCCCCAGAAGGTCGGCGGCATGGTCGAGCACGTCGGCGCTGGCCGCCGGCCGGTCGTCGGCGAGGTTCAGAAGCCGGGTGCCCCTGGGGTGGCTCATCGCCGCGACGATGGCACCGGCAATGTCGTCGACATGGATCCGGTTGAACACCTGGCCGGGCTTGTCGATGGCCCGCGCCCGGCCCGACCGCATCTGTGCCAGCGCGTTGCGCGGGCCAGGCCCATAGATCCCCGCGATCCGCAGGATGTCGAGCGCGGCCCCCTTGCGATCGGCAAGCGCTTGCCACCCCTGTTCGGCCCCGATGCGCCCTTTCGCATCCAGGGTGGCAGGCGCGGGAGTGCGCGTCTCGTCGATCCAGGCGCCGCCGCAATCGCCATAGACGCCGGTCGAGGACAGGTAGCCGATCCAGCACAGATCCGGCACTTCGGCGCCCGAGGCCACAAGCGCGGCAAGCGCGGGACAGGCCGTTTCTGGCGCGGCCGCGCCGTCCGGCGGTATCGACACCAGGATGTCCGTCACCCCGTTCAGCCAGTCGCGCAGACTGTCGGCGGCGGCTGGCCGGTCCGCATCGAAAAGATGCACGCGCAGCCCGGCCAGGGTCAGATCCGCCGCACGCACCGGATCGCGCGTGGTGACCGAGACCTGCGCGCCTGCCGCCCGGACCCGCGCTGCGGTCCGGCCCGCCGCATAGCCCGCGCCAAACACGAAAAGATGCCGTCCCGCCAGCGCCCCGGTCATGCCATCACCTCAGGGGCAAGCCGCGCGCGCAGGGCGTCGAAGGCGGTCATCTGGGCCGGGATCAGCGCGCGTGCCGCGTCGCGCCCGAGATAGACCTTGAACAGGACGCCGCCGCGCGCATCGAGAAACTGCACCGACCGTGTGTCCATTCCGAAAAGCGAGCGCGCCACGAAGGCGACCTGCGCACAGGCGCCCGACCGGATATGCCCGCCGATGGGACGCCCTTGCAGGTTGAAGAACCCCTGCGCCACGCGCCCCTCGGGGAGCGGGCCCTTCGCCTCGAGGATCACGTCGCCGGTGTTCATCACCAGGGTGATCTCGCCCCAGCGCGCGATCTCGGCCATGACCTCTTCGAAGGCCGCGCCGGGTGCAAGCACCGCTTCGCCCGCGGGCAGGCAGGCCAGAACCTCTGCGACGCTTGTCTCCGTGCGGACGGCGACGTCTTCGAGCGCGGCGCCGGGATGGTCCGCAAGATCGGCACGGATTGCGGCGGCAGTGTCGGGGGACGGTGTCATCATGCGGTCTCCTTGAAGGGGTGAGCATCAGAAACGCATCGGTCCGGCGCGCGGTTCGGGCGGCCTGGCGGACTCCCCCGACCGAAGTCAGAGCGCGCGCCGCCAGCGGACCGGCCCCCGCAGGCCTGGAATTGGCGGCGCGCCTCGGGCGCGGCTGCGACCGGATCGGCCCGGTTGCCCGCGATCCGGGGCGGCGCCCAGGGGCTTTGTGCTGCGTCTGTTCTCGGACCGTTCATTCGCACCTCGGCCAAGCGATAAGCGCAGGGGACCGGGCGGAACGCTGGGACCTGACATGCGGAATTCACGTAAGGCACCGGTCGCGTGATGAACCGGCACCTTACCTGACTGTTTTTATCAGGAACTGGGGGCGATGGAAAGCCCCTGAATGCGGCGGGGCAGCAGAGGCCGCCGTATGCCGTCCCCAAGGTCCGGCCGCAGCCTCCCGGGTTGATTCATCGAGTTGGATTCAAGGGCCCGGCCAGCGTCCTTCCCCCGGCACGGGCCAGGCTCTGTGCTTGTCGCAGCGCAGCGGCTGAGGATGCCAGGCCTCGGATGTCGCCAGGTCGCCGAATCGCGACCCGACGCCCCCGCTTGTTCGACGGGTCGTCCAGTTCCGGAAAGGAGATCTTGCCCGAAGCCCCGACTTCCCGCCAATCCAGAGTCGCCGGGGCCGCTCGGGCGGCCCGTTCCCGTCGCGCCTCCGATGCCTTCGCCGATGCGGCCCGGAGGCGATGCGCAAGAGGCGCCTTCCGGCATGGCTTACCCAAGCGCGGTTCCGCCGCCATGGCCGGCCACCGCGAGCGGCCAGGCCTCGGCCGCCCGGCAGACATCGGGATGAGGGATTCCGATAGGGTCCCCCGCACGTGACGAGCACAGCGGCTCGACCGGGGCCGGTCGAACGATCCGTCCCGTTCGACCCGATCAAACCGACTCGCAATCCGTGTGGCCTGCGGTCGGCTTGAGAGGCCGGGGCACCGCAGATCCGGGCGGGAAGATCGCGGCGCCCGACGTCACCGAGGGTCTGGATGCGGCGATCCGGCAAGTCCTTGCCGACTTTCCCGGGGCTCCAGGCCATCCGGGTGGGTCTTCACACCGCCCTGGCCCTTGTCCAGAAGGCCGCAACCACCAGAACGCTTTCCTCCCGCCATGAACCGCGCCCCGACGGGTGCGGACGCGCTGCAAGCCTTTGGTTTCCCGCTCGCTCTCCGGCGTCTTCCGATGCCGGGTGTCGCGTGACGGCCGGTCGGACGACGTTGACCCCGGGACAGACAGGACCGGTGCTTCGGCCCGGGCCTCAGCTCTTCAGCAGCGCGAGCGCCTCGGCGAGGTCGATGGCACCGTCGTAAAGCGCGCGGCCCGAAATCGCGCCCGCGATCGCGCCGGTCGCCTGCAGCGCCGTCAGATCGGCCAGCGACGACACGCCGCCCGAGGCGATCACCGGGATCGAGACCGCGCGGGCCAGCGCCTCGGTCGCGGCCACGTTCGGGCCCGCCATCGCGCCGTCGCGGTCGATATCGGTATAGATGATCGCCGACACCCCGGCATCCTCGAAGGATTTCGCCAGATCGGTCGCCGTCACGTCGGTTTCCTCGGCCCAGCCCTTGGTCGCGACCCGCCCCTTGCGGGCGTCGATGCCGACCGCGATCCGGCCCGGGAAGGCGCGGGCCGCCTCGCGCACCAGATCGGGGTTCTCGACCGCGACCGTCCCGAGGATCACCCGGGCCAGCCCCTTGCCCAGCCACATCTCGATGGTGGCCATGTCGCGGATGCCGCCGCCCAGCTGGGCCGGCACCTCGGTCGCGGCCAGGATCGCCTCGACCGCCGCGGCATTGACCGGCGCGCCCGCGAAGGCGCCGTTCAGATCGACCAGATGCAGCCAGTCGCAGCCCGCCTTCTGGAAGGCGAGCGCCTGCGCCGCCGGGTCCTCGCCGAACACGGTCGCCTTGTCCATGTCGCCCCTCAGCAACCGCACGCATTGGCCGTCCTTCAGGTCGATGGCGGGGTAGAGGATCATGGCGCTGTCCTTCCGGGTCCGAGTCGGGGCTCTGTCGCAGGAACCGCCCCGGAATGCAACGGGACCGAGCGCGCGCGGGGAGGGGGCTCGCCTCACGTCACCCTTGCCCGAAAGGGGCCGCCGCGCCAGACTTTGCCCGCATGCTTTGGGAGGAGCACGATGCGCATCACCGTTCTGATCGCGGCCCTGACGCTGGCCGCCACCGCCGCCCATGCCGACCCGGTCGAGGGGGTCTGGCAGACGCCGCTCGACGATAACGGCAATTTCGGGCATATCCGGATCGCGCCTTGCGGCGCCGCGCTGTGCGGTACGCTGATCCGGGCCTATGACGGCACCGGACACCAGATCGACAGCGACAATGTCGGCAAGCAGATCGTCTGGGACATGAAACCCCAGGGCGACGGCCGCTATGGCCAGGGCAAGGTCTGGGCACCCGACCGCGACAAGACCTACAATTCCAAGATGGCGCTGGAGGGCGAGTTCCTGTCGGTCTCGGGCTGCGTCATCGGCATCTGCCGCGACGGCGGGCGCTGGAAGCGGGTACAATAGACACGAAGGCGCGCCGCGCCCGTCTCAGTGGCGGATCTCGACGGTCTGGCGCAGCGCGCCGGTCGCGGCGTCATAGATCAGGATGCGGTCGTCTTCGGTGACCACCGCCACCCAGTCGCGGCCGCGCGTCACCGCCTCGGCCTTGGCGCCGACGGGCAGGGTCAGCGCCTCGGGCAGCGGCAGGGCGCCGCTTTGCCCCGGCATGCGGATGACAAAGAGCGCGACGATCACTAGAAAGCCCGCAATCATCGTCACCATCAGCAGGGTGACCAGCATCCGCAGCAGTTTCAGATCGGGGGGCAGCGCCTCCGGTTCGGGTTTGTCGTCCATGTCCTCGCCGCTCTCCTCGCCTCGCCGCATTGCCGTCCTGATCGGACCGGCCCCGCCCGGCCGCCTTGATAAGGCGCTTGCCCGCGATGTGCCAGAGGAGGCCGGGCTGACCCGCTCGCGCCTGGCCAAGCTGATTGCGGCGGGCGCGGTATGGCGGAACGGCGCGGCCCTGACCGATGCCCGGGCGAAGGTGGCCGAGGGCGAGGAAATCGAGATCGAGCTGGCCGAGCCCGTCGAGATCCGCACCGCGCCCGAAGACATCCCGCTGAGCGTGGTCTACGAGGACGACGCCCTGATCGTGATCGACAAGCCTGCGGGGCTGGTGGTCCATCCCGCGCCGGGCAGCCCGTCGGGGACGCTGGTGAACGCGCTTCTGGCCCATTGCGGCGACAGCCTCGCGGGCATCGGCGGCGAGCGGCGGCCGGGCATCGTGCACCGGATCGACAAGGACACGAGCGGGCTTCTGGTGGCGGCAAAGACCGACAAGGCCCATGCGGGGCTGGCGGCCCAGTTCGCCGCGCATACGGTCGAACGCCAGTATAAGGCGCTGGTCCATGGCGTCCCGGATGCCGCCGACCCGCGGCTGAACGGGCTGGCCGGGGCCAGCTTCGAGACCGGCGGCGTGCTGCGGATCGCGACCCGGATCGGGCGGCACCGCACCGACCGGCAGCGTCAGGCGGTGCTGGCGGCAGACGGGCGGCACGCGGTGACCCGGGTCCGGGTGGTCGCGCCCTTCGGCACGCCGCCCGCGGCGGCCCTGGTCGCCTGCTGGCTGGAAACCGGCCGCACCCACCAGATCCGCGTGCATATGGCCCATGTCGGCCATGCCCTGATCGGCGATCCGGTCTATGGCGGGCGACGGCGGCTTTCGGAAAAGGCGCTGGGGCCCGCGGCGACCGCCGCTGCCGCCGCCTTTCCGCGTCAGGCGCTGCATGCCGCGACGCTTGGCTTCGTCCATCCCGAGACCGGCGAGACCCTGCGCTTTGCCGCGCCGCTGCCCGCCGACATGCAGGAACTTGCCCGCATGCTCGGGGGTTGACACAACCAAGCACGCCTTCGTGAGCGTTTGCAGCATTCACGGTTATTCGACGGAAACCCGCACATGGTCCGTGCGATGAAGGGACCGGGCAGAGCTTGAACCGACCGGTTCGATCATTACCTGCCTAACAAGTGACGCAGGAGCAAAAGGGACCCGCATGAGCAACTATGCCAACCTTCCCGCCCCGTCTCCGGAACAGGGGCTGAACCGGTACCTGCAGGAGATCCGCAAGTTTCCGCTGCTTGAGCCGGAAGAAGAATACATGCTGGCCAAAAGCTGGGTGGACCATCACGACACCGATGCCGCGCACCGGCTGGTGACCTCGCATCTGCGGCTCGCGGCCAAGATCGCCATGGGCTACCGCGGCTACGGACTGCCCCAGGCCGAGGTGATTTCCGAGGCCAATGTCGGGCTGATGCAGGCGGTCAAGCGCTTCGATCCGGAAAAGGGCTTCCGGCTGGCGACCTATGCGATGTGGTGGATCCGCGCCGCGATCCAGGAATACATCCTGCGGTCCTGGAGCCTGGTGAAGCTGGGGACCACCTCGGCGCAGAAGAAACTGTTCTTCAACCTCCGCAAGGCCAAGGCCCGGATCGGCGCGCTGGAAGACGGCGACCTGCGCCCCGAGAACGTGCAGCGCATCGCCCATGACCTGAACGTGACCGAGGACGAGGTCATCGCCATGAACCGCCGTTTGTCGGGGGGAGACGCCTCGCTGAACGCCATGGTGGGCGGCAGCGACGGCGACACCACCACCGAATGGCAGGAATGGCTGGAGGACGAAGACGCCAACCAGGCCGAGGCCTATGCCGAGAAGGACGAACTGGAAAGCCGCCGCGCGCTTCTGGCCCAAGCGATGGACGTGCTGAACGACCGCGAGAAGGACATCCTGATGCAGCGCCGCCTGCAGGATCAGCCGGTGACGCTGGAGGATCTGTCGGCGGTCTACAATGTCAGCCGCGAACGGATCCGGCAGATCGAGGTGCGGGCCTTCGAGAAGCTGCAGAAGCGAATGAAGGATCTCGCGACACAGAAGGGACTGCTTGCTCAGGTCTGAATTCGGGACGAGTTGCCTAAAATTTGTCTCACCTGTTCAGCAAAATCGCCCCATTCCACAACTATCCCGAGCATTGGGGGCTAATTCCCTTTGTTTTTTGGTGTGTGGATATGGGTTTGGATCTTAAAGAGTACCTCGATCGGCTCGCTGAGGCCGCCGGGACCGCCGATATAGACCGTTTCGAGACCATTGCGGACGAGTTGCGGTCCAGGGCTGTGGCCAACGGTTGGCTGCGACCTGAAATCGTCCGCGAGATCGCGGTTCAACGGTCGAGGCTTGCCGGAAGCCAGGCCTTCCGGGAACGGAACGCGCGGCTCAGGACCGCTCATGCCGAGGCAGAAAGCAACGGCGATACCTGCCGCGCCGAGGCGCTGTCCGAGGCGTTGCGGCGCCAGAGCGCGGTGTTGCTGGCCGCGATGCGCACCCCCGAGGCGCGGTTCGAATTGCTGCCCGAGCCCGGACAGGCGCTGTTCGACGCCATCGCGACGGGCGATCTTGCCCGGCTGGAAGAGGCGCTGGCGGGCAGCGACCCGAATGCCCGCTATGGCGCCCGGTCCGAGACCGCGCTGGGCCGGGCTCTGGCGGTGGAACGCCGGTCGCCCGCGGTGCTGCGCTATCTGATCGCGGCCGGGGCCGACCCGAATGCCGGGTTCGCGAAGGGCGTCACGCCGCTGCATGAACTCGGGGTCTATCCCCGCCCATGGGAACCGGCCGAGACCACCGCCACGCTGGCCCGGCTTCTGGTCGAGGCGGGCGCCGATCTCGAGGCGGAAGCCGGGACCTATCGCTGGACGCCGCTGCACCGCGCGCTGCTGGAAGGCACGCCGCAGGTTCTGGACGCGCTGCTGCGCCTTGGGGCGGACCCCAACCGGCCCTTCGCGGACAGCTCCGAGCCCTGGTTCTCGCCCGGCCGGTTGCCCTTGCAGATGGCCGGCGCCTGCCGCGCGATGGCGGAAAGCCTGCTGTCCCACGGGGCCGATCCGCGTGCGCTCGATGCCCGCGGCGAGGGGGTGCTGCCCTATCTCGAACGCCAGCTCGACCGGCATCTCGCCCTCGGCGCCGTTGGCGATCTCTACCGGACCGAACTGGAGGCCGTGATCGAAATGGTCCGGTCCTGGCCGTCCCGCTGCTGACCCGGTGCGATGGCCCGCGACCGCGGGCCCTCCGCCCGTCAGGGCAGCAGCGCCAGCCAGACCCAGACGGTCAGGATCGAGCCCAGCGTGCCGATCAGCACCGCCGAGGCGGCGACCCGCCGGGCCGCGCCGTACATGTTGGCAAAGATGTAGGTGTTGACCCCCGGCGCCATTGCCGCGGTCAGCACGGCCGAGCGGAACTGCCCGGTCGACAGCCCCAGCGCCGTGCCCATGCCCCAGACCACGGCCGGATGCAGCACCAGCGACAGGCCGCAGGCAAACAGCACCGTGCGCAGATCACCCTCGGGGCGGTAGCGCGACAGCACGCCGCCAAGCCCGAACAACGCCGCCGGAAGCGCGGCCCTGACCATCAGGTCCAGCGCGTCCTGCACGACCACCGGCACGCTCAGCCCGCCCAGATTGACCACCAGCCCCAGCGCGATGCCGATCACCAGCGCATTGCGGAACATCGAGCGCAGGATCGCCCCCGAGGTCCGCACGAGTCCCGCGCCGCGGTTGCGGACGATCTCCATCGCGGTCAGCCCGACGCCGTAGCAGATCGGCGAATGCACCGCGATGATGGCATAGTTCGCCTGCAGCGCATCGGCCCCGAAGGCCCGTTCGGTGATCGGCACGCCCAGAAGCAGCGAGTTCGAGAAGAGCCCGATGAAACCGATGGCGACGCTGTCCTCCCAGGTGCGGCCGAACAGGAGCCGTGCCCCGAACGTTCCCACCGCAAAGCCGGTCAGCGCGCCGGAATAGAAGCTGACCAGCAGCCGCCAGTCGAAATTCTGCCCCAGATCCAGCGTCGAGACGGCACGGAACAGCAGGCAGGGGATGGCGAAGTTCTGGGTGAACTTCATCAGCCCATCGACGCCCGCATCCGAGAAAAGCCCGCGCCAGACCGCGACATAGCCGAAACCGAGGACCAGAAAGACCGGAAGGATGACCTCGATCAGCGCTTCCATCAGTCGGCGAGGCTCAGCACCATCCCGTCATAGGCGGGGGTGACGGTCTCGGGGGTTTCGGCGTCGAGCCGGGCATAATCGAGGTCGATATGCATGTTGGTCAGCACCGCGCGGCGGGGCCGGGCGCGGTCGATATAGGCCAGGGCCTCCTCGACGTTCAGATGGGTCGGATGGGGCGTATAGCGCAGCGCGTCCAGCACGAGGATCTCGAGCCCTTCGAGCATCGGCCAGCTTTCCTCGTAAAGCTCGGCCACGTCCGGCAGATAGGCCAGCCCCTGGATCCGGAAACCGAGCGCGTCGATGGACCCGTGCCGGGCGCGGAACGGCACCAGCGTGACCGGACCGCCCGCCCCCAGAACGGTCACCGGCCCGTCGATCGGATGCAGATCGAGGATCGGCGGATAGGGCGAGCCCTCGGGCTGGATGAAGGCATAGCCGAAGCGTGCGATCAGCGCGTCCTGGGTCGGCCCGTCGGCCCAGACCGGCAGCCGCTTGCGCAGGTTGAAGACGATCTGGCGCAGATCGTCGATGCCATGGACATGATCGGCGTGGGAATGGGTGTAGACGACGGCATCAAGCTCGCCCACGCCGGCCTGCAACAGCTGCGTGCGCAAATCGGGCGAGGTGTCGATCAGCACCCGCGTCGTGCCCTCCGGCGCGATGCGCTCGACCAGCATCGAACAGCGCTGGCGGCGGTTCTTCGGATTGTCCGGATCGCAGGCGCCCCAATGCCCCCCGATCCGCGGCACGCCGCCGGACGACCCGCAGCCGAGGATGGTGAAGCGCAGTTCGGCTTTCACGCGGCGGCCCGCCAGCTGGCGGCCTTGGCGAAGAGCCGGTCGAAATTGGCCTGGGTCCGCGCCGCGAAGTCGGCATAGTCGAGCCCGAAGACCTCGGCCCCGACCCGCGCGGTATGGGCCGTGTAGGCCGGTTCGTTGCGCTTGCCGCGATGGGGCGGCGGCGCGAGATAGGGGGCGTCGGTCTCGACCAGTACCCGGTCGAGCGGGGCCGCCGCGAAGATCTCGCGGATCTCCTTGGATTTCGGGAAGGTCGCGATGCCCGACATCGACAGGTAGAAGCCCAGATCGAGCGCGGCGCGTGCCAGTTCGGGCGACGAGCTGAAACAATGCATCACGCAGCCAAAGGCGCCGTTGCGGTATTCCTCGGCGAGGATCCGCGCCATGTCGTCATCGGCAGCCCGCGAATGGATGATCAGCGGCAGCCCGGTCTCGCGCGCGGCGGCGATATGGATGCGCAGGCTGTCCTGCTGCACCCGGGCCGTGTCGGCAGTGTAGTGATAATCAAGCCCGGTCTCGCCGATGCCCACGAATTTCGGATGGCTCGCCAGCGCCAGCAGTTCGTCGACCGTGGCCATCGGCTCTTCGGCCGCGCTCATCGGATGGGTGCCGGCGGCGTAGAAGACGGAGGCATGGGTCTCAGCGATCTCGCGCACCTGCGGTTCCTGACGAAGCCGGGTGCAGATCGTCACCATCCGCGTCACGCCCGCGGCCTCGGCCCGGGCCAGCACCTGGTCCAGTTCGTTCGCGAAGTCGGGGAAGTCGAGGTGACAGTGGCTGTCGGTGATTTCGGGGGTCTCGGTGTCGCTCATCTCGCCTCAGGCGGCCAGCCGGCCGGCGGTCTCGTCCAGTCTGAGAACCGTATCGAGGATGAGGGAAGCCGGGTCAAGGTTCACCGCCCGGCCCTGGCGCGCCCGCGCGGTCAGGTCCTGCGCGGCCTCGGCCCAGGCGCGGGCGGCAGTGGCATCGGGCGCAAGCCGGGTCATCAGCGCGGCCTCGCCCGGCGCCGCCTCGGGCGGGGGCGCGCCGGTCGCCCCGGTCCGGGCCAGCCGGGCCAGCACCAGTTCGATCAGCCTCAGCACCAGATCGAACCGCGCCTCGGCCCCCCGTCCGGCGGTGCTTTCGGCCAGTTTCAGAAGTCGCGACCGGTCCAGCCGAGGATGCCCGGCCAGAAGCCCGACCAGATCGGCGTAAAGCGCCAGACCGTCCAGCCGGGCCAGCCGGATCGCCTCGCCCACCGATCCGCCCGAAAGCTGGGCCAGCGCCGCGCTGTCGCCCGCCTCGTGGCCCGCCTGCGCAAGCGCCCGGGCCATGTCGGCGGACCCGAGCGGCCCCAGCCTCAATTCGCGACAGCGCGAGCGGATGGTCGGCAGAAGCCGCGCGGGAGAATGGCTGACCAGCAGCAGGGTGGCATTCGCGGGCGGTTCCTCCAGCAGCTTCAGCAGCGCATTGGCCGCGCTCACGTTCAGCTCGTCGGCGGAATCGACGATCACCACCCGGCGTCCGCCCTCGGCCGACGAGAGCCCGAAGAAGGATTTCAGCCGCCGCACATCGTCGACCCGGATCTCGGCCGACAGCGCATTGCCCTTGTCGTTCGGCCCGCGCCTGAGAACGAACAGCCCCGGCTCGGATTGCGCCGCCATCCGGCGTGCGACCGGGTGATCGGCGGGCACGGCAAGGCTGTCGGGCGCGGCCTCGGCCCCGAACAGCCCTGCGCCGCCCGCCACCGCGGGTCGGGTCAGCAGAAACCGCGCTACCGACCAGGCCAGCGTCGCCTTGCCGACCCCGCGCGGCCCGCTGAGAAGCCAGCCGTGATGCATCCGCCCGCCGGAAAAGGCATCGAGAAACGCGGCCTGGGCCGCCTCCTGCCCGATCAGGCAGAGGGTGTCGCGGGGATGCGGGGCGCCCTCGACGCGGTCGGGTTCGGGAAGCTCGGCCTCGCTCATGCCAGCGCCGCCTCGGCCAGCCGCGCGATGTCGCGGGCGACCTCGTCCGGCGCGCGATCGGCATCGACCACGCGGCAGCGGCCGGGAAACTCGGTGGCGAGATCGAGGAAGCCCTGGCGGCTTCGGGCCTGCAGCGCCTCGCCGAAATCCTCGAACCGTTCCTCGGACCCGTTGCGCCCCCTGGCGCGCGCCAGCCCGGTCGCGGGCGCCATGTCGAGGATGACCGTCAGGTCGGGCTCGCGACCGATCATCAGGTCGTGCAGCCGGTCGACCGTGGCCCGCAGATCGCCCCGGGTGATGCCCTGATAGACCCGGGTGGAATCGGCGAAGCGGTCGCAGATCACCACCGCGCCGCGATCGAGCGCCGGGCCGATCGTCCGCTCCAGATGGTCCCGCCGCGCCGCGGTGAACAGCAGCAGTTCGGTCTCGGGCGACCAGCGGTCGGGGTCGCCCTCCAGCACCAGCCGCCGGATGTCCTCGGCGCCGGGGCTGCCGCCCGGCTCGCGCGTCAGCACGACCTCATGCCCGCCCGCGCGCAGCCGTTCCGCCAGGGCGCGCGCCTGGGTCGACTTGCCCGAGCCGTCAATGCCCTCGAAGGTGATGAACCGCGCGCGCCCGGCCATGTCAGAGGTCGGCGGCCTTCTTCTCGGCCCAGCGCAGGAAGACCTCGGTCGCGGTCCGCAGACGCGGCACGAAGCCGCCACGCGCCACCTCGCGTTCGGCCACCAGCGGCACCCGCAGCGGCTCCATGTCGGGGCGCTGGATCACCAGTTCACCCAGCTCCTGCCCGGCCTCGATCGGCGCCAGCACCGGATCGTGGAAATGCACCTCGGCCTCGACCGTGTCGCGCACCACCGCCGGCAGGAGAACATCGAGATCGTCCTTCGCGACCAGCCCGACCTTCTCGATCTCGCCCATCCAGACATCGGTTTCGGCCAGACGTTCGCCCCGGCGCAGCACGCCGCGCTGCACGAACTGACGGAAGGCCCAGTTGATGATCCGCTCGCCCTCCTCGGCGCGCTGCTCGGTGCTTTCGAGCCCCGAGATCACGAAGGTGACCCGTCGCCCGTTCTGCAGGGCCGAGCCGACAAGGCCGTAGCCTGCCTCCTGGGTATGGCCGGTCTTCAGCCCGTCGGCGCCGATCCCCAGTTTCAGAAGCGGGTTGCGGTTGAACCGGTTCTGCGGGGCGCGGCCGTCATAGTCGTATTCGCGCTCGCCGAAGAAGCCGTAATATTCGGGGAACTCGTCGATCAGACGCGTCGCGAGGATGCCCAGATCGTGCATGCTCATCCGCTGATTCGGGTGCGGCCAGCCGCTGGCATTGGCGAAGGTCGAATTGGTCATGCCCAGCGCATGGGCGCGCTCGGTCATCAGCCGGGCAAAGGCTTCTTCGGTGCCCGCCAGCCCCTCGGCCACCACCACGCAGGCATCGTTGCCCGACTGCACGATGATGCCCTGAATCAGATCCTCGACGGTCGGCCGGTCGCGTTCATTCAGGAACATCGTCGAGCCGCCCATCGACATCGCCCTGGCCGAGACCGAGAACTGGGTCTCGAGCGTCACCCGCCCGTCGCGCAGCGCCTCGAACAGCATGTTCAGGGTCATCAGCTTGGACATCGAGGCGGGCGGCACCGGCTGGTCGGCATTCTTCGACAACAAGACGGTCCCGGTGGTCTGGTCCACCACATAGGCCGCGCCTGCCCGGGTCTCGAAGCTGGCCTCTGCGGGGACGGACAGCGCCATCAGCGCCAGGGCCCCGGCAAGGGCGGACAGGAAGGTCGGTCGCATGGTCACCTCTCGCATTGGGTCCGGCGTCGCGCGGACAGGTCAGCGGGTCACGGCATAGGCATCCTTGAAGCCCAGCCCGCGCACCGCCTCGATCAGCGCCGCCCGGTCGTCCTCGGTCTTAACGGGGCCGGAGACGACACGCCAGAGCGCCCGCCCGCCCGGGTCCGGCGCGCGGATTTCGGCCGAAAGCCCGGCCCTGGTCAGGCGCGCCGCCGTCTGCTTGGCGCCGTCCGCGCTGTCGACCGTGGCGACCTGCACGAAGCGCCGGGTCAGCGCCGTCAGCGCGGCCTCGGCGTCGTCGTCCTGCGCGGTCGCGGCGGGCTGCGGGTCGGGGGGCCGACGCAGCGCCGTGACGCTAAGCTCGGTCGGCTGCCCGGCCAGAAGCCCGATCTGCGCCGCCGCGTCCGATGACACCTGAAAGCGCGGCCCCGGGCTCTCGCGTTCGCGGCGGAACAGCGCGCCGACAACCGACTGGCCGGTTGCGGTATTGCGAATGATCACGCGCTCGGGGTCGGTCACGTCGGGATGCGCGATCCAGATCCCGCCCAGCGAGGGACGTCCGTCCCAGAGCCCGGTCTCTTCGGCATGAAACACCTCGGGCGCCTCGACATCCTCGCCCGCATCGCGTGCCTCGCGCGGCAAAGTCTGCGGCCCGGCTACATCGGCGCCGCCCTTGCTGCCGAAAAGCCCCGCGCCCGCGCCGCCCTGACAGCCGGCCAGGACGCCCGTCATCGCCAGCAGGATCGGCATCCGCGCGATCCGGTATCCCTGCATGCATCGCCCCTGTTTCGCGCACGTTTGCCGTGCGGCGTCGTCGTCCTCTGCGCCCGGCCGACTCCGGCCAAATGCTGGCCGACCGGTGCAAGATCCGCGCGAATCATATCGTCAGAGGTGATGCAAGGAAAGGCTTGCCCCGACGGGCGCCGCATTTGCCCGCCCCGCCGGCCTGCGCGGTCGCGCCCGGGGCACAAGCCTGTTGTCGCGCCCGGCGGTTCCGGCTAAGCCTGACGAGGTTTGCGCGGCCCCCGGTTTCCCTGGGAACCGGGGGCCGACAACCACGAAACCGTGGCTGAAGGCTCCAGTCGTGAGAACCAACGACGGAAGGGTGGCAGAGAGGTCTATTGCAGCGGTCTTGAAAACCGCCGATGTGCAAGCATCCGTGGGTTCGAATCCCACCCCTTCCGCCACTCTGCGAAAGATCCGTATCGTGTTGATTTAAAACGTGAATTTTTGGCGGAGAGATTTTAAACCGCACACGTCTACCACACACGCCCCTTTCTAGAAGGATCTCCCCGCCCCTCAGCCCCCCATTTAAGTCAGCCTTCACGACCTACTGGCAAGTGATCCGGTAGGCCGACCTTTCCGAGATACCGAGGTTCCGTGCGATCCGCCGTTTGCCGACCCCCTGCCCCAGCAATGCCAGGGCATCCGCCTTCTTCATCCGGGCGCTGGGTTTCCGACCCTTGTACTTCCCGTCAGCCTTCGCCTTGGCGATCCCCTCCCGTTGCCGTTCAAGCATCATCTCTCGCTCGAACTGAGCGACTGTCCGCCGCTTGCGTATCCGCGGCCCCTGCCCGGACCGTCTCCGGCACGAGACGGCTCGATCAGTCGAGGTTTCCGAGACCGCCCAGCATCAATCTGGTGGCGAGATCGGCATAGTCGTCGCGGCTGATCGGGCCGCCTTCCTTGAACCACATGTAGACCCAGTTCATCATCCCGAAGAGCGACATCGTCACCGGCATCAGCATCGTGCCCGGGCCTTTCAATTCTGGCCGGATCTCGGTCAAGACCGCCGAGAAGCGGCGTACGATCCGGCGCTCGATCTCGGTCAGACATGCGCGCTGGTCGGGCGACAGCGCTGCGGCGGCGTTCAGCTGCACCTTGTGCTGATCGTCCGCGCCCCGGTACTTTTCCAGCACCGTGCGCACCAGCAGGCGCAGCCGGTCCTCGGGGGCTGCGTCCGGTCTGTCGGCCTCGGCCAGCGCATCGTCAAGCTCGGTCAGGTGGGTTTCGATGATCGAGAAGATCAGCGCGTCCTTGCTGGGATAATAGTGATAAAGCAAGGACTTCGAGACCCCGGCCTCGGCCGCGATCTGGGCCATCGAGGCCTTTTCCATGCCCTGTTCGGCAAAGACGCGCGCCGCGTCCAGAAGAAGGTTGCGCTGTTTCCGTTCGAAATCCTCGGCCCGCGTCCGTGCCATCCGGTCCTGCTTTCTCAAGTTCGGGGGCGGGGTCCGGCCCCGCCCGTCCTGTTCAATCCTTCGGCCGGCGGTCGACGACGCGCCGGGCCTTGCCCGCCGAGCGCTCGACGCCTTCGGGGTCGTGCACCTCGATCCGGGTGCTGACCCCTATCACCGACTTGATGTGATGGGCCAGTTCGCCCGCCGAGGCGTGCCGGGCCTCGGCGGCGCCGTGGCTGGCATGGCATTCGACATGCACGGTCATCGCGTCCATGCGGCCCTGCCGGGTCAGCTCGATCTGGAAATGGGGCGCGAGCCCGGGGCATTTCAGGATCTGCTCCTCGATCTGGGTCGGGAAGACGTTGACGCCCCGCAGGATGATCATGTCGTCGGTGCGCCCGGTGATCTTTTCCATCCGCCGCATCGAGCGCACCGAGCCCGGCAGAAGCCGGGTCAGGTCGCGGGTGCGGTAGCGCACCATGGGCAGGCCTTCCTTGGTCAGCGTGGTGAAGACCAGCTCGCCCATCTCGCCATCGGGCAGCACGGCGCCGGTCTCGGGGTCGATGATCTCGGGGTAGAAGTGATCTTCCCAGATATGCAGCCCGTCCTTCGATTCCACGCATTCGCAGGCGACGCCCGGCCCCATCACCTCGGACAGGCCGTAGATGTCGACCGCATGCATGTCGAAGGCCTCCTCGATCTCGCGGCGCATGGCGTTGGTCCAGGGCTCGGCGCCGAAGATGCCGACCTTGAGCGAACTGGCGCGCGGGTCGATCCCCTGGCGGCGGAACTCGTCGAGGATCGACAGCATGTAGGAGGGCGTGACCATGATGATCGAGGGGCGGAAGTCCTGGATCAGCGTGACCTGGCGTTCGGTCATGCCGCCCGACATCGGCACCACGGTACAACCCAGCCGCTCGGCGCCGTAATGCGCCCCGAGCCCGCCGGTGAAGAGCCCGTAGCCATAGGCGACATGGGCGATGTCGCCCTTGCGCCCGCCCGAGGCGCGGATCGAGCGGGCCATCAGATCGGCCCAGACGTCGATGTCGTGCTGGGTATAGCCCACCACCGTGGGTTTGCCGGTGGTGCCCGACGAGGCATGGATGCGCACGAGGGCCTCGCGCGGGGTGGCGAACATGCCGAACGGATAGCTGTCGCGCAGGTCGGTCTTTGTCGTGAACGGGAAGCGGGCCAGATCGGCGAGGCAGTGCAGCTCTTCGGGATGCACGCCATGATCGTCGAAGCGTTTGCGGTAGAAGGCGGAATTTTCATAGGCATGCTTCAGCGTCCGCTTCATGCGGTGGAACTGAAGCGCCGCGATCTCGTCGCGCGAGGCGGTCTCGATCGGATCGAGGATGTCCTTCGTCGGGGTCAGATCGGTCATTGGGTCCTCCCTTTCGGCCCAGGTCTAGGCATCGGTCCGGGGCAGCAGATGGCCCCGGATCGTGCGCGAGTTTCCGCGGAATTCGGCGATGGCGGTTCCGTCCTGATTGGTGACGCGCACATCGTAGAGGCCCGACCGCCCGCTGCGCGACAGCTCGCGCGCGGCGGCGGTCAGCCGATCGCCGACATGGCCGGGCGCCAGATAGGTGACCGCGCAGTGCTGCGCCACGGTCACCGCGTCATAGCTGTTGCAGGCATAGGCGAAGGCGGTGTCGGCCAGCGTGAAGATATAGCCGCCATGGGCGATGCCATGACCGTTGGTCATCGCCTCGGTCAGGGTCATCGACAGCGTCGCCTGCCCGGGCGCGATGTGCTCAAGCCGCATGTCGAGCCGCCGCGCCGCGCTGTCGTCGTTCCACATCGCGGCAGCGCAGGCCTCGGCCAGGTCCTGCGGGGTCTTTTCAGGTTTCATATCGGGGGCCTCCATCCTACTGCCCCCGGAAGACAGGCGCGCGTTTTTCCAGAAAGGCGGTGACGCCCTCGGCATAATCGGCGCTTTGCCCGGCGCGGCGCTGGGCGTCGCGTTCCAGATCGAGCTGGGCATCGAAGCTGCCGCCCGAGGCGGTCTGGATCAGCCGCTTGGTCAGCCCAAGCCCCAGCGTCGGACCGGCCGCCAGCCGTTCGGCCAGCGCGGTCGCCTCGTCCATCAGCGCCTCGTCCTCGACCGCCTTCCAGATCAGCCCCCATTCGGCGGCGGTCTCGGCTGGCAGGGGCTCGGCGGTCATCGCCAGCGCCTTGGCGCGGGGCTCGCCCAGAATTCGGGTCAGCGACCAGCTGCCTCCGGCGTCGGGCACCAGTCCGATTTTCGAAAAGGCCTGGATGAATGTCGCCGAGCGCGCGGCCAGCACGATGTCGCAGGCCAGCGCGATATTCGCCCCGGCCCCGGCCGCGACCCCGTTCACCGCGCAGATCACCGGTTTTTCAAGGCTGCGCAGACGGCGGAGCATGGGGTTGTAGAAGGTCTCGAGCGTATGGCCCAGATCGGGCGGCGGCCCGCCCCGGCGCGGATCGCGGTCGCCCAGATCCTGCCCCGCCGAAAAGCCGCGCCCGGCCCCGGTCAGCAGCACGGCCCGGACCGTGGCCTCCTCATGCGCGCGGTCCAGCTGCGACCGGAGCGCCCTATGCATGTCCTCGTTGAAGGCGTTAAGCTTCTGTGGCCGGTTCAGCACCAGCCGAAGCACCCCCCGGTCCAGCGTCGCCAGAACGCTGTGCGAGTCTGCCATCTCTCTCCTCCCGTCTTCCTCAAAATCTTCTTGCATAAACCGTCCGGTCGGTCAATAATATCCGTCAGGAGGATCGGGGCAGATCGGCACGGCCGTGTGGGGAGGAACGCGTTGGCCATGGTGTGGCCCGCGCGCGCATCGGCCCTTGGCGCGACGCGGTTTCGCCCTGCCGGGAGCGCAGGACCAAAAAAGATCTGATCTGGGAGGACAGAACCTTGAAGACCCTCACGACGACAGCCCTGGCGCTGATCGCCGCGCTTGGCGCGGCCGGGCCAGGCCTTGCCGAGATCCGGCTGGGCGCAAGCCTGTCGGCCACCGGCCCCGCCTCGTTTCTCGGCGATCCCGAGGCCAAGACGCTGGAAATGATGGTCGAGGCGCTGAATGCCGCGGGCGGCATCGACGGCGAGCCGGTCGAGCTGGTGCTGTATGACGATGGCGGCGATCCGAACAAGGCGCTGACCTTCGCCACCCGGCTGGTCGAGGATGACGAGGTGGTGGCGATCATCGGCGGCTCGACCACCGGCACCACCATGTCGATCCTGTCGGTGGCCGAAGACAACGAGATCCCCTTCGTGTCGCTGGCGGGTGCTGTCAGCATCGTCGATCCGGTGCGGCCCTTCGTCTTCAAGACGCCCCATACCGACCGCATGGCCTGCGAGAAGATCTTCACCGACATGGCGGCGCGGGGCATCGAAAAGATCGGCATGATCTCGGGCACGGACGGGTTCGGGGCCTCGATGCAGGCCCAGTGCAAGGACGTGGTGGGCCAGTTCGGCATCGAGATCGTCGCCGACGAGACCTATGGCCCCAAGGATGCCGACGTGACGCCCCAGCTGACCAAGATCCGCGGCACCGGGGGCGTGCAGGCGGTGCTGAACCCGGGCTTCGGCCAGGGCCCGGCCATCGTCACCCGCAACTACCACCAGCTTGGCATCGACCTGCCCTTCTACCAGTCGCACGGGGTGGCCTCGGACGCCTTCATCGAGCTGGCGGGCGCAGATGCGGCCGAGGGGCTGCGGCTGCCGGGCACCGCGCTGCTGATCGCGGGCCAGCTGGCCGAGGACGATCCGCAGCGCGCCGTGGTGCAGGCCTACAAGGCCGAGTTCGAGGCCGCCTACGGCATGGATGTCTCGACCTTCGGCGGCTATGCCCATGACGCCTTCGCGCTTCTGGTCGATGCCATCTCGCGGGCGGGCGGCGACGATCCGGTCGCGATCCGCGACGCGCTCGAGGCGACCTCGGGGCTGGTCGGCACCACCGGCACCTACAGCTTCAGCGCCGACGACCATCTGGGGCTCGATTTGTCGGCCTTCCGCCTGCTCGAGATCCGGGACGGCGGCTGGGTGCCCGTCGACTGACATCCTGTCGACAGAGGCCCCTCCGGGCGGCGCCGGGTCCGCGCCGCCCCCTTCCCCGAACGCCCGAGGCACGGAGACGTCCATGGACGCGCTGATGCAGTTTGTCTTTTCCGGGGTGACGGTCGGCGCGGTCTATGCGCTGGTCGCCCTCGGCTTCACCATCATCTACAACGCCTCCGACGTGGTGAATTTCGCCCAGGGCGAATTCGTCATGCTGGGGGGCATGATCACGGTCTTCGCGCATCTCGCGGGGCTGCCGCTGCCGCTGGCGGCGCTTGGGGCGATCCTTGCGACAGCCGCGCTGGGGGTCGCGCTCAATCGGCTCGCCATCGAGCCCGCGCGCGGCGCGCCGGTCGTGTCGGTCATCATCATCACCATCGGCGCCTCGATCCTGATCCGGGGCGCGGCCCAGCTGATCTTCGACAAGCAGTTGCACGGGCTGCCGGCCTTTTCGGGCGACGATCCGATCCGGGTGATGGGGGCGACGATCCTGCCGCAAAGCCTCTGGGTGATCGGCGGGGCGCTGGCGGTCTTCGTCGGGCTCTGGGCCTTCTTCACCCGCACGCTGACCGGCAAGGCGGTGCTGGCGACCTCGAACAACCGGACGGCGGCGCAGCTTGTCGGCATCAATACCGGTTGGGTGATGACGTTGGCCTTCGGGCTGTCGGCCGCGATCGGGGCGCTGGCGGGCGTTCTCGTCACCCCGATCACGCTGGTCAGCTACGATGTGGGTGTGGGCCTTGCGCTGAAGGGGTTCGCGGCCGCCATGCTGGGCGGCATGGGCAATCCCAAGGGGGCGCTGGCGGGCGGGATCCTGCTGGGGCTCTTCGAGGCGCTGACGGCGGGCTATGTCAGTTCGCACTACAAGGAGGCGGTGGCCTTCATCGTCATCCTCGGGGTGCTGTTCGCCATGCCGCAGGGCCTGTTCGGCCGCGCCGGGACCGAGAGGGTGTGACCGGCATGCGCCCTTCCGCGAAATGGACCCAGCTTCTGATCCTCTTCCTGCTGATCGCGCTTTTGCCGCTGTTCTTTCCTTCGGGCTATTACTTCCGGGTCGGTGCGCTGATCTTCGTCAACGGGCTGGCGGTGATCGGCATCGTGATCCTGACGGGCTATGCCGGGCAGATCAGCCTCGGCCATGCCGGGTTCGCCGGGATCGGAGCCTATGCCTCGGCGCTGGCGCCGGGGCATCTGGGGCTGCATCCGCTGCTGGCGGTGGTCCTCGGCGCCCTCGTCTCGGCCGCGGTGGCCTGGCTCGTCGGCCGCCCGATCCTGAGGCTCAGGGGCTATTATCTCGCCGTCGCGAGCCTCGGCTTCGGCATCCTCGTCGCTATGGTGCTGAGCAACGAACGTGCGCTGACCGGCGGGCCCGATGGCATGATGGTGCCCGATCCGGGGCTGCGCGATCTGCTGAAGGATCTGGGGCTCAGGCTGACCGGCGGCGAGTTCTGGTACTGGTGCTGCGGGCTGTGCCTGCTGATCGGCGCATGGCTCGCGCTGAACCTGCAGACAAGCCCGACCGGCCGGGCGCTGCGGGCGCTGCACGGGTCCGAGGTGGCGGCGCGGACCGTCGGCATCGACGTCGCCCGGCTGAAACTGCAGGCCTTCACCATTTCGGCGGTCTATGCCTCGGTCGCGGGCTCGCTGCTGGCGATGCAGAACCGGTTCATCACGCCCGATGTGGCGGGCTTCATGCATTCGATCGAGATGGTCACAATGGCGGTGCTGGGCGGCGTCGGCTCGGTCATCGGCGCGATCTTCGGCGCGGTGATCCTGACGCTGCTGCCGCAGGTGCTGACGGTCTTTGCCGACTACGAACAGATGGTGCTGGGCGCGGTGATGATCCTCGTCATGATCTTCCTGCCCGAGGGGCTGATCCCGTCGCTGGCACGCAAGCTGAGGGGGAGGGGCGAATGAGCCTTCTGTCTGTCGAGGGTCTGGGCATCGCCTTTGGCGGCGTGCGCGCCGTCCATGATGTGGGCCTCACTGTCGCGCCGGGCGAGATCGTGTCGATCATCGGGCCGAACGGGGCGGGCAAGACCACGCTTTTCAACATGATCTCGGGCGTCTACCTGCCCGGCGCGGGAAGGGTGCGGCTTGACGGCGAGGACGTGACCGGCATGGCGCCGCATCTTCTGGCGCGCCGTGGTCTGTCGCGCACCTTCCAGAACCTGCAGATCTTTCCGGCGATGAGCGTGCTGGAAAACGCCGCGACCGGGTTTCATCTGCGCGAACGCGGGGCCTTGATGGCCGACCTGCTGGCGCTGCCGGGCGCGCGCCGCCGGTCGGCCGGGGCGCTTGCGGGCGCGCGCGATCTGCTGGCCCGGGTCGGGCTCGACCGCGCGGCCGACCGCGAGGCGGGCGAGCTGTCCTATGGCGCGCTCAAGCGGCTGGAAATCGCCCGCGCGCTGGCCACCGCGCCGCGGCTTTTGCTGCTGGACGAACCGGCCGCGGGCTGCAACGCGGTCGAGACCGAGGAAATCGACCGGCTGATCGCCGGGATGGCGCAATCGGGCATCGCCATCCTGCTGGTCGAACATGACATGAAGCTGGTGATGCGGATCTCGACCCATATCGTGGTGCTCGACCATGGCGAGAAGATCGCCGAGGGCGACCCGGCCACGGTCAGCCGCAACCCCGATGTGATCGCCGCCTATCTGGGCGCGCCCGTCGCCGAGCCGGAGGCCGCCCATGCTGACGGTTGAGAGCCTGCGCGCGCGCTATGGCCGGATCGAGGTGCTGCACGGCATCGACCTGACGGTCAACTCGGGCGAGATCGTCACCGTCGTCGGGGCCAATGGCGCGGGCAAGACCACCCTTCTGCGCTGTCTGTCGGGCATCCAGCCGATCACCGACGGCCGCGTCGTCTTTCGCGGCGAGACCTATGTGACCACGCCCCCGCACAAGCGGCTGCGCCACGGTCTGGCGCATTCGCCCGAGGGGCGGCAGATCTTCACCAATCTCTCGGTCGAGGAAAACCTGCGGCTTGGCGCCTTCCTGTACGACGACGACCGCGTGGCGCGTGACATGAACGAGGCCTTCGCCCTGTTCCCGGTGCTGCGCGAGAAACGCAACCTCGCCGCGGGCGGGCTGTCGGGCGGGCAGCAGCAGATGCTGGCCATCGCCCGCGCGCTGATGGGGCGGCCCGCCTGCCTGCTGCTTGACGAGCCCTCGATGGGTCTGGCGCCGCTGCTGGTGCGGCAGATCTTCGACGTGGTCACCGGGCTCAAGGCGCTGGGGGTGACCGTGCTGCTGGTCGAACAGAATGCCTTCGGGGCGTTGAAGGTCGCCGACCGGGGCTATGTGATGGAAACCGGGCGGATCGCGATGGAGGGGCCGGCCGAGGCGCTGATCGCCGATCCGCGCATCCGCGAAGCCTATCTGGGGATCTGATCCGACATGTCCGTACTGACCATCGACCGCGAGGGCGAAATTGCCGTAGCGATCCTCGACAACCCGCCCGTGAATGCGATCTCGGCCGAGGTCCGCTGCGCGCTCTGGCAGGCGGTCGAGACGCTCGATGCCGACCCCGGGATCCGCGCCGTGGTGCTGGTCTGCGCCGGGCGCAGCTTCATCGCCGGGGCCGATGTGAAGGAATTCGGCCTGCCGCCAGTCGAACCGCACCTGCCCGATCTGGTGGCCCGGATCGAGGCTGCCGCCAAGCCCTGGACCGCCGCCATTCATGGCGCGGCGCTGGGGGGCGGGCTGGAAATCGCGCTGGGCTGCCGGTTCCGGCTGATCGACGCCGAGGCCCGCGTGGGGTTCCCCGAGGTCGGTCTGGGCATCATTCCGGGCGCCTCGGGCACGGTGCGCACGCCCCGCCTCGCGGGCATCGAGGCGGCGGTCGAGATGGTCACCTCTGGCAAGCCCGTGCCCGCGCCCGAGGCGCTGCGGCTGGGGCTGGTCGATGCGATGGTGACGGGCGATCTGCGCGGCGCGGCGGTGTCCTATGCCGCCTCGATGATCGGGGGGCCGCTGCCCGAGCCGGTCTCGGCCCGGCCGGTCGAGACCCGGCCCGACAGCTATTGGTCCGAGCGCCGCACGCGGCTGGAAAAGGCGGGCGAGGCGGCGCCGCTCCGGGCGCTCGAGGCGGTCCGGAAGGCGACCGAGGCGTCCTTCGACGAGGCCATGGCTTTCGAGCGCGCCACTTTCCTTGCGTTGCGCGACAGCCCCGAGGCGGCGGCGCTGCGCCATGTCTTCTTTGCCGAACGGGCCGCCCTGCGTCCCGCCGCGCTGAAGGGTGTCGCGCCGCGCAATATCGGCTCGGTCGGGGTGGTCGGTGGCGGGACCATGGGGGCGGGCATCGCCGCGGCCTTCCGCATGGCGGGGATGCCGGTGACGCTGATCGAGCGCGACGCCGGTGCCGCCGCCCGCGCCCATGCCGCCGTTTCCCGCATCTTCGATGGCGCGGCCGCGCGCGGCAAGCTGACCGGGGACGAGGCCAAGGCGCTGTCGGACGGGCTGATCTGCACCGATGACCCTACGGCGCTTGGCGATGTCGATCTGGCCATCGAGGCGGTTTTCGAGGATCTGGCGGTCAAGCGGGCGGTCTTTGACGACCTGGCCCGGGTCTGCCGTCCGGATGCGATCCTGGCCACCAACACCTCCTATCTCGACCCGCGCCGTCTCGCCGAGGGGGTGCCCGCGCCCGAGCGTCTGATCGGGCTGCATTTCTTCAGTCCGGCCCATGTGATGAAGCTTCTGGAAATCGTGCCGCTGCCCGGCACCGCGCCCGAGGTGCTGGCCACGGCCTTCGATCTGGCGCGGCGGCTTGGCAAGATGCCGGTCAGGGCCGGGATCTGCGAGGGCTTCATCGGCAACCGCATCCTGAAACGCCATCGCGCCGCGGCCGAGGACCTGCTGGCCGAGGGCGTGCCGGTGGCGGCGGTCGATGCCGCGATGCGCGGCTTCGGCTTCCGGATGGGGCCGTTCGAGGCGCAGGATCTGGGCGGGCTCGACATCGCCTTCCTGCAGCGCGAGGCGGCCCGCGCCGAAGGCCGGGATGTGCCCGAAACGCTGGCCGACATCCTCGTCCGCGCCGGGCGCAAGGGCCAGAAGACCGGAGGCGGCTGGTACGACTATCCCGAGGGCGGCCGCATGCCGGTCGCCTCGGACGCGGTCGCGCGGCTTCTGACGGACCGGATCGCCGGGGGCGAGGTGCCTGCGCCCGACGCGATTGCCGAGAGGCTGGTCGGCGCCATGGCCGACGAGGGTGCGACGATCCTTGCGGAAGGGATTGCAGACAGCGCGGCCGAGATCGATCTGGTCGAGATCCACGGCTATGGCTTCCCGCGCAGCAAGGGCGGGCCGATGCACTGGACCGGCCGGGGCTGAGCGGCCTCAGGCCGGTTCGGTTTCACCCATCGCCAGCCCCGCCGCGAAGGCCTCGCGGTTCAGCCGCTCGAACCGGGCGGGGGTCTGGGCGACGATCACGGCCAGCAGGGCCTCGGGCGGGCAGATGGACGTCTGCGCGGTCAGCGCGCCGAGCGCCACGATATTCGTCACGCGAGGGGTGCCGAGGGTGCGCGCGGTCTCGGTGAAGGGCAGGCACAGCGTGCGGAACGGACCCTGAGGGGGCGTCGTCACCCGCTCGGCATCGCACAGGACCAGCGACGCCGGGGTCAGAAGCCCGGTCGAGACCGTGGCCGCCGCCTCGTCGAGGATCAGCAGGACATCGAGCCGCCGGGCCAGCGGGTAATCGGCCTCGGCCTCGCCGATCACCAGATCGGACCGCGACAGCCCCCCGCGCGAGACCGGCTCGTAGGCGTTCGACTGCGCGACGGTCAGCCCGGCCTCGGTCAGGGCCGCGGCCAGAATGCGCGCCGACAGCAAAAGCCCCTGACCGCCGCTGCCGCTGAAACGGATCTCCATCGCTTACTCCTCCTCGCGGATACGGGCGGCCATGGCGCGCCAGGCGGCGCCGTATTCGGGCCGGTCGGTCCGGGTCAGCACGCCGGTCCGCAGCGCGTTCGGCCGGAACGGCACATCGACCGTGTTGCGATAGGCATAGGGCCGCATCGCGCTTTTCTTGGCCAGCATCATCTCGGGCGAGGCGCCAAGATCGTTCTTGCGGCCATAGATCTCGGTGCAGTCCGACAGCACCTCGACAAAGGAGAACCCCTCATGCGCGATGGCCTGTCCCAGCAGCGTCTTCAAGGCCAGAACCTGCGCCGTCACCTCGCGCCCGACAAAGCTGGCCCCGGCCGCGGCGGCCAGCGCGCAGGCGTCGAAATTGGGTTCTGTATTGCCCTCGGGCGTCGTGGTGGTGAAGCGGCCCTCGGCCGTCATCGGCGAGACCTGACCGCCGGTCATGCCGTAGATCTCGTTGTTCAGCATCACGCAGGTGATGTCGAGATTGCGGCGGCAGGCATGGATCAGATGGTTGCCGCCGATGGCCAGACAATCGCCGTCGCCGGTGATGACGATGACATGCAGGTCGGGTCGGGCCAGCTTGAGCCCGGTGGCGAAGGTCAGCGGCCGGCCATGGGTGGTGTGGAAGGTATTGGCGTCGATATAGGCCGACAGCCGGCCCGAACAGCCGATGCCCGAGACGACTGCCAGCCGGTCCTTCGGAATGCCCTGCTCATGCACCGCCCAAAGCAGCGCCCGCAGCGCGATGCCATGGCCGCAGCCGGGGCAGAGGAAATGCGGCATCCGGTCCTGCCGCAGGTAGTCGTTGACATCGAAGCTCGCGGCGGTTTCGGTCTTGGTGTCCTTCATTTCAGCGCCTCCCGCGCCGCCCCGGCGATCTCGTCCGGGGTCAGGGTTTCGCCGTCGATGCGGGACAGCCCCGTGACCTCGGCCCGGCCCGCCAGCACCCGCTCGACCTCCAGCACCAATTGGCCCTGGTTCATCTCGGGGACCAGAACCTTGCGTGTGCCCGCCGCCGCGACCGCCTCGCGCAGCGGCGTCTCGGGGAAGGGCCAGAGCGTGACCGGCCGGAACAGCCCCACCTTCAGTCCCTCGGCGCGCAGATCCTTCACCGCCTGCCGCGCGGCGCGGGCGGAAATGCCGATGGCGACGATCAGCAGATCGGCATCCTCGGTGGCCTGCTCGCGCCAGCTTTCGATCCGGGCGCGGTGCAGGACCAGCTTGTCGGTGGTCCGGGTCAGCGCGGCGGCAGCGACGGCGGGATTCTGGGTCGGAAAGCCGTCGGGGCCATGGGTCAGGCCGGTGCAATGGCTGCGATAGCCGTCGCCCGGGCGCGGCATCGGCGGCACCAGATCGGCGGTCTCGGCATAGGGCAGGAAGCCCTCGCGCGGGCCGGTGGCGAAGGGGCGGGCGATCCCGGGCGCCTCGGCCACGGCGCCCAGATCGACGGTTTCGGTCAGGTGGCCGATCACCTCGTCCAGCAGCACCACGACCGGCACCCGCAGGGTTTCCGACAGCTCGACCGCGCGGATCGTCTCGGAATAGGCCTCGCCGACCGAGGCCGGGGCCAGCACGATCACCGCGTGATCGCCATGGGTGCCCCAGCGCGCCTGCAGGATGTCGCCCTGCGCCGGGCGCGTGGGCATCCCGGTCGAGGGCCCGCCCCGCATCACATTGACGATCACGCAGGGGATCTCGGCGCCGCAGGCATAGCCGAGGTTTTCCTGCTTCAGCGAAAAGCCGGGGCCGGAGGTCGCGGTCATCGCCGTCACGCCCCCCATCGAGGCGCCGATCACCGCGCCCATCGAGGCGATTTCATCTTCCATCTGGATGAAGGTACCGCCCACTTTCGGCAGCTCGCGGGCCATGGTCTCGGCCACTTCCGAGGACGGCGTGATCGGATAGCCCGCGAAGAACCGGCATCCGGCCCGGATCGCGCCCAGCGCGCAGGCCTCGTTGCCTTCCAGATTGCGACGGCCGGTCAGGGCTGTCGGCGCAGCGGCGAGGGACGGGGCGGTCATAGGGCGGGCTCCTGAACGGGCGTGTTGGTGACGGAAATCGCCATGTCGGGGCACAGCCAGGAACAGAGCTGGCAGCCGGTGCACAGCTCGGGCAGCGCCAGTTCGGCCTTGAGCTGGTCGTTCAGCCGCAGGCAGCGTTCGGGGCAGCTTTTCACGCAGATGTCGCAGCCCTTGCACCAGTCGGCGGTGATCTCGACCACGGTCTCGACCTGCGGGTGATGGACCTCGGCGCGGGATTTCTGCAGCCCGCTGGCGGTGACGTCGATCCGCTTGGTCCCGCCCAGCGCCCAGGCCCGGCCCTCGGTGAAGGCCCGGGCGTTGATCTCGACCGATTTCGGCGGGACGGTGGCGGCGATGACCTGCGCCCAGGCCGCTTCGGGGAAGTCGAGCGCGGTCGACAGCGCCCCCAGCAGCACGGTATTGGCGGCGCGTGCATTGCCCAGATTGGCCGCAAGCCCGGTCGCGTCCATCACATAGCCCGCATGGACCTGATCGATGATTTCCTCGGGGGTCTGGGGCGCATAGGCGGGTTCGGCCCCGCGCTTGCGGCTGCGGCAGGCGAAGGGCGGCACGATCTTCTGGCAATCGGCGATGAAGGTGCCGGTCTCGGGCTTGAGGTGCCGGATCCAGCGCAGGCCCTCGGCCCATTCCAGCGCGACGAGGATGTCGACCTCGCCCTCGGGGATGGTCGGCGACCAGACCTTCGGCCCGAAGCGGACATGGCTGAAGACGCCGCCGCCGCGCTTGGCCATGCCATGGACCTCGCTTTGCTTCACGTCATGGCCGGCCTCCTGACAGAGCTGGGCCAGCACCTTCGAGACCATGATGACGCCCTGTCCGCCGACGCCGACGATCAGAACGTTTGTCGTCCGGTTGCGCTTGTCCATGGCTCAGACCTGTTCGGCAATGTCGGCGGGCTTGATCGAATGCGAGGCACAAAGCTGCGCGCAGAGGCTACAGCCGATGCAGGCCTCGGGGTCGATCTGCACCTTGTGGCGGCCCTCATGCCAGCCCTCGGCCCAGGTGATGGCCGGGCAGCCGAGGTTCATGCAGGCCTGGCAGGCGATGCAGCTGTCCTGATCGACCGCCATCGCCGGACCCTTGATCCGCACCGGGTCCAGCACACAGGGCCGGTCGGAAATCACGACCGACACGCCCTTGTGCGCGACCGCCTCGCGCAACTGGCGCTGCATCGAGGCGGTGTCGTAGCTGTCGACCTTCTGCACCCAGCGCACGCCCAGCGCCTTGACCAGCGCGAAGAAGTCGACGCGCGGCGCGGGATCGCCCCTCAGGGTGCGGCCGGTGCCGGGATGATCCTGCCCGCCGGTCATCGCGGTGATGTGGTTGTCGAGGATGAAGACGGTGATGTCGGCGTCGTTGTAGATGGCGTCGATCAGGGGCGGGATGCCCGAATGCAGGAAGGTAGAATCGCCGATGGTGGCGACGATCGGCCGGGTCTCGGTCCCGGCCTTGGCCATGCCGACCGCATTGGCGATGCTCGATCCCATCGAGACGCAGGTATCCATCGACTTCAGCGGCTCGACCACGGCCAGCGTATAGCAGCCGATATCGCCCGCGACCCGCGCGTCGATCGCGCCCAGCGCCATGAAGCAGGCCACATGCGGGCAGCCCGCGCACAGGACCGGCGGGCGCACCATCGGCGCGAATTCGAAAGGCGCCGCATGGACCCGCGCGGGCATCAGCCCGGCCTTCGCCAGCCCGTCATGGACGATCTCGGGCGAGAATTCGCCCTCGCGCGGGAAGAAGGCCTTGCCCTCGCAGGCAATTCCCATCGCCTTCAGCGCGTCCTCGATCAGGGGTTCCAGTTCCTCGACCACGATCACCCGCTCGACGCCCGCGCAGAACTCGCGGATCAGCCGGTCGGGCAGCGGCCAGGTGACGCCGAGCTTCAGCACCGAGACGTCGGGCAGGCATTCCTTCACATAGGTATAGGGGATGCCCGAGGTGATGATGCCGACCCGTGCATCGCCCGGCTCGACCCGGTTCAGGGGGCTGTCCGACAGCGCCTCGCGCAGCCGCGCCTCGCGCGCCAGCACATGGCCGTGGCGCATCCGGGCATGGGCCGGGATCATCACGTTCTTGCGGGGATTGTCCTCGAAGACCCGCGCGGCGGGCGTCTGGCGGGCGCCCAGGGTCACCGCGCTTCGGGTATGCGACAGCCGCGTGGTCGAGCGCACGAAGACCGGACAGTCGTATTCCTCGGACAGATCGAAGGCCGTTCGGGTAAATTCGAGCGCCTCCTGCCCGTCCGAGGGCTCCAGCACCGGCACATGGGCGAAGCGGGCATAGATCCGGCTGTCCTGTTCGTTCTGCGAGGAATGGATACCCGGATCGTCGCAGACCGCGACGACCAGCCCGCCATTGACCCCGATATAGGAAAACGACATCAGCGCATCGGCCGCGACATTCATGCCGACATGCTTCATCGCGGTGAAGGCGCGTGTCCCCGCGAAGGAGGCGCCGATGGCCACATCCATCGCGGTCTTCTCGTTGGTCGACCATTGCGCGTGGATGTCGGCGGCGGGATAGGCCGCGAGGCTTTCCAGGATCTCGGTCGAGGGCGTGCCGGGATAGGCGGCGGCGACCCTGGCGCCGGCCTCCCAGACGCCGCGGGCGATGGCTTCGTTGCCGGTCATCGGGCGGGACTGTCCCGCGCCAAGCGGCTCGGTGGCACCCTGCCGGAGGGCATGTGTCATTGGCGTCGTCCTGTGTCGCGCGCGGAATTGCACAAAATTGCCCAGCTTCTAGTCTTTGGGCAATTTTCGTACAAAGCGCGGATTGCCGCAGCAGTTTTGGTATGGCAATCCTCGGCGCGGACGACGGCGCGGTCCTTGATCTGGGGCAAGCCGCCCGCGGGCCGCGGGCCGGACGTGATGTCACACGCGGCCCTGCGGCGGTCCCGAAGGCTCAGGACCCGAAATTCCGGCGCGCGGCGGCCGTGGCCGCATGCAGATGGGTCTGCATCGCGGCGCCCGCCCAGTCGGGATCGCCCGCGAGGATCGCGTCGGCGATTTCCCGGTGATGCGCCGCCGACCGGCGGATCGCGGCCTCGTCGTAGCTTTTGAAGGTCAGCGAGACGAGCCCGAGATTGACCACCAGCGACAGCATCGCCTCGAGCCGGGGCGACCGCGCGGCGGTCAGGATCAGCTGGTGAAAGGCGCGGTTGGCCTCGGTGATGGCCTCGTAATCGGCATCGTTTCGCGGCGGCACATGGGCCTGCATCTGCAGGGCGAGATCGGCCAGCGTTGCGCGTTCCTCGGCGCTGGCAAAGCCCGCGGCGCGCCGGGCGGCGTAGGATTCAAGCAGCAGGCGCATCGCGAAGATCTGTTCGATCTCGTCCGCGCCCAGCCCCACCACGCGCAGCCCGGGCCCGGCCTCGCGGGTCAGCAAGCCCTCGAGGATCAGCCGCTTGACCGCCTCGCGGACCGGGGTGCGCGACATCGCAAGGCTTTCCGCGAATTCGGCCTCGGTCACGCGCTCGTTCTCGGCATAGCGGCCCGAGAAGATCCGCTTGCGGATCGCCCGATAGGCCAGTTCGGCCGCGCCGATCCGTTCGCCGCCATCCTCTGCCCGTGTCATCTTCCCCCACCCTCGGCTTAAGTCAGGCCACGGCGGTTGCCGGGAAGCCGCCCGCCTTCATCAGCATACCCGGAACCGGGTGTCCGAGGGCGGTCTCAAGCGCCGCAGCCCCCGCGATCGCCCGGTCCAGATCGTATCCGGTGGCAATCCCCGAGCGCTCGAACATGTAAACCAGATCCTCGGTCGGCAGGTTGCCGGTCGCCCGCGGCGCGAAGGGGCAGCCGCCGACGCCGCCCAGCGAGGCGTCGAAGGACCGGACCCCGGCGCAATACCCGGCCCAGGCATTGGCCAGCCCCGTGTTGCGGGTGTTGTGCAGATGCAGCCGGATCGGCAGGCCGGGAAAGCGCGCGCGCACCGCGCCCACGCGGTCCTCGATGTCGCGGGGCGTGGCCACGCCGATGGTGTCGGCCAGGGTCAGCTCGTCGGGCGCGGCCTCCATCACCTTCTCGAGCACCTCGATCATCCGCGCCACCGGGACCTCGCCCTCGAACGGGCAGCCGAAGGCGGCGGCCAGGGTGACATTGGTGCCGACCCGGCCCTCGGTCTCGGCCGCGAGGCGGTGCCAGAGCGCGATGCCCTCGGCGGTGGTCATGCCCTGATTGCGCTGGCTGAACGTGTCGCTGAGCACGATGGCATAATTCACCTCGTCGAGCCCGGCCGCCAGCGCGCGGGCAAAGCCGCGGTGGTTCAGTGCCAGACCGATATGGCGCAGCCCTTCGCGGGGCAGATCGGCACACAGGGCCTCGGCATCGGCCATCTGCGGCACCCGCGCGGGATTGACGAAGCTGGTGACCTCCATCCGGGTTGCTCCGGCGTCGATGATCGCGGCCAGCATCCGCTTTTTTGTATCCAGATCAAGCAACGTCTTCTCGTTTTGAATGCCATCTCGCAAGGTGACATCCACAATTTCAACGACATCCTTCATTTTTCCCTCCCCGAGCAAGAAATCCGTTGAGACCCTCTTTCAGATTTGTATACATTATTTCCAAAGAGAGTCGAGGCACGGCATGCTGCGCCGCGACAAGGGAGAGGGAAGACCAATGCCAAGCGAAGAAACGGCCGCGCGACGCGGGCCGCTGAACGATGTCCGCGTGCTGGAAATGGGGCAGCTGCTGGCGGGGCCGTTCTGCGGGCAGTTGCTGGCCGATTTCGGCGCCGAGGTGATCAAGTGCGAACAGCCGGGGGTGGGCGATCCGCTTCGGGTCTGGGGGCAGGAGAAACCCTATGGCAAGTCGCTCTGGTGGCCCATCGTGGCGCGCAACAAGAAATCGCTGACGCTGAACCTGCGCACCGAAGAGGGCCAGGAGATCGTGCGCGAGCTGATCCGCTCGACCGATATCCTGATCGAGAATTTTCGCCCCGGCACGATGGAACGCTGGAACCTCGGCTATGAGGATCTGAAGAAGATCAATCCGCGGCTGATCATGGTCCGCGTCACCGGCTTCGGCCAGACCGGGCCCTATTCCCGCCGCGCGGGCTATGGCGCCATCGGCGAGGCGATGGGGGGCTTGCGCTATGTGGTGGGCGACCCCTCGACCCCGCCCAGCCGGATGGGGATCTCGATCGGCGACGAGCTGGCGGCGGTCTATGCCTGCATGGGCGCGCTGATGGCGCTGCATGCGCGTGAGAGGACCGGTCAGGGCCAGGTCGTCGACAGCGCGATCTACGAGGCGGTTCTGGCGATGATGGAAAGCACCGTCAGCGAGTACCATGTCGCGGGCTATGTCCGCGAACGGACCGGCGCGACGCTGCCCAATGTCTCGCCCTCGAACGTGTTCGAGACCCGCGACGGCAAGCTTTTGCTGATCGCCGCCAATCAGGACACGGTGTTCCGCAGGCTCGCCTCGGCGATGGGTCGGCCCGACCTGGCCGAGGACCCGCGTTATGCCACCCATTCGGCGCGGGGCACGCACATGACCGAACTCGACGCCCTGATCAACGACTGGACCCGCACGCTGGATCTGAAGCCGCTGGAAGAGACGCTGCACGAGAACGGCGTGCCCTGCGGGCTGATCTACAGCGCGGCGGAAATGATGGACGACCCGCATTTCAAGGCGCGCGAGGCCATCGTCGAGCTGCCGCATCGCGATTTCGGCTCGATCAAGATGCAGAACGTGGCGCCGCGCCTGTCGGACACGCCGGGCGAGATCCGCCATGCCGGTCCCGAACTGGGCGAGCATACCGACGACATCCTGCTGAACGATCTGGGGCTTTCGCCCGACCGGCTGGACCGGCTGCGTGCGGAGGGCGTGATCTGACGTTCTGACGGGCTCCCGCGCTCCGGAGGAGGGCCGCGCGGGAGACATTGGGCGGCACCGACCGTCCGTCATTCGCCGGTCGAGGAACCGGCACATCCTGGGAGGATTACCATGAAACCCTATATTATTGCCGCCCTGCTGGCGGGAAGCGCGTTGGCGGGCACGGCCGGTCAGGCGCCGGCCGAAAAGACCCTGCGCGTGACCGTGCAGGTGGCCGTCGATCATCCGATCGGCGCCAATGTCGTCACCTTCAAGGAGGCGCTCGAAGAGCTTTCGGGCGGCGAGATCGAGGTCGAGATCTATGACAGCGCCCAGCTCTTCAAGGGCAGCGAGGTGCCGAAGGCGGTCGCCAGCGGGGCCATCGACATGGGGGTGGTGCTGGCCGACGAATATTCCGGCACCGTGCCTGCCGCGGGCATCTTCAGCGAGCCGTTCCTGTTTCCCAGCTACGAGGTGCTGGCCAAGGCCGCCGAGCCCGAAAGCCCGGTGCGCCAGACCTTCGACCGGCTGATCGGCGAGACCGGCACCAGGGTGCTGTGGTGGCAGGATTACGGGCCGGTCCAGATCCTGTCGAAGGGCCACCCGATCCGCACGCCCGCCGACATGAAGGGCAAGCTTGTGCGCGCGCTCGGCAAACCCGTGGGCGATTTCATCGAGGCCGTGGGCGGCACGCCGGTCGTCATGGGCGGGTCGGAACAGTTCATGGCCTATCAGCGCGGCACCGTCGATATCGGCATGAGCGGCACCACCGCCGTCAAGTCGCGCAAGCTTTACGAGGTGATGGACCACGTCACCATGACCAACCATTCTCTGGCCGAGTTCATCGTGGTGATCAACCCGGCGACCTATGACGGGCTCAGCGATCAGGAACGCGCCTGGGTCGACGAGGCCGCCCAGCGGGCCGAGGCCGACCTGCGCGCCAAGACCCGGCAGCAGAACGAGGAGGCCGCGGCCTGGCTGGTCGAGACCGGCAATGCGACGGTGACCGAGCTGACCCCGGAAGAGATCGCGCAATGGCAGAAGGCCTCCGCGCCCGCCATCGACATCTTCATCAAGGATGCAGGCGCCACCGGACAGCAGCTCGTCGACGACATCCGCGCGCTGTACTGATCGCGCTCCGCCATGACCGAAGGCACGCACGCGCCGCCGCCCCGGGACCCCGCGCGGGTCCCGGAACGCCTGGACGGACCCGCCCTGTTGCGGGCCGTCGACCGGCTGTCCGCCATCGCCGGGAGAGGCGCCGATCTGGCGCTCGTCGCGATCTGCGCGATGGTCACCTATGAGGCGCTGGCGCGCTATGTGCTGCACGCCCCCACGCGCTGGACCTCGGACGTGGCGACCACGCTTTTGCTGTGGCTGACCTTCGTCGCCATGGCGCAAAGCCTGCGGCAGCGGCGGATGATCCGCATCACCGCGCTGATCGGCGGGCGCAGCCCGACCGCGGCCCGGCTGATCGAGCTGTTCTCGCTGGTGGTCATCGGCGGGTTCTCGGCGATGGCGGTCTGGCTCTGCTGGGGCGAGATGCTGGAAAGCATCGCCATGGGGCGGCGCACCGCCAGCATGTTGCAACTGCCGCAATGGATCGTCGAGGCGCCGGTGGTGATCGGCTTCGCGCTGCTGGCGCTGCAGGCCTTCGCCGATGCGGCGCGGCTGTGGCTGCGGCCCGCACCCGATTTCGGCCATGGCGACGCAGGCGACCTGCCCGGCGAAAGGGATACCGCATGACCCCGGTTCTGATCATCGTCGGGCTGATCGCGCTTTTGCTGACCGGGCTGCCGGTCGCGTTCGGGCTGGCCTCGCTCGGGACGCTGCTGATCGTGCTGAAGGGGCTGCCGCTGGCGCTGATCCCCGCGAACCTCTTTGGCGGCGTCAACGATTTCGTGCTGATCGCGGTGCCGCTGTTCCTGTTCATGTCGAACATCCTGCTGAGAGGCGGGGTCGGGCGCGATCTGTTCGTGGCGCTGCAAAGCTGGGTCGGCCATTTCCCCGGCGGCCTCGGCATCGCGGCGCTTCTGTCCTGCGGGATCTTCGCGGCGATCTCGGGCAGTTCGGTCACGACCGCCGCCACCGTCGGCACCGTCGCCATCCCCGAGATGATCCGGCGCGGCTATGGCACCTCGTTCACGCTGGGGCTGCTGGCCGCGGGCGGGACGCTTGGCATCCTGATCCCGCCTTCGGTGCCGCTGATCGTCTACGGCGTCATCGCCGAGGAAAGCATCGGCAAGCTCTTCCTCGCGGGGATCGGGCCTGGTCTCGCGCTGATCCTGGTCTTCGGCATCTATGCGGTCTTCGCCGCCACCTTCGGCAGCCGCGCCACCCGGAGCGAGAAGGCCAGCTGGTCCGAGCGCCTTTCCGCCAGCCGCCGAGCCCTGCCGACCGCGCTTCTGGCGGTGCTGATGCTGGGCGGGATCTATTCGGGCGCCTTCACGCCCACGGAGGCCTCGGGCATCGGCGCCTCGGCCGCCCTTCTGATCACGGTGCTGCAACGCTCGCTGAGCTGGCAGGATTTCCTGGCGGCGCTGCGGGATTCGGTGATGACGACCTCGGTGATCTTCCTGATCGTCGTCGGCGCCAAGATCTTCGGCCGCGCGATCACGCTGTACCAGATCCCGGCCGAGGTCGCCGAGATGTTCTCGGTCGCGGGCGACAGCCGCTGGGTGTTCCTGCTGATCGTCTCGGCGATCCTGCTGTTCGTCGGACTGTTTCTCGAAAGCATGTCGATGCTTCTGATCATGGTGCCAGTGCTGTTGCCGACGGTGCTGGGCTTCGGCATCGACCCGGTCTGGTTCGGCGTCTATTTCGTCCTGCTGATCGAGATCGCGCTGATCACGCCGCCGGTCGGGCTGAACCTCTTCGTGATCCAGGCGATTGCCCGGACCGGGATCGGCACCGTGATCCGGGGCGTCACGCCCTTCGTCCTGCTGATGCTGCTGATCGCGGTCCTGATGTGCGCCCTGCCGGGGCTGGCCCTGCTGATCCCCTACGGGCTGTGATGCGCATGACCACCGATATTGAACCGAAAGGGACCGCCCGATGATCGAACCCGTCCTCGTGGTGGTCCTGCTGATCGGCCTGATCGGCATGGGCGCGCCGATCTTCCTGGCACTTGGCGCCAGCGGTCTTCTGGGGCTGTGGATGGCGCGCGGGCCGCTGGCCTTCTTCTTCGCGCCGACCTCGATCTTCGGCCAGCTCAATTCCTTCGAACTGATCGCGCTGCCGCTGTTCATCCTGATGGGCAACCTGCTGTCGGCAACGCCGGTCGGCACCAACCTCTTCCGCGCCGCAGCGATCTGGCTGTACTGGCTGAGGGGCGGGCTCGCCATCGCCACTGTGGGCGCCTCGGCGCTGTTCGGGGCGGTCTCGGGCGTGTCGGTGGCGGGTGTCGCCGCCGTGGGCTCGATCGCGGTGCCGCAGATGCTGGAACGCGGCTATTCGCGCGGGCTGGCGGCGGGGGCGGTGGTCTCGTCGGGGGCGCTGGCCATGCTGATCCCGCCCTCGGTGCCCTTCATCATCTATGGCGCGGTCTCGGGCGTGTCGGTCGGCGCGCTTTTCGTCGGCGGCATCGTGCCGGGACTGGCGCTGGCCGGGGCGCTGGCGCTTTACATCTACATCCGCGTGCGGCGGCACCCCGAACAGGCGCCCCGCGAAAGCGGTCCGCCGCCCCGCCCGGCCGAGATGCTGCGCGCGCTGGGCGGGATCTGGCATGCGCTGCTGCTGGTGGTGATCGTGCTGGGCGCGATCTACAAGGGCATCGCCACGCCCTCCGAGGCCGCGGCCTTCGGCGCCGCCGGGGCCTTCCTGATCGCGGCGCTGGTGTTCCGCACGCTGAGCTTGCGCAGCTTCGGGCAGATCCTGGCCTCGTCGGTCAAGGTGTCCTGCACGATCCTGCTGATCATCGGCTGCGCCAAGATCTTCGGCGACTACCTCAACCTCGTGCGCGTCCCCGAGATCGTGACCGAGCGGCTGACCGCGACCAGCCTGCCCGACTGGGCGATCCTCGTGGTTCTGATGCTGGCGCTCGTGCTTCTGGGGATGCTGGTCGACGCCGTGTCGCTGATCGTGGTGACGACGCCGATCCTTCTGCCGCTGATCCTGGCGCTGGGCTACGACCCGCTGTGGTTCGGCATCATCCTGGTGATGAACCTCGAGATCGCGGTGGTGACCCCGCCGGTCGGGCTGAACCTCTATGCGTTGCGCGGGGTCTGCCCGATGCTCAGCGTCGAGGAGATCGTCCGCGCGGTGCTGCCCTTCGTGGCGGTCCAGTTCGTGATGCTGATGATCTTCGTGCTGTTTCCGGGGCTGAGCCTCTGGCTGCCCGGACTTCTGTGACCCGTTTCACATCAGGATACCAAAAGGGGAGGAAACCAGAGATGACCCAGACCAGACGCACTTTCCTGAAGACCGGCACGGCGCTGATGGGTGCGGGAGCCCTGCTGGGCGCGACCGGCGGACCCGCGCTGGCCGCGACCCGGCTGACCGGCGTCAGCTACCTGCCGCCCAGCTATCGCGCGCTGTCCTTCGGCTCTGCCGGGTTCGTCGAGCGGTTGAATGCCAGCGACGCGGTCGATGTCGACTATTACGACAGCGGCAAGCTGCTGAAGGCCGACGAACAGCTGGCGGCGCTGAGGGCCGGCACCATCGACTTCATGTTCCATACCACAAGCTACATAACCCGCTCGGTGCCGATCTTGGGCATCACCGGCCTGCCCGGCGTGATCGAGGCGCTGTACGAGAACCCCGAGCGCCTGAGGAAGGGCAGCCCGCTGTTCGACCTGATCAACGAAGAGCTCGCCAAGGAAGACCTCTACATGGTCTCGATGATGGGCAATGTGCTCGAGCCCGAATATCTCTGGTCGAGCGCGGGCGCTCCGATCCGGTCCATCGCCGACGTGAAGGGCAAGAAGGTCCGCGTCGTCAGCTTCGAGGGCACCAAGGTCGTCGAGGGCTTCGACGGCGCGGCCGTGCGGCTGCCCTCGTCCGAGCTGTATCTGGGCCTGCAGCGCGGCACCGTCGATGCGGCGGTGGCCAATATCTCGACCATCATCGGCCGGTCGCTGCAGGAACAGCTGCACCATGTCTACCGCCTGCCGATCACCGGCTTCGGCATCGGGCTTTTCGTCACGCCGCAGCGCTGGGAAAAGATGGGCGACGAGGTGCGCGCGGCCTTCGAGACCGCGGCCGACTGGTTCGACGCCAATGGCGCGAAGGAGGCCAACGAGGTGATCTACCGCGACGATTACTGGCCTGCCATCGAGGCGGCCGGGATCGAGGTGATCGACCCGACCGGCGAGGATCTCGCCGCGCTCGACGCCGCCGCCGAAGAGGTGCGCGCGGCCTGGATCGCGGATGTCGGCGAAGAGACCGGCCACCGCGCCATCGCGCTGGCCACCGGCCAGGCCGGTTGAGCGAGGAGGGCGCCGTGAGACAGGTCTTCACCCGCATGGTTCAGGGCACCCGGATCGTGGGCCAGCTGGTGCTGGTCTTCATCGTCGTGACGATCTGCTATGACGCGATCCAGCGTTACGCCTTCGCGGCGCCCACCTCCTGGTCGCTGGAGGTCAACACCTTCCTGCTGATCTATGTCGCGGTCATGGTCGCGGCGGATGTCCAGCGCACCGACGGCCATATCCGCATCACCTTCTTCGTCGAGAATGCCGCGCCCCTGATCCGCCGCGCCGCACGCGCCGTTGTCGCGCTGACCGGTATCGCCTTCGCGGGCATCCTGACCTGGCGCGGCGCGCTGATGGCAGAGCAGGCCTGGGACTATGGCGAACGGGTCTCGTCCGGTTTCGGCACGCCGATGGTGTTGCCCTACGCGCTTTTGCCGCTCGGGTTCGGGACGCTGGCCCTGCAGTTCCTGTTCGACCTGATCGACGCGCTTTGGGGCGATTCCCCGGATCAGGCCGGATAACGGAGGCCGCCTCGCGACCATCGCAGATCGGACCCCGTCGGCGGCGCGGCCTTTCATTGCCGGGTCCCGGGGAAGAGCCGCAAGCCCGGTTCGCGGCTCTCGCGCACTGCGTGGCGGACGCGGTGGTATATTCCGCCATCGGTCCGTAAGGCGCTGAAGTGCTTGTTTGTGGGGGGTAGGGCCATAAGGCGCGGCATGCACTTGTGCGCTCAGCAGGTCACGCAGGGCATGCTGTTTCCAACTGGTCTGCACTGCGTGACGTTTCCGCCGGCCGACCTTGCTCTTTCTTCGTAGTTGGCAGCCACGCATGCCTCTGTGGCAGCGCGCCCCAACTCGGAAAGGTAGATCGGGCAACCTTCCTTGGTTGTCGCGGGTTGGCAGGCCACGAGCGGAAGGACCGAAGCCAGCAGCAGGAAAACTCGCATGGACCATCCCCTAAATTCCAACGCTGGTAGCCTGCAAGGATCAGGGAAAAATGGAAAATGAAAATTCGCGCGGCAGGGGGTGGAGTGCGTCAGCGCGAAGGCCCGATTTCCCCCCTCGGACAAAGCCCCCCCGGGGTCGGGGGAGCCTTCCGTTGCGCCGCAGTCAGCCGCCGACTGACTTGCTGCCTTCGGGCGCCAGCATCGCCGCCGGCGCCGCCAGCGTGCGGACGCAGGCCACCGGCAGCCCTTAGGTCAGGTCAGCCCAGAAATCCAGCGACCGGCCGGAGGCGCGACGGGCCGCAATCAGCAGGTCCAGCACTTCCTCCCGGTCGCCCTCAGCCCTCGCCCCGAAGCGGGTGAGCGCGGCCCATTCTTTCCCGCGGACCTCGGTCAGGTGCTCCGCGCGCCGCTCTGCCGAGCGAAGGATCGCATGGAAGGCGTCCCACTCCGGCGCGCCGCCGGTCGACCCGGGCAGACCCTCAGCCGCGGGCCGCAAGGCGGTCACCAGTCCGCTCAGGTTCGAGATCACGGCTTCGGAGCCGTTGTAGGCGTCGCGCACTTGCCGAAAAGGATCGCTCGTCCCTGTCCGATCCTTCCGCCCGTCGCGCGCGGGGCCGCGCCTCTGATGAGTCTGGCGGCTGAAGTCCGGCCAGCGCGCCCGCTCGTCTGAGGTGGCGGTCAGCAGCGCCGCCACAAGGGCGGCCTCGTCGCCGGTCGAGGCCGCCTCGCTGGCACGAGCGTTTGGCGGATTGAGGCTTCCTTGCCCATGCTCTTCAACTACGCGGCCAAGAAGCTCGGCTATACTGGCTCAAATCCTGCGCGGTATGCGCAGCGGATGAAGACGAACCCGGACGGGTTGCACACCTGGGCGGAAGAGGAGGTGGACCGCTTCCTCAAACGGCACGGGCCGGGAACCAAGGCACGCCTTGTCATGTTGCTGGCGCTCAATACGGGCATGGCACGGCAGGACCTCGCCTGCGTCGGCCGCCAGCACATCAAGAAAGAGGGTCGGATCGACTATCGTCGGCACAAGACCTCCGTGGCGGCCGATCTGCCGATTCTCCCGGAGCTGGCCGAGGAACTGCGCCATGTCCCCAAGGACAGGATGCTGTTTGTGACGCAGGACAACAGCGACAAGCCCTATGCCGTCGCGTCGCTGGGCAACTGGTTTCGGGACAGGTGCGTCAAAGCCAATGTGCCGGGCTCGCTGCATGGCTTGCGCAAGGCAGGGGCCACTCGGCTTGCGGATGCCGGGGCGAGTGAATGGGAGATCGCTTCCTACCTTGCCCACACCGATACGACCCAAGCGGCAGTCTACACCAAGAGGGCCAACCGGGCGCGTCTTGCGGACAGCGGATTTGCGAAGCTGAGGGCGGTGAAAATGTCCAACCTGTCGGAAGAGTCGGACGGGAAGGAGGAAAAAGCCAATGAATAACAAAGACTTAACTCACAAACTGGCAGCCCGTAGGGGAATCGAACCCCTCTTTCCAGGTTGAAAACCTGGCGTCCTAACCGATAGACGAACGGGCCAGCGTTGTGCGTGGCGCGGTAAGTAGGCAAATCCTCGGGGGGGCGCAAGAGGTTTTTTCGACCCGTGACACAGATTTTTCATGTGCCGCGGCGTGGATCTCAGTCCGCCAGCGCGGCGTCCTCCAGCCGAAGCTGAACCGACTGGCGGCCGTTCCAGATATTGACCTCGAGCCGCCCCGCCAGATGGACCCGGGCGCCGCCATGGCCTTCGAGAAACGGACCGAGCGGGCCGTCGAAGGCGCCGAAGGCGATGGCGCCGATGCGGGCGCCCAGCCCGTCGCCGAAGCTGATCTTAAGATGCGACTCGCCCACCCGGCGGACATGCTGGATGGCGCAGTCGGCAAAGGCAAAGCGGGGGGCGGGAGCCCCGGCACCGAAGGGCCCCGCGCGCTCGATCTCGTCGATCAGCTCGACCGTGGCGGCGCCCGGCATCAGCAGGGCATCGAGCCTCAGATCGGCCGGTCCCATCGTTCCCGCACCCTGCCGGGCCAGAAGCTCGCCCAGCCGCACCATGGCGGGCTCCAGCCGGTCGCGTGCGACCGTCAGCCCCGCCGCCATCCGGTGCCCGCCACCCTTGACGAGCAGCCCCTCGGCGGCAAGCCGGTGGATCGCAGCGCCCAGATCGACGCCTGAAACCGACCGGCCGGACCCCTTGCCCTCGCTGCCATCGAAACCGATCACCACGGCGGGGCGGTTGGTGGCCTCTTTCAGACGGCTCGCGACGATGCCGACGACGCCCGGATGCCAGCCCTCGCCCGCGGCCCAGACCAGAGGACCCTCGGTGCCGCGCGCCTCGGCCTGGTCGAGGGCTGCGGCCCGCACCGCGGCCTCGATCTCGCGCCGCTCGGTGTTGAGCTGGTCGAGCCGTTCGGCCAGCGCCGCGGCCTCGTCGGGGTCGGCGGTCGCCAGCAGCCGCGCGCCCAGATCGGCCTGGCCGATCCGCCCGCCCGCATTGACCCGGGGGCCGAGCAGGAAGCCCAGATGATAGGGCGTGGGGGCACTGTTCATCCGCGCCACGTCGGCCAGCGCCACCAGACCGGGGCGCTGGCGCCGGGCCATGATCTTCAACCCCTGGCGCACCAGCGCGCGGTTGACGCCGGTCAGCGGTGCGACGTCGGCCACGGTGGCCAGTGCCACCAGATCCAGCGATTGCAGCAGGTCGGGGCCGCGCAGCCCGCGCTCGCGCATCTGCCGGTTCACCTCGACCAGCAGCAGGAACACGACGCCAGCGGCGCAGAGATGGCCAAGGCTGCCATCCTCGTCCTGCCGGTTGGGGTTCACCACGGCCAGCGCGGGGGGCAGCGTCTCGGCGCCGAGGTGGTGATCCAGCACCACGACATCGGTGCCACCGGCCGCGGCGATGGGCTCGTGGCTGAGCGTGCCGCAATCGACGCAGACGATCAGATCGTGATCGCGCGCCAGGGCCTGCATCGCGGGCACGTTGGGGCCATAGCCCTCGTCGATGCGGTCGGGGATATACAGCGTGGCGCCGTGGCCCATGGCGCGCAGCCAGGTCAGCAGCAGCGCCGCCGAGGCGCCGCCATCGACGTCGTAATCGGCAAAGACCGCGATCCGCTGGCGCCCGATCAGCGCCTCCAGCAGCCGTTCGGCGGCCCGGCCCATGTCGCGCAGCGACAGAGGGTCGGGCAGCAGGTCCTTGAGGGTCGGGTCCAGAAAGGCGGGCACCGCCTCGGGCGCCACCCCGCGCCGGGCCAGCACGGCCGCGACGGCGGGCGACAGCAGGGCGGTCTGCGCCAGAGCCTCGGCCTGGCGCGCCTCTTCCTCCGACGGGCCGACCCAGCGCCGCCCGGTGGCCGATGTCTCGACCCCGAGATACGCGCGCGTCATGCCTTACTTGGTGGGGTTGCGGTAGAACATCCGCCGCACCGACCCGGTCTTCGACCGCATCAGCAGGGTTTCGGAGGTCAGATACCCTACCTCGCGCTTGATCCCCGGCAGAAGCGACCCGTCGGTGACGCCGGTCGCGGCGAAGATCACATCGGCCTGCACCAGGTCGTCGCGGGCATAGACCCGGTCCAGATCGGTGATCCCGGCCTTGGCCGCCCGGCCGCGCTCGTCGTCGTTGCGGAACAGGAGCTTGCCCCACATCTGCCCGCCCATGCATTTCAGCGCGGCGGCGGCCAGAACGCCCTCGGGGGCGCCGCCCGAGCCCATATACATGTCGATGCCGGTGCGGCCGCGATCGGCGCAATGCATGATGCCCGCGACATCGCCATCGGTGATCAGCCGGATCGCGGCGCCGGTCGCGCGGACCTCGGCGATCAGGTCCTCATGCCGGGGGCGTTCGAGGATGCAGACGGTGATGTCGTCGGCGCCGCCGCCCTTGGCCTCGGCCAGAACCCTGACCCGTTCCGAGGGCGACATGTCGAGCGTGACCAGATCCTCGGGATAGCCCGGCCCGATGGCCAGCTTTTCCATGTAGACGTCGGGGGCGTGCAGCATGGTGCCGCGCGGACCCATGGCGATCACCGCCAGCGCGTTCGGCATGTCCTTGGCGGTCAGCGTGGTGCCCTCCAGCGGGTCGAGCGCGATGTCGACCGCCGGGCCGTCGCCGGTGCCGACCTCTTCGCCGATGAACAGCATCGGCGCCTCGTCGCGCTCGCCCTCGCCGATGACCACGACGCCCTTGATGTCGAGTTCGTTCAGCCGCCGACGCATTGCATCCACCGCCGCCTGGTCGGCCGCCTTCTCGTCGCCGTGGCCGATCAGCTTGGCCGAGGCCATGGCCGCCGCTTCGGAGACCCGAGCCAGCCCGAGGGACAGCATCCGGTCGTTGAAATCGACAGGGGGGTTCTTGGTCATGGGAATGCCTTTTGGGACAGGAAATTTCTGTTGCACCCATCTAGCCCCCCGCTCCCTGCAAGGGCAAGGGGGCGCGCCGACGCGGTCGGCTGGGTTGCGCCGGGCGCGCGGCTGTTGACAGCCCGCGCGCGGCGCGGCTTCCATGGCGCATGTGCGGACGCTTCGCGATCACGATGCCGACAGAGGCGATGGCCGAGCTTTTCGGGGCGGTGCCCGGCAACGATCTTCCCGGCGGCCCCGATTACAACATCTGCCCCACCGACACGGTGGCCGCCGTGACCTCGGCCGAGGGGCTTCGGCGGCTGCGCCCGATGCGCTGGGGGTTCCTGCCGCATTGGTACAAGACGCCGACCGACGGGCCGCTTCTGATCAATGCCCGCGCCGATTCCGTGGCGCAGAAGCCCGCCTTCGCCGCCGCCGCGCGCCAGCGGCGCTGTCTGATCCCGGCTGCGGGCTTCTATGAATGGCAGAAAGGGCCGCAGGACGCCCGGCTGCCCTGGTACATCGCGCGCAGCGACGGCGCGCCCCTGGCCTTCGCCGCGATCTGGCAGGACTGGGAGCGCGACGGCCACAGCCTCACGACCTGCGCCATCGTCACCACCGAGGCCAACCGGGCGATGCAACCGGTCCATCACCGGATGCCGGTGATCCTCGACCCCGACGACTGGCCGCTCTGGCTGGGCGAGGCGGGGCATGGCGCGGCGGCGCTGATGCGTCCGGCAGACGATGGGGTGCTGTCTTTGCATCGGGTCGGGACGGCGGTGAATTCGAACCGCACTGACGGCCCCGAACTGATCGAACCGCTCGAGGCATGATCCCTCAGCCGGTCTCGCCGGGCCAGGTCCAGCGGCGGTCCATCTCGTCGAAAAGCGCCTTCAGGGCCTTCAGCTGGGGCGCCGGGCCGCGCGCGGCCATCTCGGTGACCAGCCGCGGCAGCAGCCCGCAAATATCGGCATAGCGGATCAGTTCAAGCGCGCGGTCGTGGCGGTCGAATTCGCTGGTGCGGGGGGCGGTCAGTTCTTCCAGAGACCGCGCGGCCCGCTTTGGCCAGACCGGGGCGGCCGCGGCCACCGGCTCGAAACAGGCGGCGGCACGGGCGCGGGGCAGACGGTTCAACAGCGCGGCGGCAACGGCGCGATGCAACTCGGGCGTCTGGCCGCGTGCGATCAGGCGCAGCACAGGGGCAGGGACAGGCCCGTCCAGCCGGACCAGCGCCCGGATCTCGGTATCGCCGGGCGCGAAGGCCGCGCCCGCGAAGATGCGCTCGGCCTCGCTCTCGACCCGGCCGGGATCGGCGGCCAGCGCCTCGGCCAAAGCCGCGAAATCGGGCTTGCCGGGATGGCCCTCGACCAGCCCGCTGACAAGCCGCGGGACGTCGCTGGACCGGGCGAGCCAGTCCAGCAGATCGCGTGCCAGAAGCGGCAGATGCGCGGGCACCGCGAGAAAGCTCTTGTCGGTCCGCGTCGCAGCCCGCAGCACGGCGCGCCCCAGCGTCGCGCCGGTCAGAACCCGCACCAGCCGCAGCCCGGAGGGCGATTGCAGCATCGGAGATGTCTCGACTTCGGGCAGGCCATGCGGGCGATCCTGGCAAAGCGCGTCGAAATCGTAGAACGCTGCGCCAAGATCCACGCCCTCGGCCGCGATCAGCTTGGCATCCACCTCGCCAGAGGCGATCAGGCCGAACGGCCCGATCTCGCGCCAGCCGGAGGGCGGGGGCACGATCATCCCGGCCAGGGTCAGCCGCCAGAGCCAGTGATCCTGCCAGGGCGTCTCGACCGGCAGCGGCCGGGTCAGGTCGGGCCATTGCCCGACCCGCGCCAGCGCGTCCCAGCCCATCGCCGAGACCTGTTCGAAATCGGCCTCGTCGAAGGCCAGTTCCATCGCATCCTGCAGGCGGCGGTCATTCAGCACCGCGCCGCCATCGCTATCGGGGGCGATCCAGTCGGCCAGGCGGGGCAGGGGATCTGCTGCGGCCGCCGCGTCTTCGGGCGGGAAGAGGTTCTGCATCGGCGGGTGCCGAATATCGCGGCGCCGGTTGACCACCACGAATTCGGACGCCTCGTGCAGGTCCGGCGGCGCGGACGCGCGGGGCGGGGGCATGGCGCGGGCGCCGGTCTGGCGCATGCTGCGCAGATCCTCCGCCTCGCGGGCCTCGCGGGCCAGATCTGGCGGCAGCGCGTCGATCTCGGCGCGCGACAGGGCCCCGGCCTGAGGCGCGAAATGCTTCAGCAGGGCGCGGACGGACAGGCGCATCACCTCAAGATCCTCGCCCGCCAGCGACAGCACCGCGCCCGCGCGCTCGGGATGGGCGCGCAGCCAGTCGGTATCGCCCTTCAGCGCCTGCAGATAGGCGGCCTCGTCGGGCAGGCCGTCGGCCTGATGCCGGGCGATGGCCGCGTCCAGCACCCGCAGATGGGAGGGCTCGGGCCGGCTCAGCATCATCGGCAGCATCACCCGGCGCACGTCGCGGCGGTGGCGGATGCGGGTGCCGCCCGGTTCGGTGCTGACCAGCCAGACCTGTTCGCCCAGCGCCCTGAAGGCGGCGGCGGCATGGCCCGGCGGGCTCAGGTCGACCCCGACCGCGGGCGCGATCACCTCGGCCAGCAGCGGTTCGGTCACCTCGCGCAGCAAGAGCCCCGGATGGGCCAGCGCCTTGATCGCGTCGCGGTCCAGCCCCTCGGGCAGGCCACGCACCCTGAGCCGGTCGAGAAACCGGCTGTAAAGCGTCCGCAGGACGGTTTCGGCAGGCATCCCGGCCAGACCCTCGCGGCCGAGATCGTCGATCACCCGGGCGCGGTCCTTCGCGGCAAGCCCGTCCAGATGGCGCCCGGTCAGCAGCAGGTGCAGCGGATGCCCGCCCACCGCCGCGACCAGCGCCGCCCGGGCCGGTTCGGGCAGTTCGGGGCAGCGCAGCGCCAGAAGCTCCCGCGCGTCTTCGGCCGCAAGCGCGGCCAGATCCAGCCAGGCGTCGAACCAGAGCGCGCGCAGGCGATCGTCGACCGGCGGCGCGGTGCGCCCCGAGGCGATGGCGGTGACCGCGCCCGGGCCTTCGCCGGCCAGCGACGCCAGCCGGTCGAGCCAGGCCAGCAGCCGGTAGAACAGCGTGAAGGTCGGGCTTTCGGCAAAGGCGTCGCGCATGTCCTGCGCGGTGATTTCCTCGATGGTATCCAGCACCACGGCGAAGGGCCGGGGCCCGGCCTCGGTCAGGATCGCGCGGGTATCTTCCAGCAGCAGGTCGGCCGCGCTGATGGTGGCCTCGCCGGTCATCGACTGGCGTTCCAGCGCGCGATTGCCGCGGGCGGCCGACAGCGGCCCGGCCAGATCGGGCGCCTGCATGCCGATCTGGCGGGTGACCTCCTCGGTCCAGGCGACCGGCCCCCCATGGGCCAGCGTCGTCTTGTCGAAATCGAAGCTTATGACCCAGCGCGGCGGCACCAGCCCGTCAAGCCGGGGCCTCAGATCGGCCAGAAAGGCCGATTTGCCCATGCCGGGCGAGCCGGTGATCAGCATCACCCGCGCGAGCCGCCCCGGATCGCCCGCCAGCGTTTCGGCCGGGGCGGGCGCCGCGGCCCCGGTCATGAAGGCCAGCGCCGCTGTCCGTTCGTCGGTGCGCCCGGACAGCGCGCGCGGCAGCACCAGCTTGCGCCGCGCCGCCTCGGCCAGCTCGAGCGAGCGGCGATAAAGCCCCATCTCGAAGGCGCGGACCTCGGCGCGGCGGTCGGCCGGGACCAGCGCCTGAGCCAGGATCGCCGCGCTGATTGCGGCGCGCAGCCGGGGCTGGCGGTCGTCGCCCTCGGGGCACAGCGCGTCGGCGTCGAGCGGCCCTGTCCCGGTCAGGCAGGCTTTCAGCGCGTGGCCGAAGGCGTCGTCCTTCAGGGGCGGGCGCTTGCGCCAGAGCCGCGCCAGCAGATCGGGCTGGCGGACCAGCGCCTTCAGGGTCTGGGCGCGCTCGGCGGTGTGCATGGTCCAGAGGATGTCCCCGTCGCGAACCACCTCGTGGCAAAGGGGCGCGAGCTGGCCCAGCGCCTCGGCGCGGCTGGCGGCATCGGTCGCGGCATAAAGGAACCGCGCCGGGGCGAAGGGGCCGGACAGCGCGGCATGGGCGATGGCACGGCGGGCTGGATCGGTCATGGCGCGCCGCCCGTGCCCAGAAAGGCCTTTTGCGCATGGCGGGTCAGCAACCGTGCCAGCGCCTCGGTCGGGCAGCCGGGCGGCACCATGTCATCCCCGGCCGCCAGCCCGGCCTCGGCCAGATCGCGCAAGAGCGCCGCCAGCCGCGGCGAGAATTCGTCGGGCGGCATGTCGCGGGTCAGAACCCCCTCGATCCAGGCGTTCAGCTCGGCCGGGCCGGGGGGCGCGGCCAGGTATTCGACCAGCGTCGCGTCCTGCAGATCGCCCAGCCCCTCCAGCCGCTTGGGCAGTCCGGCCAGCACGATCCTCAGCCGGGGCTCGCTGACCGCGCGGCGGTAAAGCGCGACCAGATAGTCCGATGCGCCCCACTGGGTGCCGATCGGGTCGGCGTCGATATCGTCGATCATCAGCCAGACCGTCTTGCCCGGCGCTGCCGTCAGCAGCGCCTGCACCGTGCGGTCGACCAGCACCCCGGTCGCATCGGCATCCAGCGTGGTCTCGCCCGAGGCGCCGGGCAGCTCGACCCGGGCCTCTGGACCCATCAGCCCGACGATCCGGCGCGCGGTGACGAAGGGGTCGGGGTCGATCTGCGAGGTCTCTATCAGCAGGACATGGTGGCGGTCGGGCGGCAGGCAGGCGGACAGTACCCGGTGGGTGAAGCTGCGCCCGATCCGGGGCCGCCGCGCGCCGGTCTGGTCGGGGCCGGTCAGCACCGCGATGATGCGCGCCCGCCCGTCGATCGCGCGGTGGATATGCTCCTGCAACTGGGTCCGCCCCAGGATCGGGAGGGCGCGGCCCGGGCTCCAGTAAAGCCGGGGCGGGGTCCGGACCAGTTCCGCTGTCAGCGCCGCCCCGGCATGGCGCGCGATCAGCGCCAGCGGGATCGCCCGGTTCACCCGGTCGCCGCCCAGCGCGCCCGCCTCGAACCCGGCATCGTGCATCGCGACCGGCCGCTTGTCGCCGTCAAGCACAAGCCCCCCCGAGGACCCGTGCAGCGCGTTCATCAGGTAGTGGATGCGGGGCGGCATCGGGTCCGCGTCGATCCCCAGGCCCTGCGGCGCGGGGGCACGGACATTGCCGACCACCTTCATCGGCTGGCCTTTCGGAAACTGCCACAGCTCAAGCCCCACGCCCACCGCGGGCGGGGCGGGGGCGGCGGCGATGTCGTAATGCCCGCGGGCATGCCCGGGCCGTCCGTCAAGCCGGAGGATCGCATAGTCGAGATGACCGGCCAGCGCGGCGGCGGTTTCGGCACTGGCGCCCGGCACGCTGGGGCTGGCGGTGAAAAGCCAGTCGGGACTGCCCCGGATATTGACCGGCGGCACCAGTTCGCGCTGGCCCATGTGATAGTCGAACCGCACCAGCGGCACGGCGTCAGGCTTTGGCGTCCCGGTGACCGGATCGAGCAACCCGGCCACGACATGGTGGTTGGTCAGCACCAGATGCGGGCCGATCAGAAAGCCCGATCCCAGCTCGTCGGCGATGGTCTTGCCGGGTGAATTCGGGTCGGGCCTTTCGCTGAGGATGAGACAGCAGCGCCGCAGCGCGTTCATCGTGCCGGTGGTGACGTCCAGCGCGGCGGCGAAATGCTGATGCGCATTGACCATGCTTTGCAGCTCGGGTCGGGCGTCGTCGCTGACCCCGGCCGAGAGATCGGAGAACTTCTGGAACACGAAGGCGACCAGCCAGCCATCGGCATTGGCCCGCTCCATCGCCGCGGCGAAATCCATCCGGTCGCGCTCGGCTCCGGCGGGCAACGGGTCGATCTGGTTGCGGGTCTCGGCCAGCTGCATGAAGCTCGGGGCCCGGTGCCGGGCGCCGATCTCGTCGAAGGCGGTCTCGAAGACGCTGCGCGAGACCCGCAGGCCCCGCGCAAGGCGCATGATCGCCGCCGTCGGAATGGCGTCGGGCATCGCCGTCAGATCCAGGCGGCGCCGGGGATCGGCCCAAGGCTGCTCTGGTCCACCCGTCCCAGCGCATGGGCCTTGTTGGCGGTCAGGGGCGCGCCGCTGAAATGCAGCCCCGCGACCGAGGGCGTCGCGGTGAACTGCACCAGCACCGAGCCCGAATTGCCGCCGAGCGTGGTGCAGTCATGGCTGGCGGCCCAGCCCTCGCTGTCGCCCGGCAGCATGCCCGGCCCCTGAATGACCCGGCCGGGCGCCACGTATTTGCGCCCGTAATCGGTGCCGAAGATCTCGCGCAGGCGATTGCCGATCTCGCGGCTGACCGCGCCGGTCGCGGGGTCCACGAAGGCCGACCGCCCCGGCCGGGCGGGATAGCCGATCACCACCATATCGGCCGCCTCGTCCATCTGCCGCGCCAGCGGCAACGCGCGCGGCAGGCCCGGGGCGGTCGCGTCAAGGCTCAGCAGCGCCATGTCCAGATGGCCCAGCCGCTCGACCCCGTTGATCGGATCGGGCCCGGCCATGACGACGCCGGTCAGGGCATGGCGCTGGCTGCCATCGGCGGTTTCGGAAAAGTCGATGGTGACCGCCCCGCGGCCCAGCCGCCAGAGACTGCCGCCGGGACCCGCCAGTTCGTCGGCGCAGGCTTCCAGCACATGGCGGTTGGTCATCACCCGGCCGCCGCCGATCAGGAAACCTGTGCCGATATGGGTGCCGTCAAGGTCGATCCGCCCGACCGAGCGGGTCCAGTCCGGCAGGTCGACCACCAGCCCGAGGAAGGGCGCCCAGTCGCCCGCCAGCGGGTCGTCGGTATCGACGCTGCCGTCGATCACCCGGAAGGCGGGGCGGTCCTGGATCCGCACAAGCGCCTCGAGCGTGATGCGGCCGGGCAGGTCCAACTCGTCCAGCCGGTTCTCGGCCGCCATGCGGATCACCTCCTCGGCGCCTTCCAGCATCCGGGCCTGCGCGTCGCGGTCGCCAAGCCCGGTGGCCTGCAGCCGGTCGAGACTGGCGCGGGTGCGCGCCATCAGCCGCCCCGCGCCCTCGCCCGCAAGGCGCGCCCGGGCCTCGTGCTCGGTCAGGTTCGCGCTCGATTCCGCAGTGCCGGGCTGGCCTGCCGCCAGCAGCTTCGCATATTGCGCCGAGGGGCCGGTGGCCGCGATCAGCGGCGGCGTGAAGGCGCCCGCGTCGGACCGCGCGGCCAGCCCGCGCATGACCGGCTCGGGCATGTGGCGGACAAGACCGGCGCTGGGGCGCGGGCTCGCCGTGGTCTCGACCGCGACACCGGCGGCCCGGTTCTCGCGCAGCCAGGCGTCGTTCAGCAGATAGACCGCCTCGGTTCCGACCCGGGGCCAGTCGCCGTCGCCCATCTCGATGGCGTCAAAGCTGTCCTCCAGCGCGGCAAGGATCGCATCGTCGTCGGGCGGGGGCGCGGATTCGGGGGCCGCGAGCGGGCTGATGCGCGACAGGTCGAGCCGCAGAAGCGCGTCGGCATCGACGATGCCCGCGCCCATGCCCTGCGGCCAGCCCGCGGGCCGCCGTGCCGTTGCCTTAAGAGCCGTGCGGAAGAGGTCGGTGACGGTGATGCCGATCCGCGCGGCCTCGTCGCGGACGCGCTGGCGCCCCAGATGCTGGACCCAAAGCGCGGCCACGCCCGCCGTCAGCGCGGTCGCGAAGGACGTGCCCTGACTGGGCTCGGTCGTGCCCTGACCGTTGTCGCCGGGCTTGCGGCGCGCGACGCGGACATTCTCGGCCGGGGCGGCGGCGGCCACCTGGCGGCCGCGGCTGGTGCCCTTCCAGGGCTTGTCCAGATGGTTGGTCCCGGCCATGCCCACCACGTTCGGGTCGCGCGCGGGGTAGACCACGATCGGCTGCACGCAATTGCCCGCAGCCGAGACGATCACGATCCCGGCCTGCGCGGCCGTCCGCAGCGCCGCCGCCATCGCCGGGGAATAAAGCGCGCCGCCCAGCGACATCGAGATCACGTCGGCGCCCGCATGCACCGCATGCAGGATCGCCCTGGCCACCGGCGTCGGGTCGAGCCCCAGAACCACCGCGTCGAGACAGCGGATCGGCGCCACCTTCGCCCCCGGCGCGGCGCCGAAGACCCGGCCCGCCGCGCGGCTGGCCACGGTCGAGGAGGTCGCGGTGCCATGGCCCGGATTGCCCATGGCCGTCGACAGCGGATCGGTCGGGTCGGCGGTGCCGGTCAGGGTGTTCCAGGCGTGTCCCAGATCCAGCGCCCCCGCCAGTTCGGGATGGTCGGCGACCCCGGTATCGGGCTGGGCCACCAGGACGCCCTGCCCGGTGATGCCGCGCGCCCAGACCGGCTTGACGTTGATCGCGCTTACCGCCCAGTCGTCGGGCAGCGCCTCGTCCTTCGCCACCCAGCAGGTGAGGGTGAGAAAGGCATCGGCCACGCTTTCGACCCGCTCGGGGTCCTCGGGCGCGCCGACGAAGCTGGCGCGGATGTCCGGCACCGCCGAGACCAGCTGCATCTCTTCGACCAGCGTGTCGGCCGCGTCGAACAGCGCCTCGGGCGAGACCCGCCGCCGCACCCCGGGAAACTGCAGCACCAGAAATTGCGGCAGCAGCGGGTCGAGCGGCTCAAGGCTGAAATGGTCGCCTCCCAGCATCCCCGCAAGGCGCGTGCGCTGGGCGTCGCAATCGGGCGGCGACGCGTATTCGAGCGTGAACCTCAAGCGATCCGGCGGCAGGCCGGGTTCGGCCTCGGGCGCCGCGACCGATTGCGCGGCAACAAGCAATTCCAGCGTCATCAAAAAATCCCCCCTGAAATCCCCTGCGGAAAGTATGCGCGCGAAAGCCCCAAAAACCAAGACTGGCTTCGGGCGGCGGGTGCCGCCCCTTGCGCCGCCGCGCGGTTTCCGCTACCTCGGCAGGCTTCGTGCGTCAGGGAGTCCCGCCATGTCCGCCCCGCTTGCCTCCGCTCCGCTTGCCATCGACTTCGGAACTTCGAACTCGGCCGCGGCGATGCTGGCCGGGGGTCAGGTCCGCAGGCTGGCCATCGAGCCCGGCGCCGAGACCCTGCCCACCGCCATCTTCTTTCCCGAGGACCGGTCGGCGATGCGGATCGGTTCGGCCGCCGCCGAGGCGCTGATCGCGGGCGAGGAAGGGCGCTACATGCGCGCGCTGAAAAGCGTGCTGGGCACGCCGCTCTTTCACGAGGCGCGCCCGATCGGCGGCAAGCGGCGGACGCTGGCCGAGATCGTCACCGGTTTTCTGGCCGAGCTGAAGGCCCGGGCCGAGGCCGATGCGGGCACCCGCTTCGACCGGGTCCTGTCGGGCCGTCCGGTGCATTTCCACAGCGCCGATCCGGCCCGCGACGCCGCCGCCGAGGCCGATCTGCGCGGCTGCTACGAGGCGGCGGGCTTTCGCGAGGTGGGTTTCCGCTTCGAGCCCGAGGCCGCGGCGCTGGCCGCCCGCGCCGATGCCCGGGCGGACGAGCTGGGACTGATTGTCGATATCGGCGGCGGCACCTCGGATTTCTCCGTCTTCCGCGCGGCGCCGGGCGGCATCGAGATCCTCGCCAGCCACGGGATCCGGCTGGGCGGCACCGATTTCGACCATGCCGTCTCGATGGCCCATGCGATGCCGCTGCTGGGGCTTGGCGGCGACCTGCGCCGCAGCTTCGGCGAGGGGCTGTTGCCGGTGCCGAAGGCGATCTATGTCGATCTGTCGACCTGGGCGATGATCCCCTTTCTTTACACGCGCGAGACCGAACGGGCGGTGGCCGACATGGAACGCCACGCGGTCGACGCGGCGGCGATGGGGCGGCTTGGCCATGTGATCGGCGCGCGGCTGGGCCACGAACTGGCCTTCGCGGTCGAGGCGGGCAAGATCGCGGCCAATGGCGGCGGTGCGGCCGCGCGGATCGAGATGGGCCGGATCGAACGCGGCCTTGGCGCCCCGATCACGGCGGGCTCGCTGAACGCGGCGCTCGCGCCTTGCCGCGAGCCGCTCAGGATGGCGATCTATGAAACCCTGATGCTGGCCCAGGCGCGCCCCGACCAGATCGGCGCGGTGGTGCTGGTCGGCGGGTCGAGCCTGATGGGGCTGGTCGAGGCCGAGGCCCGCGCGGTCTGCCCCGGCGCCGCGCTGCGCCGGTCCGAGGCCTTTACCGCCGTCGTCGACGGGCTGGCCCTGGCCACCGCCGAGGCCTGACGCGGCGGCCTGTTCGCCGGGCGTTAACCTTCTCATTTCCGTCATGTGTCGCTGCTAGGGCTGGCTTCGGCCCCGAAAGGGGGTGCGCAGGGGGTCGCGGGGGGCGGTCCTCGCAACGGGGAGAATTCACCATGCCTGAACTCGCATCGACCGGGTCCGGTCTTGTGCTGACCGCCATCGTCGACGGCCCGCTGAGCGGCGGGCTGCCCAAGGCCATCGAGCTTTATGCCCTTGAAGACATTGCCGATCTTTCGGTCTACGGGCTTGGCTCTGCCAATAATGGCGGTGGTACGGACGGGCAGGAATTCGTGTTTCCCCCCGTTTCGGTGCAGGCGGGCAGCTATCTTCACGTTGCGACCGAATCGACCGGCTTTGCCGCCTTCTTCGGATTTGCCCCGGACTTCGTCGCGCCAAGCGCCGCCTCGATCAACGGCGATGACGCGATCGAGCTGTTCCTGAACGGCACCGTGGTCGATACCTTCGGCACGCCGGACGCCTCGGGCAGCGGCACCGTCTGGGACTATCGCGACGGCTGGGCCGCGCGCAATCCGGGCACCGGCCCGAGCCCGGTCTTCAAGCCCGCCGACTGGACCTTCTCGGGCGCAGACGCGCTGGACGACGCGACCGCCAATGCCACCGCCGCCGCGCCGGTGCCGCTGGCAGGTTACGGCGGCGCCGCGCAGGCGCTGGTGATCAACGAGGTGCTGGGCAGCACCACCGGCACCGATGTCGAATATGTCGAGCTTTACGGCGCGCCCGGTCAGTCGCTGGCGGGGCTGAGCCTGATCGTGGTCGAAAGCGACGCGCAGTCGGATAACGGCCATATCGATGCCCGGATCGACTTCGGTGCCGGGGACGCGCTGGGCACCAACGGTTTCTTCCTGGTCGGCACCGCGTCGGTCGCGCAGGTCTATGGCGTGACGCCCGATCTGGTGATTGCGACGAACACCATCGAGAATTCCAGCTACACGCTGGCGCTGGTCGAGACCGCCTTGCTGTCGGGCGACAGCGTCACCGGCGCCGAGACCGTGATCGACAGCCTCGGCGTGACCGATGGCGAGGGCGCGGGGTCCTTCGCCTTCGGCGCGCCGGTCGTCGGCCCCGATGGCAGCTTCCTGCCCGCGGGCGCGCGCCGCGCCGAGGATGGCGTCGATACCGACAGCGCGGCCGATTTCGTGCTGGCCGATTTCAACCTCGGCCCGGCCAACACCCCCACCGCCGCCACGCGCGAGATCGGCGGGGACTATGCCGATGTCCTCATCCACGACATTCAGGGCGAAACCGATCTGGCCGACGGCACGCTGGTCGGGCTGGCCGGGGCGGCCGACGATAGCCCGCTGCTGGGGGCGGCGGTCCGGGTGCAGGCGGTCGTGACCCAGGTCATGCCGGGGCTTGGCGGCTTCTACATCCAGGAAGAGGACAGCGATGCCGATGGCAATTCGAAGACCTCGGAAGGGATCTTCGTTGCCTCGACGCGGGCGGTTTCGGCGGGCGATCTGGTGACGGTCGAGGGCCTTGTTGCCGAAACCGGCGGCGAGACCCGGATCAACGCCGATGCCGTTTCGGTCGACGGCACGGCGGCGCTGCCCGAGGCCACGGTGATCCAGTTCCCCACCGCGACGGTGCTGGTCGATGCCGATGGCGACTATGTGGCCAATCTCGAGGCCTACGAGGGCATGCTGGTCGCCATTCCCGAAGAGATGAGCGTGACCGAGATGTTCCAGCTGGACCGGTTCGGCACGATCCGGATCAGCTCGGAGGGCCAACTGGCCACCTATACCGAGATCTTCGAGCCCGGCGTCGAGGGCTATGCCGCCTATCTGAAAGAGGTGGCGGCGCGGTCGCTGGTGCTGGATGACGGGTCGGACGTGCAGAACCCGGCCGAGATCCTGGTGCCCTTCCTCGGCGAGGACGGCAGGCTCGATGGGGGCGACGTGATCCGGATGGGCGATGTCTATACCGGGCTGACCGGCGTTCTCAGCTATTCCGAGGACAGCGCCTCGAGTTCGGAAGAGCCTGAATACCGCATCCACCTGCCGCAGGCGGGCGAACTGACCGCCACCAATCCGCGCAGCGAAGCGCCCGAGGATGTGGGCGGTAGCCTGACCGTCGCGTCCTTCAACGTGCTGAACTACTTCACCACCATCGACACCACTCCCGGCAGCTACAACGGCCCCTACAATACCGGGCCTGCGGGCGACCTGGAGCCGCGCGGTGCAAATGCGTTCTCCTATGACGGGATGTCCGAGTTCGACCGCCAGGAAGCCAAGCTGGTGGCCGCGATCAAGGCGGTGGCGGCCGATGTGGTGGGCCTGATCGAGATCGAGAACGACCCGCTGGGCTCGACCTCGCTGGCGGCGCTGGTCGCGGCGCTGAACGCCGAGGGCTGCAGCTATGCCTATGTCGAGACCGGCCCGATCGAGGGCGCCATGGGCGGCGCGCTTGAAGGCGACGCGATCAAGGTGGGCTTCCTCTACAACACCGATACCGTGTCGCTGACCGGCGATTTCGCCCTGCTCGACGAAACCGTCGACAGCCGCTTCGCGACCGAGGGCGTACAGCGCCCGGCACTGGCCCAGACCTTCACCGAGACCGCCAGCGGCGAAAGCTTCACCGCCGTCGTCACGCATCTGAAATCCAAGGGCTCGGTGCTGCCGGGCGATGAGGACATTGGCGACGGGCAGGGGGCCAACAACGCGACCCGCACCGAGGCCGCCAAGGCGCTGGCCGACTGGCTGGCCTCCGATCCGACCGGCTCGGGCGACCCGGATGTCCTGATCATCGGAGATCTGAACGCCTATACGAAGGAAGACCCGGTGCGCGCCATCGAGGCGGGCGCCGACGACATCGCGGGCACCGCGGACGACTATGTCAACGTGGTCACCCGATACGACCCGGACGGCTATTCCTATGTCTTCGATGGCATGACCGGCTCGCTCGACCATGCGCTGGCCAGCGGCAGCCTTGCCGGTCAGGTGACCGGCGCCACGATCTGGAACATCAATGCCGACGAGGCCGACGCGCTCGACTACAACCTCGATTACGGGCGCGACGGATCGCTTTACACCGCCGACCCCTACCGCGCCTCGGATCACGATCCGGTGGTGGTCGGGCTCGACCTGCAAAGCGCGCCCCGCATCTTCACACTGGAAATCCTGCATGTCTCGGACCAGGAGGGCAGCGCCTCTTCGGTCGCGGCGGCGCCCAACCTCTCGGCGGTGATGAACGCGCTTGAGGCGCAGGATCTGGGCCATGACGGAGTGGCCGACAACACCATCCGGCTGAGTTCCGGCGACGCCTTCATCCCGGGCGTCTTCTTCGAGGCCTCGGCCGCTGTCTTCGGGTCGGGCGGGATCGCGGATATCCAGATCCAGAACGAGCTTGGCTTTGCGGCCGTCGCGCTGGGCAACCACGAATTCGACAAGGGCACGGCGGTCCTGGCCGGTCTGATCTCGGGCGATGCGGCGGGCGATTTCTCGGCGCTGACGGGCTCGGCTCTGGCCGGGCAGGACTTCGCCGGCACGCTCTTCCCCTATCTCTCGGCCAATCTCGACGTCTCGACCGACGCGAACCTCGGCCCGCTTGCCGTGGCGGGCGGGCAGGCGCCGCAGGGCAACTCGATCACCTCGTCGACCGTTCTAGACGTCAATGGCGAGCTGATCGGTGTCGTGGGCGCGACCACGCCGACGCTGGGCCGGATCTCGAGCCCCGGCGGCGTGACCATCTCGCCCGACTGGGCCGGGACCCAGCCGACCGGGGCCGAGCTTGACGCTCTGGCCGCGGTGATCCAGGCCGAGGTCGACGCGGTGCTGGCCGCCAATCCGGGGATGAACAAGGTCATCCTGATGGCGCATATGCAGATCCTCGGGATCGAGCTGGCGCTGGCCTCGCGGCTGTCGGATGTCGATGTGATCCTGGCGGGCGGGTCGAACACGCTGCTGGCGGACGAGACCGACCGGCTGCGCGATGACGACGCGGCGCAGGGCACCTATCCGCAATTCGTCACCGATGCGGATGGCAACACCGTCGCCGTGGTCAATACCGACGGGTCCTACAAATACGTGGGCCGGCTGGTCATCGACTTCGACGAGGACGGGCACATCCTGGCCGACAGCTACGACGCCGAGGTCTCGGGCGCCTATGCAACCGACGATCAGGGCGTGGCGGATCTGGGCGCCGGGGATCTTGTCGATCCCGAGATCCAGGCGATTGCCGATGCCATCGGCGCGCAGATCGTGGCGACCGAGGGCAATGTCTTCGGCATCTCGGAGGTGTTCCTGAACGGCAACCGCTCGGGCTCCGGCGCCGAGGGCGACGCCGACGGGGTCCGCACCCAGGAAACCAACCTGGGCGACCTGACCGCCGATGCCAACCTCGCGGCGGCCAGGGCGGTCGACGATACGGTGCTGGTCTCGATCAAGAACGGCGGCGGCATCCGCGCCTCGATCGGCGAGACCGTGGTGCCTCCGGGCGGCACCGACTATGTGCGCCAGGCCAATGGCGAGATTGTCGATGCCGACGGCGAAATCGTCAAACCCGAGGGCGGCATCAGCGAGACCGACATCAAGGCGACGCTGGCCTTCAACAACGCGCTGTCGCTGGTCACGGTGACCCGGGCCGATCTGGTCGCGATCCTCGAACATGGGGTCGCCGCGGCACCCTCGGCGGCGGGCCAGTTCCCGCAGATCTCGGGCGTGCAGTTCAGCTTCGACCCCGACCTGCCGGCGGGGGCGCGGATCGTCTCGGCCGCGATCACCGATGCCGATGGCAACGACATCGACGTGCTGGTGCGCGACGGCCAACTGGTGGGCGATGCCGACGGGCTTGTCCGCGTCGTGACTCTGAACTTCATGGCCGATGGCGGCGACGGCTATCCCTTCCCGCAGGAGGCGGCCTATACCGACCGGGTCGATCTGGCCGATCTCGATGGCGACGGCACCACGGACGGCACCCTGTCGGGCGTCGCCACCTTCGCGGCAGACGGCACCGAACAGGATGCGCTGGCCGAGTATCTGGCCGCCAATTTCGGCGATGCCGACAGCGCCTTCGATCTGGCCGATACCGGGGCCGAGGGCGACGAGCGGATCCAGAACCTCAACTACCGCGACGACACGGTGATCGACGCCCCGGCGCTGACGCTGGTGATGGGTACCGCGGGCAACGACCGCCTGACGGGCACCGATGGCGACGATCTGGTGGTCTCGGGCGCGGGCTTCTACGAAACCATGCTGGGCGGGGCCGGGGCCGATCTGTTCTACTTCGGCGACGAGGCGCTGAACGGCAGCCGCGAGCGCGATATCGTGCTGGACTACGAGGTCGGGGTCGACCGGATCGCGCTGGGCCAGGGGGTCGAGATCGCCGGGATCGTCCAGTCCGGAACCAGCGTCGTGGTCTATCTCGACGATCCGCTGGGCCAGGACGACGCCATCTATATCCGCGGCAGCGGCGTGACGGCGGCGAATATCGACTTCGTGCACGACTACACGTTCATGGGCGCCTGAACCGGGCCCGGGCCGGGGAAAGTCCTCCGGCCCGGGTCCTTCCGGCAGGCCGCGCCGCGCGACCAGGGGGTGGGCCGCAGGACCGGCGGGCGCTGCTGAAGCGCGTACGGTTCAGGCCGCGGCGGCCTGAACGATCTCGGCCAGGGCGGCGGTCAGGCGGTCGACCTCGGCCAGCGTGTTGTAATGCACCATCGACACCCGCAGGACGCCGCCATCGCCGGTCTCGCCCAGGGCCTCGACCAGCCGCCGGGCGTGGAAGTCGCCATGGCGGATGGCGATGCCGTGACCGTCCATCGCCCGCGTCACCGCCCCCGAATCGAGCCCGTCGAAGCGGAAGGACACGGTCGGAACTCGCGCCGCGTCGCCCGTCCGGGCGGGGCCGATCACCCGGCAGTCGTTGCGGGCGTTCAGCCAGGACAGCAGCCGGTCGGTCAGCAGGGCCTCGTGGCGCTCGATCGCCGCGTAACCGGCGGCCACCCGGTCGCGCAGGCTGGCATCGGCGGCCGCCCCGGCGCGGGTGCCCAGCGCCGCCAGATACTCGACCACCCCTTCGGTGCTGTAGGCGAGTTCGTAATTCGGGTTGCCGGGTTCGAGTTTGCCGGGGACTTTGTCCTTGCCGTAGAAGTAGTGATAAAGCCCGTCGAGCCGCAACAGCAGGTCGTACTTGCCATACATGATCGCGGTATGCGGCCCGTAGGTCTTGTAGAGGCTGAAGACGTAGTAATCGACATCCCAGCCCTGCACGTCGATCAGCCGGTGCGGCGCATAGGCGACGGCATCGACGACGATCTGCGCGCCATGGTCATGGACGAACCGCGCGATCCTGACCACCGGGGTGATATGGCCGAGGATGTTCGAGACATGGGTGACGCAGACCAGCCGCGTCCGGTCGGACATCAGCGGCGCGAGATCCTCCAGCTTCAGTTCATGGGTCTCGGGGTCGAGCGGCCAGACCCTGACCTCGACCCCGAATTCGCGCAGCCGCATCCAGGGGCCGATATTGCTTTCATGATCGGCCATGGTCACGACGATCTCGTCGCCGGGCCGGAACTGGCTGCGCATCGCGGCGGCAAGCGTCTGCATCAGCACCGTGGTCGAGGGGCCGAAGACGATCTCTTCGGGGCGCGCGGCATTGACCAGGGTCGCCGCCGCCCGGCGTCCGCGCATCAGCGCCTCGGCCGCGTCGAGCGAGACCTGATAGCTGCCGCCGATCTGAACGTTGCGATGGGTCAGGAACTCGGTCACCCGCTCGATGGCGCCGCGCGCGGTCTGCGCGCCCCCGGCATTGTCGAAGAACACCCAGTCGTCGCGCAGGCCGGGAAACTGGCTTTGCACGAACGCCATGTCGAGCGGGTCGGTCGGTTCGGTCATCGTCTGTCCTTGTCGGTAAGATCGCGTCAGTGGTTCAGCACCGCGCTGAGGAAATTCCGGGTCCGGGGCTCTTGCGGCGCGCCCAGCACCTGATCGGGCGGTCCGACCTCAAGCACGCGGCCGCCATCCATGAAGATCACCCGGTCGGCGACTTGCGAGGCAAAGCCCATCTCGTGGGTCACGATCACCATGGTCACCCCGGTCCCGGCCAGCGCGCGCATCACGTCCAGCACCTCGCCCACCATCTCGGGGTCAAGCGCCGAGGTGGGTTCGTCGAACAACAGCACCTGCGGCTCCATCGCCAGCGCCCGGGCGATGGCCACGCGCTGCTGCTGGCCGCCCGACAGAAGCTCGGGATATTTGTCGGCCTGCTCGGCGATGCCGACCCGGGCCAGCAGCCGGTCGGCCTGCGCGCGGGCCGCGGCGCGGGGGGTGCGGCGGACCCGGCGCGGCGCCAGCATGACGTTCTCGCGCACGGTCAGATGCGGAAAGAGGTTGAAGGACTGGAACACCATCCCGACCTCGGCGCGGACCCGGGCCAGCGAGCGGCCGGGCGTCACATGGATCCCGTCCACAAGGATCGCGCTGTCCTCGGAAAACTCCTCCAGCCGGTTGATGCAGCGGATCAGGGTCGACTTGCCGGACCCCGAGGGGCCGATCACGCAGACGACCTCGCCCTTCTCGATTTCCAGATCAATGCCCTTCAGCACCTCGAAATCGCCGTAGAACTTGCGCAGGTTGCGGATGCTCACAAAGCCGGACATCTCAGCGCCTCCTCGCGCCGAAGCGGCGCTCCATCCGGGAGACCAGCGCGACCAGCGGCCAGAGGAAGGCCAGATAGATCAGCGCCGCCCCGATCAGCGGTGTCGGGTTGGCGGCCAGCGCCTGGGCCTGGGTCGCCTGTTTCAGCAGGTCGGGCATCGCCACCACCGAGGCCAGCGCCGTGTCCTTGACGACGTTGATCGAATTGTTCGTCAGGGGCGGGATCACCACCCGGATCGCCTGCGGCAGGATCACGTCGATCATGGTCTGGCGCGCGGTCAGACCCAGCGCGGCCGAGGCCTCGAACTGGCCGCGCGGGATCGCCTCGATCCCGGCCCGGAAGATCTCGGCGGCATAGGCGCCCGAGACCAGCGACAGAGCGGTCATGGCCGACACGAAGGGCGACAGCCGGATGCCGACGAAGGGCAGCGCGTAATAGACCACGATCAGCAGCACCAGCACCGGGATCGAGCGGAACACGTCGATATAGATCCGGGCCAGCAGCCGCAGCGGCCACAGCGCGTAAAGCCGGACCATCGACAGGCCGAGGCCCAGCGCCAGCCCGGCAAGGATGCTCGACGCGCCGAGCTGCAGCGTCACCCAGAGCCCCTTGACCAGCAGCGGCCAGGTCCGGACGAACACCTCGGCGTTCAGGAAGGTCTCGACGATTCCCATGGGTGTCTTTCTCTGGAAGGGGGCCGCGCGGCGGTGGCGCGGCCCCGGTCTTCGGTCAGTCGAGCGACGGAATCGGCAGGACGCGCACCGTCGAGGTGGTGTCCTCCGGCGCCTTGCCGAACCATTTCTCGTGCAGCGCGGCGATGGCGCCCTCGTCCTTCAGCGCGGTGATCGCATCGTTCACGGTCTGGGCCAGCGGGGCGTCCTTGGCGAACATCATCGAGTATTTCTCGCCGGTCTCGATGCGCTGGACGACTTCGAGGTTGGGCTTGTCCTTGACGTAGTAAAGCAGCGCCGGAATGTCCGAGATATAGCCGTCGATCCGGCCCGCGGTCAGGTCCAGCATGGCGGGCGCAAGACCTTCGTACCGGCGGATATCGCCAAAGCCGTATTCGGCGTTGTGTTCGGTCGCCCACATGTCGCCGGTCGAGCCGGTATCGACGCCCACGGTCTTGCCCGACATCTCGTCCAGCGAGGCCGGGCCGCCCGCGACGACGGTCAGCGACTGGTCGCTGTCATAATAGGGCTGGGCGAAGGTGACCGACGTCAACCGCTCGTCGGTGATGGTGATCGAGGACGTGGCGATGTCGATCCGGCCCGACTGGACTGCCGAGAAAAGCCCGTTGAACGGGATGTTCACGATCTCGACCTCGGCGCCCAGCTTTTCGGCGACGGCATTCACCAGGTCGATCTCGAAGCCCACGAAGGCGCCGGTCTCGTCCTGAAACTCCCACGGAACGTTGCCGATATTGGCGCCGACGGTCAGCGTGTCCTGCGCCGCCGCGGGCAGTGCGCCGCCCGCCAGTACCGCCAGCCCGAGCGCGGCGGCGGTCATCCCTGTCTTGGTCATTGTCGATCCCCGTTGGTTATGATTCTGGATTGACCGGACAAACCGGTCTGACCAGTATGGGACCATGAGGCCGGTCCGAATGCAAGAGCCCAAGTTGCGGACCTTGCGGCGCGGGCGATAGGATGGCCGGGCTGGAGGGTGCGATGATTTCCCATGACGACAAGGTGCCGGTCGCGCAGGCCACGGCGCGGCATCTGCAGGAGATGATCCGGTCGGGCGAACTGAAGCGCGGCGAGAAAATGCCGTCGCAGCGGGTGCTGTCGGACCGGCTGAAGGTGTCGCGCCCGACGCTGCGCGAGGCGCTTCTGACGCTCGAGACGCTGGGTCTGGTGCGCACGCTGCCCGCGCGCGGGACCTTCGTGGTCGATCCCGAGGGCGAGGACCGGCTGCCCTCGCCCTGGCGCTATGACGGGGCGTTCAGCATCGGCGACGTGTTCCAGTCGCGCCTGCTGATCGAGACCGAGCTGTGCCGGCTGGCGGCCGGGCATCTGGGCGCGGCCGATCTCGACGCGCTGGAGCATGCCAACGCGACCTTCGAAAGCGCCTGGAACCAGGGCGATCTGGTGGCCCATGTCGAGGCCGACCTGCGGCTGCACGAAACCATCGCCCGGGCCTGCCCGAACCGGATGCTGTGGCGGCTGTACCAGTCGGTGCAGAGCCTTCTGACCGAAAGCCAGCGCCAGCCTGTTCCCAATACCGCCTGCGCCCGCATGGCGCAGTCGATCGCCGAACACCGCCAGATCATCGCGGCGCTTCGGGCGGGCGACGGGGCGGGCAGCGCGGCGGCGATGGGCGCGCATATCCGCAACACCGCCAGCAGCGCCGGGATCGTTCTGGCCTGAGGCCGCGCGCCCGGCTCAGGGCCGGGCGGGCAGGGTGAACCGCGCCTCGAACCCGTCGCTTTTGCCGGGGCGGGGCGACAGGAGCTCGATCCGGCCCGCGGCCCGGTCGGCGATGGTGCGTACGATGGCAAGCCCCAGCCCCGCGCCCTCGGCCCGGCCATTCGAGCGGGCGAAGCGCGCGGTCAGCCGCGCCAGTTCCTCTGGCGGGACCGGCGCGCCGTCATTGGCGACCGACAGCACGCCGCCCGGGCCGAGCGCGACCTCGACCGGGCCCTGGGGCGTGCCGTGTTTCAGCGCGTTCTCGATCAGGTTGCGGCAGAGGATGCCGAAGGCGTCCGGGTCGAGATCGGACAGCACCGGCGTCTCGGGCATCGTCAGGGCGATGCGCCCGGCCGAGCCCAGCCGTTCGAGATCGTCCGCCACGATCCGCAGCACCGGGCGCAGGTCCGAGGGCTCGGCCACGCGCAGTCGCGCACCCTCGGCGCGGGCCAGCTGCATCAGCTTTTCGGACAGGCGGTTCAGCCGTTTCAGGGTGGTCTCGATCTCGGCGGCGCGGGCTGCGGCGCTGCGGTCGGCGGTCTCGGCGCGCAGCCGCTGGGCCTGGGCGATGGCGCCCGCGACCGGGGTACGCAGCTCGTGCGCGGCATTGGCGGCAAAGCTGCGTTCGGCCTCGAAGGCGGCGCGCAGGCGGGACAGCAGGTCGTTGATGCTGCCGACGATGGGGCGCAGCTCGGTCGGCAGGCCGCCATCGCCCAGCGCCGAAAGATTGCGCGAGCCGCGTTCCGCCAGCTGCTGGCGAAGGCTGCGCACCGGGCGCAGGCTGGTGCCCACCGCGATCACGATGGCCAGCAGGCTGAGCGGGATCACCACCGCCAGAGGCAAAGCGAGGTTCGTCGCAATCTCGCGCGCAATGTCCCTGCGGCGCGACAGGGGTTCCGCCACGGCGATGGTCACGTCCTCGCCGCGCGCGGATTCGTAGAACAGGCGGTGGGTCGCGGTGCGGCTGAAGCCCTCGCGCCGGAATGGCGGGAAATCGTCGGGTTCGGCATCCTCGGAAATCAGCAGGATCGAGCCGTCGCCGTCGCGCACCACATAGCTCAGATCCTCGACATCGCCGTTGAACTGCCGGATGCGTTCCGACCATTCCTCGGCATGCCGGTTGCGGCGGTCCTCGTGCCAGTCGTCGTCATCGTCATCCTTGCGGCGATGTCCGTCCCGCTCGCCCCGGACCAGCGGCCCCAGCGCCAGCCCCCGGTCGCGGCCCTCATGGACGCGCACCGCCAGCGGCAGCAGCCGGTGCGCCGCATCGCGCAGGGCGCCGTCGAAGACCTCGTCCATCTCGTGGCTCAGTTCGCGCAGCGTGGCGCCCGCCGCGGCGATCCACAGCACGGTCACCGCCAGCCCCACCGCCAGCGCCAGCCGCCCCTGCAACGAGCGCGGCGCCCTCACGGGCTGCCCAGCCGGTAGCCGAGCCCGCGCTCGGTATCGATTACGCTGCGGCCGAGTTTCTTGCGCAACCGGCTGACATGCACCTCGATGGTGTTGCTTTCGATGCTGTCGTCGAAGGAATAAAGCCGCTCCTCAAGCTGCGCCTTGGACAAAAGCCGCCCGGGCGCCTGCACGAAGGCCTCGAACAGCGCCCATTCGCGATGGGTCAGCGTCACCGGGCGGCCGTCGCGACGCACCGCCTTGGCAGCCAGGTCGATTTCCAGCGGCCCCAGATTGATCAACGGGTTCGGGTTGCCCGCATAGCGCCGGGCGACCGACCCGATCCGGGCCGACAGCTCGTCCAGATCGAAGGGCTTCACCATGTAGTCGTCGGCGCCAGCGTTCAGCCCCTCGATCCGGTCCGACACCTGGTCGAGCGCGGTCAGGATGATGACCGGCGTCGCGTCGCCCCGCGCCCGCATCCGGCGCAGGAAGGGAATGCCGCGCCCGTCGGGCAGCATCAGGTCCAGAAGCACCAGATCGAAGGCCCCGACCGCCAGCGTGTCGTCGGCCGCGTCCAGCCGTTTGGCCCAGTCGGCGCAGTGGCCGTCGGCCCGCAGCTGGTCGGCCACCGCGGCCCCCAGTACCGTATCGTCCTCGATCAGCAGGATGCGCATCGGTTCGTCCTTCGTGCTGGGGCCAGTCTATAGCCCCCCCTCCCTGACGGGAAGCTGAAGCGGAATTCGCACAGGCGTCAGGCGCCGATCAGGCGCGGGGCGGAAAACGGTCCCATCGAAGGTTCACCTGAAAGGGACAAAGCCATGACACCGACCCTCAAATCCGCCCCGCTGCTGGCCGCGATTCTCGCCCTCGGGATGACCGGGACCGCACTCGCCCAGGCGGATGGAACCACCCGGATCGCTCCGCGCCCGGCCGCGCCGATGGCGCAGCAGAACGGAGGCGGTCAGGCCTACTGGGGCACCGGGCGCAGCGACCGTCATCATGGCCGCTGGGCCGAGGATGATGACGACGACCGTGGCTGGTTCGGCTTCGGCCGCGACGATGACGACCGAGGCCGCCGCGACCGGTCGCATGCGACGCGCCGCTCGGGCGACTGCGACACGCGCGGTGGCCGGGCCCGCGCCCAAGCGCAGCCCGCGCCGGGATCTGTCGCGCCGCCCGCCAACGGCTTGTTCAACAACGGCGCCGCGCCGCGCGCGCAGTCCAACTGATCCCGGCTCGCCCGGCCAAAGGAGATCCGACCATGAAGACCCTGCTTTCTGCCCTTGCCCTGACCACGGCGCTGACCGCGCCCGGTCTGGCCTTTGCCAAGGAGGTGACCTTTACCACCCGGATGGCGAATTACGGCGGCGACGGCGCCTATCTGGCCTATTACGTCACCGATGCCTCCGGCGCCTATGTGGGCTCGCTCTGGATGGCCGGGGCCAAGGCCAAATACTACAAGAGCCTCTCGGACTGGTACCGCGCCACCGGCGGCAATGCCGCCGAGGTGGCCGGGATCACCGGCGCCAGCGTCGGCGCCGGACGGACGCTGACCGTCAGTTTCGATCTGGCCGATGCGCCTTTCGACGCGGGCTATCAGCTGCATGTGGACGCGGCGGTCGAGGACATGCGCGACAGCCCCTCCGAGATCGTGGTGCCGCTGACCACCGGGGGCGCGGGCCAGCCGGTCGCGGGCCGCGGCTATATTGCCAGCTTCGCCTACGAGATGTGAGGAGACCCCGATGATCCGTCCGCTGCATCGCTGGGCCGGGCTTGGCGCGGCCCTGATCCTGTCCGTGACCGCGCTTAGCGGGGCGGCATTGTCGCTTTATCCCGCGGCGGGGGCGCTGAGTGCCGTGCCCTTGCCCGATATATCCGCGGGCCACCTGGCCGCGACCCTGCAGGACAGTGTGCCGGGCCTAGAAGAGATCCGGGTCTCGGCCGCGGGCGGCATCACCGCCTATGCCTTTCAGGACGGCGCGGCCCTGCGCTGGGCTGTCGATGGCGCGACCGGCGAGATCCTTGCCCCGGCCAAGCGGTCGGCGCTGCAGCTTTGGCTGACCAACCTGCACCGGTCGCTGTTTCTGGGCGATGCCGGGCGGCTGGTGGTGGCAGCGGCAAGCCTTGCCATGCTGGCGCTGACGCTGTCGGGGCTGGCACTGACCGCGCGGCGTCTGGGCGGCTGGTCGCGGCTGCTGGCGCCCGCGCGCGGGCCCCTGTCGCGGCGGCTGCATCTCGATCTGGCGCGGCTGGGCGGCGCGGCGCTGACCCTCTCCGCGCTGACCGGGATCTGGCTGGCGGCGGGCACCTTCGGGCTTTTGCCGGAGACCGGCCTGCCCGGCTTCGTGCCGGGCGGCGGGGCGGAGATGTCTCCGTCCGCGATGGCGGCGCTGCGCGATCTGCCGCTGGCCGATCTGCGGCAACTGACCTTTCCGCGCCCGGGAAGTGCGGGCGACGTCTTCACGCTGAGGACCGTGGCCGGGACCGGCTATGTCGATCCGGCCAGCGGCCAGATGCTGGCCTGGACCGCGCGCGGCTGGGCCGACCGGCTGGGCGATCTGGCGATGATGCTTCATACCGGTCGGGGCGCCGCCCTGCTGGGGCTTCTGCTGGGGCTGGCCGCGCTGAGCGTGCCGGTGCTGGGTCTGACCGGGCTTGCGCAGCAGGCGGGCCGCCGCACCGCCGGGGCGGCCGGGCGGCGGGTTCGCGCGGTCGCGCCCGAGGCGGCCGACACGATCCTTCTGGTCGGGTCCGAGGGCGGCACCACCTGGGGCTTTGCCGAGCGCCTGCGCGCCGCGCTGACCCACGCCGGAAGCAGCGTCCATGTCGGGCCGATGTCCGGTTTCGCGCCCGAACGGTATCTGCGCGCGCAGCGGGTTCTGATCCTGGCCGCGACCTCGGGCGATGGCGACGCGCCGGGCTCGGCGCAGGGCTTTCTCGACCGGGTGGCCGCTCTGGGCGTGGCGCCCGCGGCCCCCTTTGCTGTGCTGGGCTTCGGCGACAGCGCCTTTCCCGCCTTCTGCGGTTATGCCGACAAGGTGCGCGCGGCCGCCCGCGCGGCGGGCTGGGCCGAGCTCATGACCCCCGCCCGCGTCGATCGCCAGTCGCCGCAGGATTTCGCCCGCTGGGTCCGGGCTCTGGCCGATCGTCTGGGCATCGCGCTGGATCTTCTGCCCGCCAGCGCCGGTCCCGAACCGGTGCGTCTTCGGCTGGTCTCGCGCCGCGATTACGGCGCCGAGGTGCAGGCGCCGACGGCGATCCTGCGCTTTGTCCTGCCGCGCCGCACCCTCTGGCAGCGCCTGACCGGCGGCGGCTTCGGCCCGTTCCTTGCGGGCGATCTGCTGGCCGTGCTGCCCGAGGGCGACAGCCGTCCGCGGTACTATTCGCTGGCCTCGGGGTCGTCCGACGGGTTCGCCGAGATCTGCGTGCGCAAGCATCCGGGCGGGCTGTGCTCGGGGCAGCTGATGGATCTGGCGCCCGGCGACAGCGTGGCGGCGGTGCTGCGCCCGAACCCGGCCTTCCATGCCGGGCAGGACGAGGCGCCGCTGATCCTGATCGGGGCCGGGACCGGCATCGGGCCGCTTGCGGGCTTTGCCCGGGGCAACCGCGCGCAACGGCCGCTGCACCTTTATTTCGGGGCGCGTGCGCCGGAAAGCGATCTTCTCTTCGGCGAGGATCTGGTGGAGTGGCAGAAGGACGGGCGTCTTGCCTCGGTCGCGACGGCGTTCTCGCGCACCGCCGACCGGGCCTATGTGCAGGATCTGCTGCGCCGCGATGCCGACCGGGTGGCCGCGCTGGTGTCCCAGGGCGCACGGATCATGGTCTGCGGCGGCCGCGAGATGGCAAGGGGCGTGGCCGAGGCGCTGGAGGATATCCTCGATCAGGCGGGGTCCGGCGCCCTGGTGCGGCTGAAGGCGGAGGGGCGCTATGTCGAAGACGTCTACTGACCCCGAACGGCTGGTCCTGAACGGGCCGGCCATGGGCGCGCGCTGGTCGGCGGTGCTGCATGTCGGGGCGGGGGTCGATCCGGCCCCGCTGCATGCAGCCCTTGCCGCGGCGGTCGCCGAGGTCGAGGCGCAGATGACGACCCGCCGCGCCGACAGCGACCTGATGCGGCTGAACCGCGCCGGGCCGGATCGCTGGATCGACCTTCCCGAGCATCTGGTCGAGGTGCTGGCGGCCGGGCTTGCCATCGGCCAAGCCTCGGGCGGCGCCTTCGAGATCGGGATGGGCGATGCGGTCGCGGCCTGGGGCTTTTCCGGCGCCGCGGCCGATCCGGGACGCATTCGCGCGGCCCTCAAGGAGCCGCGTCGGCCTGCCTGCGAGGTACTGGAACTCGACTGCGCCAACCGGCGGGCGCGCAAGCACGGGCCGCTGGCGCTCGATCTGTGCGGCATCGCCAAGGGCTACGGGGTCGACCGGCTGGCCGAGACTGCGCGGGCCTTCGGCATCGGCAGCGCGCTCATGTCGATCGACGGCGAACTGCGCGCGCTGGGCCCGCGGCCCGGTGGCCAGCCCTGGGCGGTGGCGGTCGAACGCCCCGATCCCGGCCAGCGGGCGGCGCATGCGGTTCTGGCGCTCGAGTCCGGGGCGGTGGCGACCTCGGGCGACTATCGGCATTGGGTCGATCTGGGCGGGCGGCGGCTGTCGCATACCATGGACCCGCGGCGGGGCGCGCCGCTTGCGGCCTCTCCGGCCTCGGTCACGGTGCTGGCGGCGCGCTGCATGGAGGCCGACGCCTGGGCGACCGCGCTGATGGTGCTGGGCCGCAAAGAGGGCGCGGCGCTGGCGCGGCGGCTGGGGCTTTCGGTGCTTTTTCTGGAGCGCGACGGCGCCGGTCTGGCCGAGACTGCCATCGGGCCGGGCTTTGCCGCCTGATCCCCGGTCCCATCGAAACCAAAACGCCTGCCCAGGACGGGCAGGCGTTTCGCTGTCGGCATCTGTGTGGGCGGGATCAGCGCGCGCTGCTGATCAACGTGGCGGCAAGATCCATCGTCGAGCGGCCCGAGGCGCTGGCGATTTCGGCCAGCGGCTGGTCGGGGCCGCCCACGGTATAGCCTGCGGCCGTCAGCCGCGCGATCAGCGCGTCGGGCGTGGTGCCCAGCGCCGGGGCGACCTCGGTCGCGGAATGCGCCATGACCTGGGCCGCCAGTCCGAAGACCGGAGGGCCGCCTTCGCTGCGGCCGGGCAGGAAGAAGACCGCCGAGAGCAGCAGGGACACCACCAGCGACACCGCCAGCGGCTTGCCCTTCATATAGGCCAGCATCGGGCGCCAGTTGCGCCAGACATGCAGCGCGAAGCCGAGGATCAGCACCATGCTGAGCCATTCGTGGATGCCATGAAAGGCCGACGGGCCGACATGGAAGAAAAGGGCGGTCCCGGTGACCAGCGACACCAGGAAGAGGCCGATGATCGACGGGGTGGCGTAGCGCATGAGAAGGCTGCGCATGGTCGTTCTCCTTTGCAGTTTTATTCCGGCAGCGGTCGCCTGATGCGGGGCCGGGCCGATGCGCGCATATGGCGTCGCCTGCCTGACGGCTGGCTGAAGCGGCTGACGAAAACCGGCGGGAAAGACGCATCTTTTCAGGCGCGACCCGCTGCGGCGCGGGGAATCGACACCTGCCGCCCGGCTCTCGCCGTGCAAGCGATTCGGGGGCGAAATGCCGCGTTTCGCCCGGCCGCATCCGGCGCGAACCTGATCGGACCGGGCCGAAACCCGGTGCCGGGTCACCCTCTGCGGGCTGACAAGGGGGTTCGCCCGCGTATCAGAGTCGCAGGCGACGACAAAAGGCTGCCATCCCGTGCGCCGTTGGGTATGGTCCTGCATGGCGGCCAAGGGACGCCGGTATGCCTTTTGCGGGCGGTCCGGCGGGTCTTCTGGCCGATGCGGGAGGCATCAGGGGCTCCCGTCGGAACCCGCAGGAGGACGTCCTGCCGCGGAGGGGGTGGTCCCAGCCGTGGGCAGCGGAACGAAAAAAGGATGAACCATGTCCAATAATTCGCAGAACCTGATCCGGCTGATCGTCGCCGCGCCGGCGCTTGGCATCGCGATCGCCGCCGTCAGCTTCAGCGGCGGCAAGGAACCCACGACCGAGCCCGCGATCGAGACGCCGGTCGCCGAAGCTCCCGCCGCCGAAGCCACCGAAGCGGCAGCGCCCGAAGCCACCGCCGAAGAGGCAGTGACCGAGGAAGCCACCGCAGAAGCGACCGAAGAAGCTGCGGCCGAAGCGCCCGCCGCTGACGTTGCCGAAGCCACCGAAGCTGCCGCCGAACCGGCCGCCGAGGAAGCTGCTGCCGCTGAAGATCCGGCCGCCGAGGAACCCGCCGCTGTCGAAGAGCCGGCCGCCGAAGCGCCCGCCGCCGAAGAGCCGGCCGCCGAAGAGGCTGCCGCTGCCGAGGAACCGGCCGCCGAAGCCCCGGCCGAGGAAGCCCCCGCCGCGGAAGAACCCGCCGCCGAGGCCGAAGCCGTCGAAGCGCCTGCGGTCGACACCCCCGAGGCCGTCGCCTCGGCGCTGACCCTGGCTGACCAGGCGGCTGCTCTTGCTGCCGAATATGCCGATCTCGCCGAGCGTGCCGCCGCGCTGGCTGGCAAGTCCGCGGCCCTGACCGCTGCCGCCGAAGAGCCTGCCGAAGCTGCGGCCGAAGCGCCTGCGACCGTTGAGGAAGCCTTCGACGCCATCGCCGCTGCCGGGGAAGAAGCCGCTGCCGAACCGGCTGCCGAAGAAGCCGCTGCTGCCGAAGAACCCGCCGCCGAAGAACCCGCTGCGGCTGAAGAGCCAGCGGCCGAGGAAGCTCCCGCCGCCGAGGAACCGGCTGCCGCGGAAGAACCGGCTGCCGAGGAGCCCAGCGTCGTCGATCAGACGGCCGAAGCCGCGTCCGACGTGGCCGATAACGCCGAAGCCGCTGCCGAGACCGTCGGGGACGCCGTGGCCGATGCGGTCGATACCGCCGAAGCCGCTGCCGACAGCGCGGGCGAAGCCGTGACCGAAGCCGTGCAGGACACCCGTGAAGCCCTGACCGGCAGCGAAGAGCCCCTGATCGGCGGCGACGCGACCGAGGAAACCGCAGCCGAACCGGCCGCCGAGGCGCCCGCTGCGGAAGAACCGGCTGCTGCCGAACCGGCCGCCGAAGCGCCTGCTGCCGAGGAAGCTGCCGCGACCGAAGAGCCCGCCGCTGCGGAAGAGCCCGCGGCTGACGATGCCGCTGCCGCTGCCGCTGCCGGGGCTGTCGCCGCCGCCGCCGCGATCACCGGCGATGCCGCCAAGGGCGAAAAGGCCTTCATCCAGTGCGCCACCTGCCACAGCGTCGTCAGCCCCTCGGGCGAGATGCTGGCCGGTCGCGGCCTGAAGGTCGGTCCGAACCTCTATGGCATGCCGGGCCGCCATGCGGGCATCGTCGAGGGCTTCCGCTACTCGAAATCTATGACCGCCGCCGGTGAAGCCGGTCTGGTCTGGGACGAGGAACAGGTGTCGGTCTATGCTCAGGACCCGACCGGTTTCCTGCGCGGTTATCTCGACGATCCCAAGGCGCGCGGTCTGATGACCTACAACGCCAAGGACCCGCAAGAGGTCAAGGACATCTACGCCTATATCGCGAAGCTGTCCGAAGAGTGAGGCCGCACCGGGTCTGACGCCCGGCGCCGACCGCGAAAGCCCCGTCCCGGCCGCGCTGCCGGGGCGGGGTTTTCGTTTTCAGTCAGAAGGCTACCGGGTCAGGCCCGCGTAAAGCTGGGGCAGGCGTTCGGGCAGACGCTCGACGTTTTCCAGCACGAGGAAGTTCCGCTGTCCGAAGGTCTGCGCGACATATTGATCGGCGCGGGGGTCGAGCGTCAGGCAGAAGGGAATGACGCCGGTCCTGGCGACCTCCTGCACGGCGGCGCGGGCATCCTGGCGCAGGTATTGCGGGTCGCGTTCGTCGATGTCGGACGGCGCGCCGTCGGTGATCACCAGCATCAGCTTCTTGGCGGCGGCGACCCGGCCCAGATGCGCGCCCGCGTGGCGGATCGCGGCGCCCATGCGGGTCGACAGGCGGCCCTCCATCCCCGCCAGCCGCGCCTTCGGGATCTCGCCCCAGGGCTGGTCGAAATCCTTGTAGCGCGCATAGAAGACGTTGTGCCGCCCGTCCGAGCAGAAGCCGTGCAGCGCGAAGGCGTCGCCCACCTTCGCGATGGCCTCGGCCAGAAGGGCGGTCGCGGTGCGGGTCAGGTCCAGCACCGTCCGCTCCTGCCCCGCCACCGGATCGTTGGTCGATTGCGACAGGTCCAGAAGCGCCATCACCGCGATGTCGCGGGTCTTGCGGACCGACCGCATCATCACCCGCGGGTCGGGTTGCAGCCCCATGCGGATGTCGATCAGGGCCTGGGTCGCGGCGTTCAGGTCGATCTCGTCTCCGTCCTCGAGCTTGCGGATGCGCTGGACGCCCTGCGGCTGCATTGCGTCCAGCAGATGCCGCATCCGCTGGGTGAGCTTGCGGTTTTCGGTCAGGATCGCGTCGATATCGGCCGGATCGCCCAGGCGCGGGCGCTTTTCCAGCACCGTGGCCCAGGCCGGGCGGTGCATCTGGATCTTGTAGTCGAACTCGTCATAGGGGACCGGCGGCGCGGTCGGTTCCTTGCCCTCTTTCTCGTTGAACGAGACACCGTCATCGTCGAACAGCTCGGTCTCGGCGACCCAGATCTCCTGCGCGTCGTCACCGGCGGTTTCGACCTCGACCTCGTTCACCATTTCCGAGACCGAGACATATCTGCGAACCTGCTGGTCGGGGGCCATGCCCTTTTCCCAGTCGACCGACTCCTCGAATTCCCAGATATAGCGGTTGTCGTCGCGATAGGGCGCAGCCTGTCCGTCGCGCCAGGCAGAATAGGGCTCGTTGCGCAGACGATGCGCCAGTTGCAGGCCCAGATCGAAGGATGTCCGTGCGGTGCCCAGATCGGCCCCGGCAAAGGCCGCCCGCGCCCAGTCCGCGATCTCGTCGCCGGTGGCGGCGTCGGGATCCAGCAGCGCCAGCGCGATCCGGCCGAAACGCGCGGTCATCGAGCCATCCTGCGCGGGTCTGTGAAACCTCAGCCACAGGTCGCGCAGACGCGGAAAGCGGGCGATGGCCAGCGCCTCTACGCGGGCATCCTCGATCAGGCCGATAGCGGCACGTTGCAACGCGTTCAGCTCGTCGCCCTTCAAGGGCGCGGTCGTGGCCGCCACATGGGCCGCGGCATGGGCGGCGGCGGCGCGGTAAAGGTCGAGCCCCGGCACGCCCTCCCAGTCGTCATAGGCGTCGGGCAGGTGCAGGAAATAGTCCGCGATATGCGGGCGGATGCCTTCGCGGGCCTCGAAATCGCCGGCCGTCGGGCGCATCAGGAAATCGCGGCCCCAAAGCGCGCGCAGATACATCCCGATCCGGCGGTGGATGTCGACGAACAGCGTGCCCTTGCGTTCGTTTTGCAGGATTGCCTGCGATTCCGCGCTTTCGAGGCCGAAATAGCGGGTCAGCTCCTCGTAATCGGTGCGATGCGCCTCGGCGCCCCAGCTGGCCCAGCGGCGAAGGCCGCCCAGCGTCAGCACGCCCAGAAGCTCTTCGAGATGGTCCAGCATCGGCCGCAGGCCCCGGGGCGCCTGCGCCAGCAACTGGTTCAGCAATTGCAGATAGGCGCGGAACAGATCGGGGTCGGACAGGCGGCGCGAGGCCACGGGGGCGGTCGCCAGCACCCGTTCGATCACCGCGCCCGAGGTGCGCGAAGCAAAGCCCAGACAGGCCTGCGCCAGATCGGGGATGATATCCTCGCCCAGATCGCGGGCGACGGTGGGCACGGTCTCGATCCAGGTGCGGACGATATGGTCGCCGCGCCCCATATGTGACAGCGCCGCGGTGCCCTTCAGCCAGTTGTCGAGCCCGCGCGGGCTGAGCTGGCGCACCGCCTCGGGCCAGACGTCCTCCAGCTTTTCGCGCTGGGGCGCGTCGAGATCGGCCAGGAGCTCTGCATAGTCCTCAAGCGTGGCCATGGCGGTCAGAAATAGGTGGCGACGGCGGCGTCCAGCGCGTCGCGCATGTCGGGATCGTCGGTGATCGGGCGGACCAGCGCCATGCGGCAGGCGGCGGGCGGTTCGATCCCGCGGGCCATCAGGCTTCCCGCATGGATCAGCATCCGGGTGGAAATCCCTTCGTCCAGCCCGTGGCCCTTGAGGTTGCGGGCCCGTTCCGCGATCGAGACCAGCTTGTCGGCATCCCCGGGGTCCGCGCCAGATTCATGCGAGACGATCTCGACCTCGGTCGCATGGTCGGGATAGCTGAAATCGAGCGCGCCGAAGCGCTGCTTGGTGGACTGTTTGAGGTCCTTCATCAGGCTCTGATAGCCGGGGTTGTACGAGATCACGAGGTGGAAGTCCTCGTGCGCGCGCAAGAGTTCCCCTTTCTTTTCAAGGGGCAGGACGCGGCGGTTGTCGGTCAGCGGGTGGATGACGACGGTGGTGTCCTGCCGCGCCTCGACGATCTCGTCGAGATAGCAGATCGCACCATGCCGCGCGGCGAAGGCCAGCGGCCCGTCCTGCCAGCGCGTGCCCTCGGCATCCAGCAGGAACCGGCCCACGATGTCGGACGCGGTCATGTCCTCGTTGCAGGCGACGGTGATCAGCGGCTTGCCCAGCCGCCAGGCCATGTGCTCGACAAAGCGGGTCTTGCCGCAGCCCGTCGGGCCTTTCAGCATCACCGGCATCTTGGCAGCATAGGCGGCCTCGTAAAGCGCCACCTCGTCGGCGACGGGCCGGTAATAGGGTTCTTCCGCGACGCGGTACTGGTCGAGCATATCCGTCATGGTCCGTCCTCCCCCGGGAGTGCGTTCGCAGGTTCGGACCGCGCCCTTCGGGGCACGGTCTTTCGGTCTACGGTCGTGGGTCCGGTCAGACCGGCGTGCCGCGATAGACCACCATGTTGGCGCCCTGGCTCTGGGTGTAGTTGTTGTAGCCGATCAGGCGGACATGGTTGTCTGGGTTCGCCTCGTGGCAGGCTTTCAGCTCGGCCAGGATGGTGTCGACATCGGTTTCCCCGAACATCGGCAGCTTCCACATGTACCAGTAGTTGGACTTGGCGAATTGCGGCTCGGTATGTTCGATGGCCGGGTTCCAGCCATGTTTCACGATCCATTCGACCTGCTTGCGGATCTGCGCGTCGTCCATCTCGGGCAGGTAGGAAAAGGTGCCCATCTTGCGGCTCGCGGGGTCCGACAGCCGCGAGGTGTAGTCCTGAACGTTGCTCATTCTCTCTCTTCCTCCGGGCGCTCAGCGGTGCTGGGTGTCGAGCTTGTCGACGGTGTCGAATTCGAACTTGATCTCTTTCCAGGTCTCCATCGCGACCTTCAGCTCGGGGCTGTGCTTCGCGGCATTGGTCAGGATCTCCTTGCCTTCCTTTTCCAGTTCGCGGCCCTCGTTGCGGGCCTGCACGCAGGCCTCGAGCGCCACCCGGTTCGCCGCGGCGCCAGCCGCGTTGCCCCAGGGGTGGCCAAGCGTCCCGCCGCCGAACTGCAGCACCGAGTCGTTGCCGAAGATCGAGACCAGCGCCGGCATGTGCCAGACATGGATGCCGCCCGAGGCGACCGGGAAGACCCCGGGCATCGCGCCCCAGTCCTGATCGAAGAAGATCCCGCGCGAGCGGTCCTCCTTGATATGGCGGTCGCGCAGAAGGTCGATCCAGCCCAGCGTCGCCTCGCGGTCGCCTTCGAGCTTGCCGACGACAGTGCCCGAATGCAGGTGATCGCCGCCGAGCAACCGCAGCATCTTGGCCAGCACCCGGAAGTTGATGCCGTGATTGGGGTTGCGGTCCATAACCGCGTGCATGGCACGGTGAACGTGCAGCAGCAGGCCGTTGTCCCGGCACCATTTCGACAGCGAGTTATGCGCGGCCCAGCCCAGTGTCAGGTAGTCCGACATGATGATCGGGGTCTTCAGCTCCTTGGCGAATTCGGCGCGCTTGTAGACCTCTTCCATGGTGGGCGCGGTCACGTTCATGTAGTGACCCTTGCGCTCGCCGGTCTCGGCCTCGGCCTTGTCGATGGCCTCCTGGCAGAACAGGAACCGGTCGCGCCAGCGCATGAAGGGCTGGGAATTGACGTTCTCGTCATCCTTGGTGAAGTCCAGCCCGCCCCGCAGGCATTCATAGACCGCGCGGCCATAGTTCTTGGCCGAAAGTCCCAGCTTGGGCTTGATGGTGCAGCCCAGCAGGGGCCGGCCGTACTTGTCCATCTTGTCGCGTTCGACCTGAATGCCGTGGGGCGGGCCGAAGCAGGTGGCGACGAACCACAGCGGGAAGCGCACGTCTTCGAGACGCAGCGAGCGCACCGCCTTGAAGCCGAAGACATTGCCCACGATCGAGGTGAAGACGTTGACGACCGAGCCTTCCTCGAACAGGTCCATCGGATAGGCGATGAAGGCATAGAAGGCCTCGTCGCTGCCCGGCACGTCCTCGATGGCGTAGGCGCGGCCCTTGTAATAGTCGAGATCGGTCAGCAGGTCGGTCCAGACCGTGGTCCAGGTCCCGGTCGAGCTTTCGGCGGCGACGGCGGCCGCGGCCTCTTCGCGCGACACGCCGGGCTGCGGGATCACCTTGAAGACAGCGAGGATGTCGCTGTCCTTCAGCGTGTAGTCGGGTTCCCAATAGGTCGACCGGTATTCCTTGACACCGGCGTCATAGGTCTTGGCCATCTGTCCTCCTCCGCGGTTCATGGCGGGCCGTTTTCGGCTCGGGGGGACTATGGGCGCTTGAATGCCTCTATAAAACTGAATAGTTTTTAGGTTGATAATAGAGAATTACCTAGTATGCGGATCAGCCTGCGGCAATTGTCGGTGTTCCTGTCGGTGGCCCGGCACCAAAGCTATACCCGCGCGGCCGAAGAGCTGAACCTGACCCAGCCGGCGGTCTTCACCCAGGTCAAGCAGCTGGAAGACAGCCTGGGCGTCGCGCTGCTGGACCGGATCGGCAAGCGGATGCAGCCGACCGATGCGGGGCGCGTGGTGGTCGAGGGCGCGCGCGAGACGCTGGATGCGGTCGGCCGGATGGAGATGCGGCTGGCCGACATGCGCGGCCTGCGCGAGGGGCGGCTGACGCTGGCCATCGTCTCGACCGCGCAATATTTCCTGCCGCGCCTGCTGGGCCAGTTCTGCGATGCCAATCCCGGCATCGAGGTGGCGCTGACCGTCACCAACCGGCAGGCGGTGCTGGCCCGGCTTGCCGCCAGCGAGGATGATCTGTGCATCCTCGGCACCCCGCCCGAGGGGCTCGACGTCGTCGCGCGGGCCATTGCCGACAACCCGCTGGTGCTGATCGCGCGGCCCGATCATCCCTTGGCCGCCGAGGTCAACATTCCGCCCGAACGGGTCGCGCGCGAGCCGTTCCTTCTGCGCGAACGCGGGTCGGGCACGCGGCTGACGGTCGAACGGTTCTTCCGGGCGCGGGGGCTGACGCTGCCGATGCGGATGGAGCTGGGGTCGAACGAGGCGATCAAGCAGGCGGTGATCGGCGGCCTGGGCCTCGGCGCCCTGTCGCGCGACACGCTGGCGCTGGAAGGCGCGACCGGGGCGCTGAAGGTGCTGGATGTCGCGGGCTTTCCGCTTTTGCGGCAATGGCAGGTCGCCTATCCGCGCGGCAAGCATCTGTCGGTGGTGGCAGAGGCGTTTCTCGACCATCTGGTCGCCCATGCCCGGCAAGCGGTCGAGGCGGGGCCGGCCATAGCGCGCATTGCGAAAGAGGCCGCACAGGAGTAACCCTTTCGCGAAAGGCCGGGGCGGGGGCCGGCCGCAAGAGAAAGGATGTCAGGGATGATGCAGGTCTTCGCCTTGTATCTTGGCTTTTCGCTGGTGCTGCTGCTGGGCGCCGCCGAGCTTGAACGCCGCGCCATCGTCGCCCGGAGGCTGGGTCCGAACGGCCGGGCGATGCTGATCGCGCTGGTGGTTTCGGCGGTGTCGTCGCTCTTTGTGGTGGTCGCGGCGGGTGTTTCGGGCGGCTGGATCTTCATGCTGCACGTGCTGGGCGGCGCAATCCTCTATCACGCGCTGATGGGCATCTTCCTCGTTCACGGGCTGCAGGAGGTCTCGGCCCGGGTCGCGGGCCACGGCATGTCCTGAACCGGGCCGGGCGCTCGTCAGGCGACCTGTTCGACCTCGGGCAGTTTCAGGGCGGCCATCAGGTCGCGCAGCTCCTGCCGGGCGGCCACGTTCGAGATGTTCAGCGTGGTGACCCCGGTATCCTTGAGATCGAGCAGCGTCAGCCCGTTCGGGAACAGTTCGCGGAAGATCACTCGTTCCGAAAAGCCGGGTGCCACGCGGAACCCGATCCGGCGCGAGAGATTGTCCAGCGCCTTGCCCATCTTGCGCTTGTTGTGCATCTGCTGGGCGCCCAGCCGGTTGCGCAGCACCACCCAGTCGATGGGTTTCAGCCCGGCCTGCGCGCGCATCTGCCGGGCGTTCCAGACCATTTCCGAATAGATCGACGGGCCGAGGATCTTGCCGGTCGCGCCGTCATGGCGCGCCAGCAGGTCGAAGTCGATGAAGCTGTCATTGAGCGGCGTGATCAGGGTGTCGGCCAGCGTATGCGCGACCTGGCTGAGGCGCGTATGCGAGCCGGGACAGTCGATCAGGATGAAGTCCTTTTCGCGTTCCAGCTCGGCGATCGCGGTCGACAGCCGCCGGTCGTGGACGTTTTCGCTTTCGTCCAGGGTCGCCGCGTCGATCTCGGGCAGCTCGCGGAAATCGGGCGAGGGCAGATCGACGCCGGTCTGGGCCAGATAGGCGCTGCGGTTGTCGAAGAAGCGGCCCAGCGAACGCTGCCGCACGTCGAGATCGAGCGCGCCGACCCGGAAGCCCTGGCGCGCCAGCGCCGTCGCCACATGCATCGACACGGTGGATTTTCCCGCGCCGCCCTTCTCATTGCCGACGACGATGATATGCGCCACTGCCAACCTCGCTTTTCTGCCGGTCCCAACCCCCGAAAGACCCGCCCTCACCTTACGGTGAGGGGGCAGGGATTGGAAGCGGCCGCAGGGCCGCTTGCGCCATGTCTTCGTCCGGTCGTCACGCGCCGGTCGGGGCTTTCAGTTCGTCCTGCAACGCCTCGATTTCGGCGATCATCCGGTTCGAGATGTCGCGCAGTTCGACCCCCAGCGCGCGTTCGGCCGTGCCGACCCGCCGGTCGGCCACCAGCCGCAGGATGCGCCCCGCGCAGGCGTGAAATTCGGCATGGCTGCGGGCGATCTCGCGGACATGTCGGGCGCCGCGCGCCGCGGCGGCCAGATCGCCGCCGCCCAGCAGCCGGTCGAGGTCGCAGCCGCCCTGGGCGCTGGCCTCTTCCGGAGAAATTCCGGCCCGGCCGGTCTGCACCGCCTGGCGCAGCCGGCCCCTCAAGAGCAAATGAGACTGGATGGCGGCCTCCAGGGCCTCGGCCGTCGAACGGGAAATGGGGAGGGACATCGGCTGAACCTCATCAATCTGAATAAACTTTTATGTTCGTGAGAGGGCGCCCGGATTGTGGCGCGATTGCGGCGTTCCAAGGGAAAAAGCCGGGAATTTGTCCGAGGAAGGGCGCAAGGACGTCAGAAAGTAGAATAATTTTAAATCAAAACGCGTTACAGCCCAGGGCGTGAAACGAAAACGCCGCCCCGAGGGGCGGCGTTCGGCAATCTTCGAAGGGCTGGGCTCAGAAGCCGAGGCCCTCGTATTTCTTCTTGAACTTCGACACGCGGCCGCCGGTATCCATCAGACGCGAGCTGCCGCCGGTCCAGGCCGGGTGCACGCTGGGGTCGATGTCGAGCGACAGGGTGTCGCCTTCCTTGCCATAGGTCGATTTCATCTGGACCACGGTGCCGTCGGTCAGCTTGACGTCGATGGCATGGTAATCGGGGTGGATGTCCTTGCGCATGGGCCTGTTCCTTATTCCGCGGACTTGGGCTTGTAGTTCGAGACCTCGGCGATCCGGGCCGATTTGCCCCGACGCGAGCGCAGGTAGTAAAGCTTGGCCCGGCGAACGCGGCCGCGGCGGACGACCTCGATCGAGTCGATATTGGTCGAGAAGAGGGGGAACACCCGTTCCACGCCTTCGCCGAAAGAGATCTTGCGCACGGTGAACGAGCCGGCAATGCCCTTGCCGTTCTTGCGCGAGATGCAGACGCCTTCGTAGTTCTGCACACGGGTGCGGGTGCCCTCGGTCACCTTGTAGCCCACCCGGATGGTGTCGCCCGGCTTGAAGTCGGGAATGGTCTTGCCGAGCGCGGCGATCTGCTCGGCCTCCAGTTGCGCGATCAGGTCCATCGCATGTCTCCGGTTTCGCTCGCGGTTCTGGTCCGCGAAGTTTTCTTGCCGCCTCAGAGCTCTGTGCCTTCGTCCGGGTCCGCCTTCGTCCCATTCGGGGGCGCCCGCCAGAGTTTCAGGTTGCGTTTCCTGTTCGATGGTCCTTTCCCCGGCCCGGGCCGTGCCGAAGAAGCACGAGGCCAAAAAGAAAGTGCCCGGCCGACTCGCGAAAGCCCCGGACGGGCGGTGTATAGACAAGGCGGGGACTGCAATCAAGCCGTTTGGCGCCTTGTTCTGAAGGCGCAAGCGGTCTAGTCGGGCTTCCGGCGATAGGCCGCCCAAAGGTCGGGGCGCCGGGACTCGGTCAGCCGCTCGGCCATGTCGCGGCGCCAGCGCTCGACCGCGCCGTGATTGCCCGACAGCAGCACCTCGGGAATGGCCCGGCCGCGCCATTCCGCGGGGCGGGTGTATTGCGGATGTTCCAGCAGCCCGGCCGAGTGGCTTTCCTCTTCGGTCGAGGCGGCATTGCCCAGCACGCCCGGCAAAAGCCGCACGGTCGCGTCGATCAGCGCCTCGGCCGCGATCTCGCCCCCCGTGAGGACGAAATCGCCCAGCGAGACCTCCTCGACCGCGTATTCCTCCAGCACCCGCTCGTCGACGCCCTCGAACCGGCCGCAAAGAAGGGTCAGCCCCTCGGCCGCGGCGAAGCGGCGGGCCGTGGCCTGCGTGAACGGCGCGCCCCGGGGCGAGAGATAGACGACCGGCCAGCGGGCGCGGTCGGGCGGCGTGCCGATGGCCGCCTGATCGAGCGCCTTCGCCACCACGTCGGCGCGCAGCACCATCCCGGCCCCGCCGCCCGCGGGCGTGTCGTCGACATTGCGATGCCTGCCCTCGCCGAAGGGGCGCAGGTCGATGGGTTCGAGCGCCCAGAGCCCCTGATCGAGCGCCTTGCCGGTCAGCGACAGGCCGAGAATGCCGGGAAAGGCTTCGGGGAACAGCGTGATGACGCGCGCGGTCCAGGCGCCCCTCAGGCGCGGACGTTCGGCCATCAGGTCGCGGGGCTTGAGGCTGGCCGACACCGACAGCCGCCCATGGGATCTGGCATTCTCCGTCATGGGCGGGTCTCTAGCGGGTTTTCAGAGGCGGCGGAAGGCTCAGCCTTTGACGCCGGGCTTCATGCCCATGGCCAGCGCACCGGCGCAGCCGACGCCCGAGACGATCAGCGGCACCAGAAGGGGCAGCGCGAGGATGCTGCCGCCGAAGGGCCAGGCCAGGCCGAGGCCGATCAGGAAGGCGAGGTTCGCCCAGATCACCTGGTTGACGACGATCATCGGCAGCGCCTTGGTCAGGGTCTTGCCCTCGGCGGTGCGTTTGGCCTTGGCGGCCGGGTCGAAGACGGTCGCGACGACCGCGAAGGCGGCGATCACGAGGATGACCCAGGCATCGATCCCGGCAGTGCCGCCGAGAAAGGCGCCGAACAGGATCACGGCGTAGAAGATCTGGGGCAGGTTCATGGGCTTGACGCTCCTTGTGGTCGGATATGGGGCGCGGGCAGGGGAACACCCGATCGGGCGGAACCGCAATGAGGCGCCCCGCCGCAATTCGCGCGGCGCCCGCAGGTCATCGCCTCAGGTCTCGAAAAGCCCGTCGGGCGGGTCGATGACCATCCGCCCGGCCTCAAGATCGACGGTGGGCACGATGGCGTTGGTGAAGGGCACCAGAACGGCGGCCTTGAGGCCCGGGCCGCGCACCTCGATCAGGTCGCCCGCGCCATGGTCGAAGACCGCATGGACAGTGCCCAGCACCTTGCCGCCCGGATCGACCACGGTCAGCCCGATCAGGTCGGCATGATAGAATTCGTCGTCGGGCAGCGAGGGCAGCCGGTCGCGGTCGGCGTAAAGCCGCAGGCCCTTCAGCGCATCGGCCTCTTCCTTGGTGACGACACCCGAAAGGCGGGCGGCGAAGCCCTCCTTGACCGCGCGGGTGATCTCCAGATCGAAGCTTCGCGCGCCGTCCTCGGAATAGAGCGGCGCGTAATCGGCAATGGCGGCGGGATCGGCGCAGAAGCTTTTCAGCCGCACCTCGCCCCGGACCCCGAAGGACCCGGAGACCGCCCCGACGCAGACCCTGTCGGTCATGTCCTAACGCTCCTCGACGATCAGGCCGGCGGCACGGCTTTCCCAGCCGACCTCTTCCAGTTCGGGGCTGTCGCGTTCGACCTCGGGCCAGCCGAGGCAGAGATAGGCGACGAGGCTCCAGCCCTCGGGCGCGCCCAGATCGCGGGCCAGCCGGTCGGGGTCAAGCACCGACACCCAGCCAAGCCCCAGCCCCTCGGCCCGGACGGCAAGCCAGAACATCGAGATGGCCGCGACCACCGAATAGCGCCGCATCTCGGGCATGGTGGCGGCGCCAAGGCCTGCGCCCTGCGCGGTTTCCTCGTCGCAGAAGACCGCAAGCTGCACCGGCGCGCGGTCCATGCCCGACAGTTTCAGCCGCGGGTAAAGCGCGGCCTTCTCGCCCTTATAGCCCTTGAGGGCCGCGGCATTGGCGTCCTCGAAATTGGCCCGCGCGGCGGCGCGGGCGGCCGGGCTTTCGACCCGGATCAGCCGCCAGGGTTCCGACAGGCCCACAGAGGGGGCCAGCCGGAACGCCGAAAGGCAGCGGTCGAGCAGCTCGGGCGCGACCGGATCGGTGCGGAAATGGCGCACGTCGCGCCGCCACCGCATCAGCTCGAAAAGCTCGTCGCGGAAGGCGGGCGCGAACCGGTCGGCCCGGGCTGTCTCGGAGGCCATGACTTATTCGGCCTCGGCGGCGGCAGCGGCCTTGGCGGCCTTCTCTTCGGCGCGTTTCTTCGCCTTGTCGCCGGGCTCGGCCTTCTTGGGGTTGCTGCGTTCGGTCTTGGCCAGCACGCCCGCGGCTTCCAGCATCCGGGCGACACGGTCGGTCGGCTGGGCGCCCTGGCCGAGCCAGTACTGGGCGCGCTCGGTATCCATCTTCACGCGCTCTTCGCTGTCCTTGGCCAGCAGCGGGTTGTAGACGCCCAGCTTCTCGATGAAGCGGCCGTCCCGCGGCATGCGGCTGTCGGTGACGACGATGCGGTAGAAGGGACGCTTTTTCGAGCCGCCGCGGGCGAGACGAAGTTTCAGAGCCATGTCAGTTTCTCCTGTTCGTTGGCTTGGGGGGCAGGGGTCTGCCTATTTCTGGTGTTCGAAGTGGTGACGGATCACTTCCTGAATGATGAAGTTCAGGAATTTCTTGGCGAATTCCGGGTCGAGATCGGCCTGGTGGGCCAGATCCTCGAGCCGCGCGATCTGCTGGTCCTCGCGCGCCGGGTCCGAGGGCGGCAGCCCGTGCGCGGCCTTCAGCCGGCCGACCGCCTGGGTGTGCTTGAACCGCTCGCCCAGGGTGTAGACGAGGATGGCGTCAAGCCGGTCGATGCTGGCGCGGTGCTCCTTCAGAAGCTCGGCGGCGCGGCGGACGTCGTCAGTCAAGGGGCACTCCTTTCGGCTTGCACGAGGGGTCGATATGGTCGGCCAGTTCGGCCGCGATCCGGGCGGCAAGGGGCGCCGCCGCCAGCGCCGCGGGGCTGGGATGGCGATAGACGATGTCATGGCTGTCGACGGTGCGGGCGTCTGCGTCGAGCGTCGCGCCAAGCCGTTCGCACAGCCGGACCGAACTGGCGTTCTTCGGATCGACATAGGTGACGGCGGTGGTCCAGCCGAGCCGGTCGTAGCACCAGCCGCGCACGGCATGGACGGCCTCGAGCGCGATGCCCCGGCCCTCGACCCGCGGCCAGATCACCCAGGCGATCTCGCGCTCGGGCCAGCCCTTGGGATACCAGCCGCCCGCCATGCCCAGCGTCGCGTCGGTCTCGCGGTCGTGGATCATCCACATGCCGAAGCCGTGGATCTGCCAATGCCCGATCTCGGCGGCATACAGCATCCAGGATTCGTATTCGCTGAGCGGCCCGCCCATGAAGCGCGCGCGGTAGCTGGTGAAGGTCGCCTCGAAATTCGGATAGTCCTCGGGGGCGGGGCCCTTCAGCACCAGCCGCTCGGTTTCCAGGACGGGAATCGCGGAATGGGCCATCAACGACACGCCTCCGGAGCCGGATGGCGGTAGACGCCGATGCTGCCATAGGTTTCGTGGGTGACCTCGCCCTCATAGACCGCGCCCAGCCGTTCGGCGACCCGGGCCGAGGCAATGTTGGCGCGGTTGACCAGGCTGATCGCCGTGGGCCAGCCGAGCGCGCCGTAGGCATGGCTGCGGGCGGCGCGGGCGGCCTCGGTGGCATAGCCCTTGCCCTCGAACCCCTCGAAGAGATCCCAGGCGACCTCGGGCTCGGGCCAGCCCTCGGGATTCCAGAGCCCGACCATGCCGACGGTGTGGCCGGTTCCGCGCTCGGTCACGATCCAGCGCCCGTAGCCGCGCAGCGCCCAGTGGCCGATTTCGGTGGCAAGCTGGCGCCAGGCGCCCTCGGGGCTTTTCGGGCCCCCGACAAAGCCCGACCGGTCCGAGGCATAGAAGGCGCGGAGCACCGGAAAGTCGCGCGGTTCGGGACCGCGCAGCGTGAGCCGCGCCGTGGTCAGCGCGGGAACGACGGGCAGAAAGGTCATGCGGCGGCCTCCGGTCCGGGATGGCGGTAGACCACGCAATCCTCGTCGAAAGGATAGGGCACCGACGGATCGAGGCGGCAGCCCAGCCGTTCGGCCAGCGCCCGCGAGCGGTCGTTCCGGGCGTCGATATAGCTGATCGCGGTGGTCCAGCCGAGCGTGTCATAGGCAAAGCGGCGGCAGGCCAGCGCGGCCTCGCGCGCCAGGCCCTGACCCTCGGCCTCGGGATAGAGGATCCAGCCCAGTTCCGGTTCCGCCCAGCCTTCGGGGAAATGCGGCCCGATCACGCCGATGGCGGCGTCCGAGCCCTTCCGGGTGACGGTGAACATGCCATAGCCATGCAGCGCCCAATGGCCCCAGCGCGAGGCGAATTTCGTCCAGGCGTCGCGCCGCGAGAACGGCCCGCCGATATAGCGTGCGCGTTCGGACCCGGCGAAGGCGGCATGGGCCTCCCAGTCGGCCGCCCTGGGGCCGCGCAGGATCAGACGCTCGGTCTCGATCTCGGGGCAGTCGATCGTGATCTTCATGCCGCTGCCTCCGGGCGCGGGTGACGATAGACCAGATCGCCCGGATCGGGCCGGGCGGCGGTCGCGTCGGGTCTTGCGCAAAGCCGTTCGGCCAGCGCGACCGAGCGGCGGTTTTCGGGCGAGATGTAGCTGACCAGCGTGTCGAAGCCGAGCGCGCCGAAAGCATGGTCGCGGGCAGCCTCTGCGGCCTCGGTGGCATAACCCCGGCCCTCATGGCCGTCGAAGACCAGCCAGCCCAGTTCGCGCTCGGGGAAGTGGTCGGGCTTGTTCAGCGCCACCTGTCCCACCGCCACGCCATCCTCGCGGCGCTCGACGCCCCAGGCGCCGAAGCCCATCAGCGACCATTGCCCGACATCGGCGGCAAAGACCTGCCAGGCCTGTCGGCGCGACAGCGGCCCGCCCATGAAGCGCGCGCGTTCCGAGGCGAACAGTGCCGCATAGGGGCCGAAATCCTCGACCCGGTGCGGGCGCAGGCGAAGCCGCGCGGTGTCTATGATGGGTGCTGCGGTCACGTCACTTCTTCTTGCCGAACCCGCCAAGCCCGCCGAGCCCCGGGGGCAGGCTCATGCCGCCCCCCATGCCGCCCATGCCACCGGGCAGACCCGCGCCCATCTTGCGCGCGGCCTCTTCCAGCTGGGCCTGGTCCATATTGGCCATGTCGGGCATGCCGCCCTTGCCGAACATGCCGCCCAGCGCCTTCTTCAGCATCGCGCGGCCGCCCTTCTGGCCGAGCTTCTTCATCATGTCCGACATCTGCCGGTGCAGCTTCAGAAGCTTGTTCAGTTCCGGCACTTCAAGGCCCGCACCCGCCGCGATCCGCTTCTTGCGGCTGGCCTGCAAGAGCTGCGGATTGGCGCGTTCCTTCTTGGTCATCGAATTGATCAGCGCGATCTGGCGGCGCAGGATCGAATCGTCGAAGCCCGCATCGGCCATCTGCTTGGACATCTTGCCCATGCCGGGCATCATTCCCATGATGCCTTCCATCCCGCCCATCTTCAGCATCTGTTCCAGCTGCATCTTCAGGTCGTTCATGTTGAACTGACCCTTCTGCATGCGCTTCATCATCCGCTCGGCCTGCTCGGCCTCGATGGTGGCCTGCGCCTTTTCCACCAGCGAAACGATGTCGCCCATGCCGAGGATGCGGCCCGCGATCCGTTCGGGGTGGAATTCCTCGATCGCGTCGAGCTTTTCGCCCAGACCCACATACTTGATCGGCTTGCCGGTGACCGCGCGCATCGACAGCGCCGCGCCGCCGCGGCCGTCGCCGTCCATCCGGGTCAGGATCACGCCGGTGATGCCGATCCGTTCGTCGAAATTCTCGGCGGTGTGGACGGCATCCTGGCCGGTCAGGCCGTCGACCACCAGAAGCGTCTCGCGCGGCGTCGCGACATCGCGGACGGCCTCGACCTCGGCCATCAGCTCTTCGTCGATGGACAGACGGCCGGCGGTGTCCAGCATGTAGACGTCATAGCCGCCCATCGCCGCCTGCTGCTTGGCGCGTCTGGCGATGTCGACGGGCTTCTGGCCCTTGACGATGGGCAGGGTGTCGACGCCGATCTGCACACCGAGGATCGCCAGCTGTTCCATGGCCGCCGGGCGGTTCACGTCGAGCGAGGCCATCAGCACGCGCTTGCCGTTGATCTCTTTCAGGCGAAGGGCCAGCTTGGCGGTGGTGGTGGTCTTGCCACCGCCCTGAAGGCCGACCATCAGGATCGGCGCGGGCGGGTTGTCGATCTTGAGATAACCCGGCTCGCCCTCGCCGGTCAGCACCTCGACCAGCGCATCGTGGACGATCTTGACGACCTGCTGGCCCGGCGTGACCGACTTGGTCACCTCCTGGCCGGTGGCCTTGTCCTGCACCGACTTGACGAAATCGCGGGCGACCGGCAGCGACACGTCGGCTTCCAGAAGCGCGACGCGGACCTCGCGCAGCGCGGTCGCGACATCCTCCTCGGTCAGCGCCCCTTGCCGGGTCAGCCGGTCGAATACGCCGGAAAGGCGGTCGGAAAGACTTTCGAACATGGCCCTGGCCCTCCTTCGACCGTTGCACCTGTCCCCGCAATGTGGGCGGGAACGACCGGTTTGTCAGCGCGTCGCGATGCGCAAAACGCGATTTGCCCCCGTGGGCGAAACCTCGCTGACGGGGGGGCGATCCCGGACAGGGGCCGGGACCGGAAGGGTTTGCACCGTTCCGGAATGGCCGCGCTTAAGCCACGAAACGCCGTCCGAGTCAAGCTGGACCCGGTCCGGGGTCCCGCCCGGCCGGGCCGAGAGGGCCGCCGATCGAAGGGGCGCCCGGAACATCGCCCTTGCCTTGGTGAACGCAATTGGCCAGCATCGCCGCGAACTGTGACTTTTTGCACAGGTTGCGTTACCAAGATGGATCGAGATGGATATCGACAACTGGGATGAGATCCGCACCGCCTATCATGTGGCGCGGCTGGGCACGGTCAGCGGTGCCGCCGATGCGCTGGGGGTGCACCATGCCACGGTGATCCGCCATGTGGACGCGCTGGAGGACCGGCTGGGCGTCAAGCTCTTCCAGCGCCATGCCCGCGGTTACACCCCGACCGAGGCGGGCGAGGAGCTTCTGCGCGTGGCGCAGGTCACCGCCGATCAGTTCAGCCAGCTTGCCGGGCGGCTGAGGGGGCGCGGCGCGGCGATGACCGGCGATCTGACGGTGACGACGGTCGACAGCCTGACGCCGCTTCTGGTGCCGGTGCTGTCCGGGTTCCAGGCCGAACATCCCGAACTGACCCTGCGCCTGATGGCCGATTCCCGGCTGTACCGGTTGGAATATGGCGAGGCCCATGTCGCGGTCCGCGCCGGAGGGCAGCCGGACGAGCCCGACAACATCGTGCAACGGCTCTATACGCTGCGCTACGCGCTTTATGCCAGCAACGGCTATGTCGCCGCGCATGGCCGACTGGGGGAGGACATGTCGGCGCATTTCTATGTGGGCCCGTCCGACGAGGATCACCGGGCGCCCTTCAATCGTTGGCTCAAGGCCAGGGCGCCGTCGGACCGGGTGGGCTTTCGCGCCTCGGACGCGCGGGCGCAGGTCGAGGCCGTGGTTGCGGGCGCGGGCATCGGCTTCGTGCCGGTCTGGTGGGCCGAGCGGCTGCCCGGGCTCGAACAGATGCACCCGCCGCTGGCCGAATGGGATGTGCCGCTCTGGCTTGTGACCCATGTCGATCTGCATCGCACCGCCAAGGTGCAGTCCCTGACCACGCGGCTGAAGGATGCGGCGAAGGAGTGGCCCTGAGCCCGGCCGCGGTCCCGCGCGGCGCGGCTCTGCGCGGCCATCTGGCGATGCTGAGCTTCTCGGCGCTGGTGGCGGGATCGTTCAGCTTCGGCAGCCTGATTGCCAATGACATCGACCCGGTGGCGCTGACCGCCCTGCGCTTCCTGCTGGCCGGGGTGCTGATCGGGGCGGCCGCGGCGCTGGGCCCGGGGCTGAGGCGCAGGCAGTTCCGCGCGCCCTGGCGCTTTCTGGTGCTGGGCACGGTCTTTGCGCTGTATTTCGTCTTGATGTTCGAGGGGCTGAAGACGGCCGCGCCGGTGCCGACGGCGGCGGTCTTCACCCTGACGCCGGTCATGTCGGCGGGCTTCGGCTGGCTGTTCCTGCGCCAGCGGGCAACGCCCCGGGTGGCGGCGGCGCTGGCGATCGGCGGGGCCGGGGCGGTTTGGGTGATCTTCCGCGCCGATCTCGGGGCGCTGTTGCGGTTCGAGATCGGGCGGGGCGAGGCGGTCTTCTTCATCGGCTGCATCGCGCATGCCGCCTATACGCCGCTGGTGCGCAAGCTGAACCGGGGCGAGCCCGCGCTGGTCTTCACCTTCGGGATGATGCTGGCGGCCCTGCTGGTGCTGACGCTTTACGGCGCGCCCGCGCTGGTCGCGACCGACTGGGGTGCGCTGCCGCCGCTGGTCTGGGCGGTGCTGGCCTATCTGGCGGTCTGCGCCAGCGCGATGACTTTCGTGCTGTTGCAATACGCGGCGCTCAGGCTGCCCGCGGCCAAGGTGATGGCCTATACCTACCTGACGCCGTCCTGGGTGATCCTGTGGGAATTCGCGCTGGGCCACGGGGCGCCGCGCGCGCTGGTGCTGGGCGGGGTCGCGCTGACCGTGCTGGCGCTGGCGATGCTGCTGAAGGACGACTAGGCCGCCCGGCCTCAGCCGTTCAGTTCCGCCGCGAGGAAGCGCTCGAAGGCGTCGAGGTTTACCGCCTCGAACTGGCCGAAGCTCTGCATCCAGATCGAGGCGTCCTTCAACGCGTCGGGTTCAAGCTTGCACCATTTCACCCGCCCGCGCTTTTCCTGGCTGATCAGGCCGGCCCGGGTCAGGATCGCCAGATGTTTGGAAACGGCGGCCAGAGACATCTGAAACGGCTCGGCCACATCGGTCACCGCCATGTCGTCTTCCAGCAGCATGGCGAGGATCGCCCGGCGGGTCGGGTCGGCGAGCGCCGCAAAGACGATGTCGAGCCGGTCTTCCATCGCCGCAGGATGCGCCTGCACCGGCCTGATCGTCAACCGTCCGGTTGAATATGGCAAAGCCGTGCCGGGGCCGGGTTCCGCGCGGCAGCATTCGGCAAAACCATGTTTTTTCAATGGCTTGATGGCGTCGCAATCCGCTTGACTCATTTCCCCCCGCTGACTAGCTTCGCCGCGACTGTCCGAGGGGGACGTTCGCATGATGGACCCGGCCGAAAAGGAACGGCTCGCCCGGCTGGAAGCCAGGCTGGCCGAGTTGAAGAAGGCCAAGGCCGATCCCGCGCCCTCTCACATGGACTCGCATTACACCCAGGCGCAGCTGGCCTGGCGAATGGTGATAGAGCTGGTCTCCGGTCTGGGGATCGGCTTCGGCATCGGGTTCGGCATCGACTCCTGGCTGGGGACAAAGCCGATCTTTCTGGTGCTGTTCATATTGTTGGGCCTTGCGGCGGGCATCCGGGTGATGCTGCGCACCGCGCAGGAGGTCCAGGGCCAACAGGCGGCGGCCGCCGCTGAGGACGAGAAGAGGGATTGAACGTGGCGAGCGAAGACGCGACCGGCGGAGTGAACATCGATACCATGCACCAGTTCATGGTGCGCCCGCTCTTCGGCGAGGGGGCGGTGCACTGGTACACCCCCACCAACGTGACCCTCTGGATGGGCATCGCTGTGTTGTGCACGGTGCTGCTGCTGGTGATGGGCACCCGGGGCCGCGCGATCGTGCCCTCGCGCATCCAGTCGGTGGCCGAACTGGCCTATGGCTTCGTCTACAAGATGGTCGAGGACGTGTCGGGCCGCGACGGCCTGAAATACTTTCCCTACATCATGTCGCTCTTCATCTTCATCGTCTTCGCGAACTTCCTCGGCCTGATCCCCGGCGCCTTCACCACCACCTCGCATCTTGCGGTCACCGGGACCATGGCGCTGGCGGTCTTCATCGGCGTGACGGTTCTGGGCTTCGTCAAGCACGGCGCGAGCTTCCTCAGCCTGTTCTGGATCACCGCCGCGCCGCTGGCGCTGCGCCCGATCCTGGCGGTCATCGAGGTGATTTCCTACTTCGTCCGCCCCGTCAGCCACTCGATCCGGCTTATGGGCAACATGATGGCCGGCCACGCCGTGATGAAGGTGTTCGCGGGCTTCGCCGGCGTTCTGGGCGTGGGCGCGGTGTTCCCGGTCGTGGCGATCGGGGCGATCTACGCGCTCGAATTCCTGGTGGCTTTCATCCAGGCCTATGTCTTCGCGATCCTCACCTGCGTCTACCTGCGCGATGCGCTGCATCCGCACCACTGACACCGGTCTGAGTATCACACACTGAATCTGCCAATTCCAACGTAAGGAGAAATCGACATGGAAGGCGATATCGTTCAAATGGGTGCCTATATCGGTGCTGGTCTGGCCTGTACCGGCATGGGCGGCGCCTCGGTCGGCATCGGCCACGTCGTCGGCAACTACATCTCCGGCGCCCTGCGCAACCCCTCGGCGGCTGCCTCGCAAACCGCCACCATGTTCATCGGTATCGCGTTCGCCGAAGCGCTGGGGATCTTCTCGTTCCTCGTCGCGCTTCTGCTGATGTTCGCCGTCTGATCTCCGACTGAACCGATCCTTACGGCCGGGTGGGGCGTGACAAGACGCACCCACCCGGTGTGATCCGGGGTTCCAGGGGGACGACATGGCAACAGAACTAGAGACCGCCGCAGCTGCCGGTCACGCCGCCGAAGCCGTCGGCATGCCGCAGCTCGACTTCTCGACCTATCCCAACCAGATCTTCTGGCTGGTCGTCACGCTGTTCGCGATCTACTTCGTGCTGTCGCGCATCGCGCTGCCGCGGATCGGAGCGGTTCTGGCCGAGCGCCAGGGCACGATCTCGAACGACATCGCCGCCGCCGAAGAGCTGAAGCTGCGGGCCCAGGAGGCCGAGCGCGCCTATGAGAAGGCGCTGGCCGATGCCCGCGCCGAGGCGCAGCGGATCGTCGCCGAGACCAAGGCCGAGATCAAGGCCGACCTCGACGCCGCAACCGCCAAGGCCGATGCGGAAATCGCGGCGCGGTCCGCCGAGGCCGAAAAGCAGATCGCCGAGATCCGCGCGGGCGCGCTGGAAAGCGTCAGCGAGGTTGCCCGTGCGACCACGGCCGACGTGATCGCCGCGATGGGCTTCCGGGCCGAGTCGGGGGCTGTCGACGCCGCCGTCGACGGCAAGCTGAAAGGGTGATCCGATGAAGAAACTCGCAGTCGCTCTGATGCTGTCGGCTTCGCCGGCGCTGGCGGCGGAAGGCCCGTTCTTCTCGCTGAACAACGCCGAATTCGTCGTCACCATCAGCTTCGTCGCCTTCCTTGCCCTGCTCGTTTACCTGCGGGTGCCGGGCAAGCTGATGGCGATGCTCGACAAGCGCGCGGCCGAGATCAAGTCCGATCTCGACGAGGCGCGGGCCCTGCGCGAAGAGGCGCAGACCGTGCTGGCGTCCTACGAGCGCAAGCAGAAGGAAGTGCAGGCCCAGGCCGAGCGGATCGTCGAGACCGCGCGGACCGAAGCCGAAGCGGCCGCCGCCAAGGCCAAGGACGACCTTAAGGTCGCCATCGCCCGCCGTCTGGCCGCCGCCGACGAACAGATCGAGTCGGCCAAGTCCGGGGCGGTCAAGGAAGTGCGCGACCGGGCCATCGCGGTCGCCGTTGCGGCCGCGCGCGAGGTGATCGTGCGCCAGATGACCGACCAGACCAACGACAAGCTGGTGCAGGACGCCATCGGCGAGGTTCGCGGCAAGCTCCATCTGCACTGATCCGAACCGGCGGGGCCATCGCGCCCGGCTGCCGGTCCCGATAGAACCCCGGCCGAAAGGCTGGGGTTTTTCGCTTCAGGGGAACGCGCCGGAACCCGAATGCACGTGACGCGGGAAATACGTGCGAATGATCGCTTTAATCGCGATTTGTCCTGTCCGGGGCATGACCCTGCCACATTCGCGGTTTCTACTGTCGAACGCGCGGGGACTCGCCCCGGCGCAGTTTCGCAGGGAGTCCCGTGATGACCGCCGTCCTCATCCTCGCCCCAACACCTCTCGCGCTGTTCGTCGGGTTGCTCGCCCTGACGCTCTTCCCGTCCCTCGGAGGAGGCTTGCGCCGGTCGCTGCGGGTTCCGGTGCGGGCGGCGGTCCGCGGGCGCCGATCGGGGTAGTGCCCGCTTTTTCCATTTTACCGGTTCCGGAGCCTCCTATGTCCAGCCTGACCCATACCCCGCCCCGCCCCGCGGCCCTTTCGGCCCGGCATCCGCGTGCGGACAGCGGTGCGGCGGCCGTCCCGCCGCCCGGGGCCCCGGCGCGGAACCTGTTCCGGCCCGGCACCTTTTCGGCGATCCTGCTGGGGCTGGGTCTTTGCGCCCTGCTGGCGCTTTACGGAGTCGGCCCTGCGCAGCGCTTCCTGGAAGATCACAACAGCGGTGTCCGCGCCGCCCAGCATGCGGTGGCGATCGAGGCGGTGATGGCCACCGACCCGATCAATCAGCGCCGCCAGGACATGACCGAACGCGCGCGCCGCTTTGCCGGGGCCAAGGTCGATGCGGGGTTCTTCATCCGCACGCCCACGCCCGAAAAGCTGGCCTGCATCACCTTCCGGGGCGGCGACATGCATGCGCCCGAACCCTATCTGGTGCGGATGAACCTTGATTCGCTGCGGAGGATGCTGGCGGTTCAGGACGAGCTGGACTTCGCGACCTACTGGGCGCTGCACAAACGCTGCCGGATTCACGCGAACCTGGCGACCAGCGTCAACTGACGGCGCCTGCGGATCGCGGTCAGCCCTTGCCCAGCGCCTGTTCCAGCCGCTGGCGGGCGACCTCCTCGTTGCGGGCGACGGCCTGATCTGCACGCAGCGCCTCGGCCACAAAGTCCAGATGCCGCTCGACCGCCGCGCGCGCGGCGGCGCCGTCGCGGGCCTGTAGTGCTGCGTTGATCGCCCGGTGCTGGTCCAGCAGGCTCGTGCGCGTGGTCCGCTGGCGGAACATGATCTGGCGGTTGTAAAAGACCCCTTCGCGCAGAAGGTCGAACATCGCCCGCATCATGTGGGTCATGACCACATTGTGGCTGGCCTCGATGATCGACAGGTGAAATTCGGCATCGAGCCGCGCCTCGTCCGCCGGGTTGCGCTTGGCATGGGCGGCCTCCATCCGCGCGAACAGCGTGTCGACGACCTTGAGGTCGGTGTCTGATGCGGTGCGGGCGGCGCGGTCGGCAGCCAGCCCTTCGAGGTCGCGGCGGAAGGCGATATAGTCGAACAACGCCTCGTCATGGCTGGCGAAGAGGCGCACCAGCGCGTCGGAAAAGGCCGCGCCCAGCACCTCGGCCACAAAGATCCCGGCGCCGGCCTTGCGCACCAGAAGCCCGCGCGCCTCGAGCGCCTCGATGGCCTCGCGCAGCGACGGCCGCGACACGCCAAGCCGGTCCGAAAGATCGCGTTCGGCCGGAAGCCGTTCGCCGGGCCGCAGCACGCCGCGCAGGATCAAAAGCTCGATCTGGCGCACCACCGCCGCCGACAGCTTTTCGGGCAGGACTTTCTGGAAGGGCATGGCGCCGCGCGGTCTCCGTTGAACCGGTCAGAAGATATGACCGCGGACGCCCGGCGGCAATGGCCGTGCCCCCGGGCCGGAACCCGGGGGCCCGGACCGCGTCAGGACATCGGGCGAATGACGATCTCGACCCGGCGGTTCTGGGCCCGGCCCTCGGGCGAGAGGTTCGAGGCGATGGGCTGTTCCTCGCCCCGGCCATAGGCGCGGAGGCGGCCGGAATTGACGCCCGCCCCGGTCAGGATCGACGACACGGCGGTGGCGCGGCGGGTCGACAGCTGCTGGTTGTAGCTGGCCGAGCCGGTATTGTCGGTATGCCCGATGATATCGACGGTGGTGTTGGGATAGTCGTTCAGGCTGTAGGCCAGCGTCTGCAGGTCGGCGCGCAGCCCCGAACGCACCGCGGCGCTGTCGGTGTCGAACAGGATATCCTGCGGCATCGTCACGATCAGCGCGTTGCCGGTATTGACCACGCCGATCTGGTTGTTGTCGAAGCTCTGGCGCAACTCGGCGGCCTGCTTGTCGAGGTTGTTGCCGATGGCCGCGCCCGCCGCCGCGCCGACCGCCGCGCCGATCAGCGCGCTCTTGGCGTCGTTGCCGCCCCGGTTCGAGGCCAAAAGCCCGGTCACGGCGCCAAGGCCCGCGCCGATAGCCGCCCCTTCCTTGGTGCGCTGCCGGGCATCGCCGGTCTGGACCGAGGGATCGGTACAGGCGCCGAGCGCAAGCGCCCCGGCGATGGTCAGAAGGATAGGTTTGCTGGCGCGGATCATGACTGCCTCTCTGCTTGAGTCCCGTTCGGGGACCGTTGCCCGCGAATATAGTCGGATGGCGGCGGTCTTCGAGGGGGGCGAGACGGGCAGAGGGGCAGATCGGGCGGCAAATGGCCGATCGGCGGGGGACGGGGGGCGGGGGGCGGTCAGGGGCCGCTCGCCGCGGCCTCGGCCCGGGCCGATTCCCAGGCCAGAAGGGCGCGCTTGACCGGCAGGCCCCAGTGATAGCCGCCCAGCGCGCCGGTCTTGCGCAAGGCCCGGTGGCAGGGGATCAGATAGCTGATCGGGTTGCGCCCGACCGCGGTGCCGACCGCGCGCACCGCCGCCGGATGGCCGATGGCGCGGGCGATTTCGGAATAGGTCGTGACCTGGCCCGAGGGCACGCTCAGCAGGGCCTCCCAGACCTTGATCTGGAAGGGCGCCCCGATCAGGTGCAGGCGCGCCTCGCCGCCCCGCCGCCCGAAGGCGGCCTCGGCCCAGGGCGCCAGCGCCATCGGGTCCTCGACGAAGCTGGCGCGCGGCCAGCGCGATTTCAGGTCGGCCATCGCGGGCTCGGGCCCGGTCTCGGCTGCAAAGCCGATGCCGCAGATCCCGCGCGCGGTGGCCATCACCAGCGCCGGGCCGAACGGGCTGTCGACCCAGCCCCAGCGAATCTCGAGCCCGGCGCCGCCCTTGGCATAGTCGCCCGGGCTCATCGCTTCCCAGCGCAGGAACAGATCGTGCAGCCGCCCCGCGCCCGAAAGCCCCAGCGCGTCGGCGGTCTCGAGCGTGGTGAAGCGCTCGCGCATCAACGCCCGGGCGTGGCCGAGCGTCAGATACTGCTGATAGCGCTTGGGCGAGACGCCGACCCAGCGCGAGAAGACGCGCTGAAAATGCGCGGGGCTCATGTTCATCTCGGCTGCCAGGGCGTCAAGCGGCAGCGCCTCGGCGCCGGCCGCGTCGATCCGGTCGATGGCCCGCCGGATCACCGAGAAATGATAGGCCTGGCTGTCGTCCCGGTCCGTGTCCTTCGGCATGGTCCTTCCTTTCGGATGCTGACCCTCAGGATAGGCCCGGTTGCCTGCCCGCGCGACCCGGAACCTGCGCCAAAAGGCGGCCCCGCTGCGGCCTTGCCTCTGCCCCGCCGCACGGGCATAGGAAGGCCGATGGCCCAGGCTCTGCCCTATCATACGATCCGCGAGATCTTTGCCCGCTTTCAGGCGGCCGAGCCCGAGCCGAAGGGCGAGCTTGAACATGTCAACGCCTATACCCTGCTGGTCGCGGTGGCGCTGTCGGCGCAGGCGACCGATGCCGGGGTGAACCGGGCGACGCGGGCGCTGTTCGCCCGGGTCGACACGCCCGAAAAGATGCTGGCTTTGGGCGAGGAGGGGCTGATCCAGCATATCCGCACGATCGGGCTTTTTCGCAACAAGGCGAAGAATGTCATCAAGCTGAGCCGGATCCTCGTCGAGGAGTATGGCGGCGAGGTGCCGTCCTCGCGCGCGGCGCTGCAGGCGCTGCCCGGGGTCGGGCGCAAGACCGCGAATGTGGTGCTGAACATGTGGTGGGGGCTGCCCGCCCAGGCGGTCGACACCCATATCTTCCGGGTCGGCAATCGCACCCTGATCGCGCCGGGCAAGACCGTCGAGGCGGTCGAGCGCGCGATCGAGGACAATGTGCCGGCCGAATTCCAGCGCCATGCGCATCACTGGCTGATCCTGCACGGCCGTTACCTGTGCAAGGCGCGCAAGCCGATCTGCGGGACCTGCCCGATCCGGGATCTCTGCCCATACGAGGACAAGACAGTATGACCAAGACCTATCACGTCGTCGGCATCGGCAATGCGCTGGTCGACGTTCTGGCCCATGCCGATGAGGCTTTCCTGACCGACCACGGTGTCGAGAAGGGCATCATGCAGCTCATCGACACCGAGCGCGCCGTCGAGCTTTACGGCCGGATCGGCCCGGCGCAGGAGATCTCGGGCGGGTCGGCCGCGAACACGATCGCGGGCATCGCGCATCTGGGCGGGCGCACCGCCTATGTCGGCAAGGTCAAGGACGACCAGCTGGGCGCGATCTTCGCCCATGACCTGCGCGCGCAGGGTGCCGATTTCGCGACGCCCATGGCGCCGGAAGCAGAACCGGGCGAGACCGGGCGTTGCATCATTCTGGTCACGCCCGATGGCGAACGGTCGATGAACACCTATCTGGGGCTGTCCGAGCGGCTGTCGGCGGCCGATATCGACGCGGCGCAGATCGCCGATGCCGAGTGGATCTATCTGGAGGGCTACCGTTTCGACGGGGCCGAGAGCCATGCGGCCTTCGCCAAGGCCATTGCGGCCGCGAAGGCCGCGGGCGGCAAGGTGGCGCTGACCCTGTCCGACCCGTTCTGCGTGGATCGCCACCGCGACGCCTTCCGCCGGATGATCCGCGAGGATGTGGACCTGCTGTTCGCGAACCGGGCCGAGATCCTGTCGATGTACCAGACCGAGGTCTTCGACGACGCGCTGGCCCATGCCGCGGCCGAGATCGGGCTGGTGGCCTGCACCGACAGCGCCGATGGTGCGCATATCCTGTCGGGGACCGGGCGCTGGCATGCACCGGCGCTGAACACCCGGGTGGTCGATGCGACCGGCGCGGGCGATCTGTTCGCCGGGGCGTTTCTGTGGGGGCTGACGCAGGGCCACGATCTGGAAAGCTGCGGCCGCATGGGCTGCGTGGCGGCCAGCGAGATCATCAGCCATATCGGCGCGCGTGCCGAGGCCGATCTGACCCATCTGTTCCGCACCCATGGACTGATCTGAAGGCGGCGGGGGCGCTCCCGCCCCCGGCCCGCACGGGGCGCGCGCGCTGCGCGCGCCCCGCTTGTCCGGCCTTGGGCCGGGCGCGCTGACGCGCGCGCCTCCGGCGGGGGTATTTCGGCCAAGAAGAAGGCCGCGACGGGATGAGCCCGGGGCTCGGTCGCCGAGATGGGCGTGGACCGCGTCGAGGTCGATCTCGCCCAGCGGACGCTGATTGGCGGGGTGTTCCGCGTCGTAGCGAAAGAGCCGGAAGTCGCGATGTCAGATCTCGTAGACGAGATGGCGCGACAGGTCGTCGAAATAGGCCCCGACCGGGTGGGCGCGGCGCGGCCCGTAGCCTTCGGATTCGTTGAAGCGGGGGATTTGGGCGAGGTCGACCGGGTGACGGATCGGCGCGGCGACGAGCACCGCCTGCATCCTTGTATCGGCGCATTCGGTGGCGAAGATCCGGTCGTGGCGGCCGCCATTGGCGATGAAGGTCGCCACATGGCCCGACATGTCGGACCAGTGGATGTCGGGCTCCATCGGGCGGCGCCAGCGGATCGGGTCGCGGGCAGACAGCAGAAAGCGGTGCAAGCTGGCGATCTGGTCGAATTCCTGCTGGCCGTCGGGGCCGCCGAGCTCGATGCCGTAGGGTTCGATCAGCGTCGGCACCAGCTTGCCGCGGTAACGGGTGCCGCTGCGCTGGATACCGCAGATCTTGTCGAAGAAGGAGGACAGCACCCGGGCATAGGGCGTGCGCATGCAGGTGAAGGCCAGCGTGTCCCGCGCGCAGGCGCGGCGGTCGATCGCGGGCTGGCTGTCCTCGGACGCCCATTTGTGCAGACCCTCGGCGGCCTCGTGGATAACGCCGTCATAGAACCGGCCGCGATCCCAGAAATACATGATCTGGCCGATGGTCGAGCAGGCGCATTTCGGCACCACGCGGCAAGCATGCTTTCGCTCAAGGTCATCCAGGGGCCGGGAAAGCCCATCTTCCGCCTGGTCGATGCGGGCGGAACCGAACCGCCTGCGGTGACTTCTGTCCTCAGAGCCCGTAATAATCGGCAAATGCGGCCCTGGCGACACTGCGGCCGCCCGTTCGGGGGATCTGCATGGCGACCGTCGCCTATTTGCTGCTCTGTCACAGGGACCCGGACACGATCGTCGCTCAGGCCGAGCGGCTGACGGCGGCGGGCGATCTGGTCGCCATCCATCTGGACCGCCGCGCGCCGGATGCCGATTTCGCCGAGATTCGTGCCGCGCTGGCGGGAAATCCTTCGGCCGTCTTCGCCCGGCGGGTGCGCTGTGGCTGGGGCGACTGGTCGCCGGTGCAGGCGACGCTGAACGCGGCCCGCGCCGCGCTGGCGGCGTTTCCGCAGGCCACGCATCTTTACCTGCTGTCAGGCGACTGCCTCCCGATCAAGCCTGCAGTGCGGCTGCGCGCGGATCTGGACGACAGCGGGTCGGATCACATCGAAAGCGTCGATTTCTTCGAGTCGGGCTGGATCCGGACCGGGCTGAAGGACGAACGGCTGATCTACCGGCATTTCTTCAACGAGCGCCGCCAGAGGCGGCTGTTCCATGCCTCGATGGCGGTGCAGAAGGCGCTGGGCTTACAGCGGGCGCCGCCGGCCGATCTGCAGGTGATGATCGGCAGCCAGTGGTGGTGTCTGCGCCGGTCTACGGTCGAGGCGATCCTGGCCTTCCTGGTGCGGCGGCCCGATGTGATCCGGTTCTTCCGCAGCAGCTGGATCCCGGACGAGACCTTTTTCCAGACGCTCGTGCGTCATCTGGTGCCGACCGGCCAGATCCGGTCGCGCGCGCCGACCTTCCTCATGTTCACCGATTACGGGATGCCGGTGACCTTCTACAACGACCACTACGACCTGCTGGTGGCGCAGGAGGGTTATTTTGCCCGCAAGATCTCGGTCGAGGCCGTGCCGTTGCGGGCGCGGCTGGCGGCGGTCTATGCCTCGGCCGATCCGGGACCCGCGGCCTCGGGCGGCGGCCCCGAGGTCTACCGGTTCCTGACCGGGCGCGGCCGGATCGGACAGCGCTTTGGCGGCCGCGCCTGGGAACGTGGCGCGGGTCTGGGGCAGGGGCGCCAGTTGATGCTGGTGACCTGCAAGAAATGGCATGTCGCACGCCGTCTGGTCGAACGGGTGCGTCAGGCCACGGGGCTGGCTTCCGCCGATTTCGCCTTCGATGACGAGACGGTCGACCTGCCCGATCTGGGCGGGATAGAACGCAGTCGGGCCAAGCGCAGCCGCCACCCCCGCGCCTTTCTGCGGCTGGTCTATGAAAGCCTTGGCACCGACCGGCTGATCCTCTGCCTCGACCCGGCCGATCTGGAGATCATGGCCGATTTTCAGGCCGACGGGGCGACCGTGCGGGTGCTGGAAATCGTCTGCCCGTTCAGCCAGGCCGACCTTCTGGGCCATGCCCGGCGGCTGGGGCTTCTGTCGGACGCAAGCCCGCCGGGGGTGGCCGCGCGGGTCTTGCCGGCGCTGGCCCAGGACCTGGAGCGCGAGACCGCGCGGCTCAGGGCGGCCGGGTTTCCGGCGCTGTACCGTCTGAGCCCGGGCCAGAAGCTGAGCGAGGCGGCGCTGGTGCTGGCGCAATTCCTTGCAATCCCTTATGACACGGCCCGCGGGATCGCCGATACGGCGACCCTGTTCGACGATTGAGCCCTTTCGACAGCGCGTGAGTGAGGACCGACATGACCTATGCCTATGACGACCAGAACGTCTTTGCCCGGATCCTGCGGGGCGAGATCCCGAACGACACCGTGCTGGAAACCGGGATGAGCCTTGCGTTCAACGACATCGCGCCGCAGGCGCCGGTGCATGTTCTGGTGATCCCGAAGGGCCCCTATGTCTGCTACGATCATTTCGCGGCCGAGGCGAGCGATGCCGAGATCGTCGATTTCACCCGCACCATCGCCCGGGTCTGCGAGATGAAGGGGCTTGAGGACGGTTTCCGGGTGATCTCGAACGCGGGCGAGCATGGGGTGCAGGAAGTGCCGCACCTGCATGTGCACATCCTCGGCGGGCGCGTGCTGGGGCGGATGCTGGCGAAGGGCTGAGGCGAGGCCCCCGGCTCAGACGATCCGCGGCGCCAGTTCCGACGGGTCGTCGACCTCGACATGCCAGAAGGCGCGGGCCTCGGGCGGCAGGCGGGACAGCACGTCTTCCAACGCCCTGGCATCGGTTGCCCGTCGCAAGGCCCAGGCGGTGGCCTCGATGGCGTTGTCGGGCGTCAGGTTGTGATGCGGGCGCAGGGCTTTCGCCTCGGCGGTCAGGGCGGCGCGGTCGGCGAAGGGCAGGGGCGGGGTGGTCACGTCCCAGCCCGCCACGAAGATCGCGCGCGGAACGGACGGCAGGACGCTGGCGAAATCGAGCCCCGCTTGCGCCGTCAACCGCCGCCGGAACACCTGGAAGACGCCGTCCACCGCCGTGTAGGCCATGTTGTCGGAGGTCAGGTTCATCCGGTCCCGGGCATCGTCGAGAAATGCGCGGAATTCGCGCGAGGCATGGCGGTAGGTCCAGGGCATCGGCATTGGGGTCTCTCCGTCGCGGGGGATCAGGCCGCGCGCCAGGTCCCGGTTTCGATCCCGTCGAGGGTCCAGTCGGCCACCCGGTAGCGGATCAGTCGCAGCGTCGGGTGGCCCACGGCGGCCGTCATGCGGCGGACCTGACGGTTGCGGCCTTCGGAAATGGTCAGCTCGATCCAGCAATCGGGAACCGACTTGCGGACCCTGACCGGCGGGTCGCGCGGCCAGAGCCCGGCCGGTGCGTCGATCCGCCGGACCCGCGCCGGACGGGTCGGCCCGTCCTTCAGGGTCACGCCGCGCCCCAGCGCTTCGAGCGCCTCGTCCATGGGCAGGCCCTCGATCTGGGCCCAATAGGTCTTTTCGGTCTTTGCCTTCGGGTTCGCGATCCGGGCCTGCAGGCGCCCGTCATCGGTCAGCACCAGAAGCCCCTCGCTGTCGCGGTCGAGACGTCCGGCCGGATAGACCCCGGGCTGGTCGATGAAGGCGGCCAGCGTCCGGCGGTCGGGCCGGGGCGGGCCGTCATCGGTGAATTGCGACAGCACCCCCCAGGGCTTGTTGAAAAGGATCACCCGGCTCACGCGGCGCCCTTGTGCGAGGTCAACGCGACGAAGACGTCCTCGAGGTTGGGTTCCTCGGTGGCGATGTCGCGGATCGAGATGCCCGCGTTTCGGACCGCCTCGATCACCGCGCCGGTGCCGATTTCGCTCCGGCGATAGGTAAAGCGAAGCGCGCCGTCGGGCCGAAGGCAGGTTTCGACCGGGGCGGGCATCTCGGGCGGGGCCGCGACCTCGTCCTCGGGCTGGATCACCAGGGTCTTGGCATCCATCCGCCCGATCAGGGCCGAAGTCGAATCGCGCGCGATCAGCTCGCCATGGTTGATGATGGCGATCTCGCCGCACATCTCCTGCGCCTCTTCCAGGTAATGCGTGGTCAGGATGATCGTCGTGCCCTGTTCCTCGTTCAGCCGCCGGATATTGGCCCAGAGCATCTGGCGCAGCTCGATATCGACGCCCGCCGTGGGCTCGTCCAGCACCAGCACCTGCGGCCGGTGGACCAGCGCCTTGCCCAGCAACAGCCGCCGCCGCATGCCGCCCGACAGGTTCCGGGCATAGGCGTCGGCCTTGTCCTCGAGACCGATCGCCTTCAGCACCCGGTCGGTGACGCGCTGGGATTTCGGCACCCCGTAAAGCCCCGCCTGCACCTCGAGCGCTGCGCGCGGCGTGAAGAAAGGGTCGATGTTCAGTTCCTGCGGCATCACCCCGATCGAGGCGCGGGACTGGCGCGGGTTCACGTCCTGATCGAAGCCCCAGATGCTGACCTTACCGCTGGTTTTCAGCACCAGACCGGCCAGGATGTTGATCAGCGTCGACTTGCCCGCGCCGTTCGGCCCCAGCAACCCGAAGATCGACCCGGCAGGGATGTCGAGGTCGATGCCCTTCAATGCCTGTTTCGGCGGCTGGCTGCCGCTGGCGGCATAGGTCTTGGTCAATCCCTCGATCTCGATCGCGTTCCCAGTCATTTCCCTGCCTCTGACGCTTGCCCGTGCCGCTTCATTCGCTATCATGGCCCCGGACATAAGGCGATCCGGTCGCCTCGGCAACGCGCGGAGCTTAATCGCATGCCCCCAGAAGCCCCCGGACAGGACACCGACAGCATCCCTCCCGAAACGACATACACCAGCGAATGGCGGGTCTGTTGCGATGGCAGCGGGCCGGGTCTGGGTCATCCGCGGGTCTGGCTGTCGATCCCGCCCGAGACGGGCTTTGTCGAATGCGGCTATTGCGACCGCAAGTTCGTGCATCAGAGCTTTGCCGACAAGGTCAGGACCTGACCGGCCGCGCGCTGGTCCGATGACCGTCACCCGCCGCGGGCTGGCCTGGCTGATCGGGGCCGTGGGCTTGACCGCTGGCCTTTCGGCCGGGCCGGGGCTCTGGCGGCTGGCCTTCCCTCCCGAGATCGAGACCGAACCGGTGCCGGGCCTGCCCGGCTTTCGCCGCGTGCCGAGGCCCGGCCCTGCGCTGTCGCCTCTGATCGGCTTGACCGCCGAGCCCCCGCCGCCGCTGCCCGAAGACCCCTGCGCCGCGCTTTTCGGTCCCGCGCCTGAGGTCCCGGAAGCGGTGCCGGTCGCCTGTTTCACCGACATCCGCTGCCCCTGGTGCCGCCAGCTGACGCCCCTGCTGATCGCGCGCGCGGCGCGCCGACCGGCCGCGATCCGCATCGCCTGGCAGCCGCTGCCCTTGTTGGGCGAAAGCTCGGTCCTGGCCGCGCGGGCGGCGCTGGCGGCCGAGGTGCAGGGCGCGGCGCTCGACTGGCAGGAACGCACCATGGGCGGGGCGCTGGTGCCGACCCCCAGGGGCATGCGCGAGATTGCCGCCGGGATGGGGCTCGATATTGCCGCCTTCGAGCGGGACATGGCCCATCCGCGCACCGAGGCGCGGCTGGCCGAGGCCCGGGCGCTGGCCGCGGCTTTCGGCTTTGTCGGCACTCCCGGCCTTGTGGTCGGTCGCGTGGCGATCCTTGGCGGGGTCGACGGGCCGATGCTGGACCGGCTGATCGCCGAAGGACGCGCGGCGCCCGGCTCCGCCTGTGGCTGAGCGCGTCCGGCACTGGCGAAGCCGTGCGCTTCATGGCAAGACCGCAGGCAGGTCCGGCAGGCGGGCCGGTGACACGGGCCAGTGACACGGGCCAGCGACGGGGAGAACGACATGACCGAGGGTTTCGGCACCGGCTGCCATCTGCATCTGATCGACGGCTCGGCCTTTATCTTCCGCGCTTTCCACGCGCTGCCGCCGCTGACGCGGAAATCCGACGGGCTGCCCATCGGGGCCGTCGCGGGGTTCTGCAACATGATCCACAAATACGTGCAGGACAATCGCGGCCCGGACGCGCCGACCCATGTGGCGGTGATCTTCGACAAGGGCAGCCACACCTTCCGCACCGATCTTTACCCCGACTACAAGGCCAATCGCGACGAGATGCCCGCCGATCTGCGCCCGCAGATCCCGCTGACCCGCGAGGCCACGCGCGCTTTCAACATCGCCTGCATCGAAAAGGAGAATTACGAGGCCGACGACATCATCGCCACCTATGCGCGGCTGGCGGTCGAGAAGGGCGGCCGGGTGACCATCGTCAGTTCCGACAAGGACCTGATGCAGCTGGTCGGCAACGGGGTCGAGATGCTGGACGCCATGAAGAACAAGCGGATCGGCGTCGAGGAGGTCGAAGAGAAATTCGGCGTCGGCCCCGACCGGGTGGTCGATGTGCAGGCGCTGGCGGGCGATTCGGTCGACAACGTGCCGGGCGCGCCGGGGATCGGGATCAAGACCGCGGCCCAGCTGATCCAGGACTATGGCGATCTCGAAACGCTGCTGGACCGGGCCGAGGAGATCAAGCAGCCCAAGCGCCGCCAGACCCTGATCGAGCACCGCGCCCAGATCGAGCTGTCGAAGAAGCTGGTGACGCTCGATGCCGAGACGCCGCTTGACGAGACTCTGGACGATCTCGAGGTCAAAGAGCCCGATGCCGGGACCCTGCTGGGGTTTCTGGCACAGATGGAGTTCCGCACCCTGCTGAAGCGGGTCGCCGATGCGCTGGGCGCCGAGCCGCCCGTTCTGTCCGAGCCAAGCTCCGCCGCGGCGCCCGACGTGCCCGCGGCGCCGGCCGCGCTGCCTTTCGACCCCGAGGGGTATGAGTGCGTGCGCGACGCGGCCGCGCTTGAGGTCTGGATCGCGCGCGCGCAGGCCCGGGGCTGGGTCGCGGTCGATACCGAGACCACCGGGCTGGACGAGATGCGGGTGGATCTGGTGGGGATCTCGCTGGCGGTCGAGCCGGGGCAGGCCTGCTACATCCCGCTTGGCCATCGCGAGGGAGAGGGCGATCTTTTCGGCTCGGCGGCGCTGGCGCCGGGGCAGATGCCGATGGACGAGGCTCTGGCCCTGCTCAAGCCGCTGCTGGAGGACCCGGCGGTGATGAAGATCGGGCAGAACATGAAATACGATGCCAAGATCCTTGCCCGTCACGGCATCGCGGTGGCGCCGATCGACGACACGATGCTGATGTCCTACGCGATGCATGCGGGGCTGCACGGCCATTCGATGGATGCGCTGTCGGAACGCTATCTCGGGCACGAGCCGATCCCGATCAAGTCGCTGCTGGGCTCGGGCAAGTCGCAGATCACCTTCGACAAGGTGCCGGTCGCCGAGGCCGTGAAATATGCGGCCGAGGATGCCGATGTGACGCTGAGGCTGGCGCAGCTCTTCAAGCCGCAGCTGCATCGGGCGAAGGTCGCGACCGTCTACGAGACGCTCGAACGCCCGCTGGTGCCGGTGCTGGCCGAAATGGAGATGACCGGGATCAAGGTCGACCGCGACACGCTTTCACGGATGTCGAACGCCTTTGCCCAGAAGATGGCCGCGCTCGAGGCCGAGATCCACGAGCTGGCGGGCGAGAGCTTCAATGTGGGCAGCCCCAAGCAACTGGGCGAGATCCTCTTTGACAAGATGAGCCTCCCGGGTGGCAAGAAGGGCAAGACCGGCGCCTATGGCACCGGCGCCGATGTGCTGGAGGATCTGGCGGCCGAGGGCCATGACCTGCCCGCGCGTGTACTGGACTGGCGCCAGCTGTCGAAGCTGAAATCGACCTATACGGACGCGCTTCAGGACCACATCAACCCCGAGACGGGCCGCGTGCATACCTCTTACGTGATCACCGGGGCGGTGACCGGGCGGCTCGCCTCGACCGATCCGAACCTGCAGAACATTCCCGTGCGTTCCGAAGAGGGGCGCCGCATCCGCGAGGCGTTCGTGGCCGATGAGGGCAAGGTGCTGCTGAGCCTCGACTATTCGCAGATCGAGCTGCGCATCCTGGCCCATGTCGCCGGGATCGATGCGCTCAAGGCGGCGTTCCGCGAGGGCCAGGACATCCATGCGATGACGGCGTCCGAGATGTTCGACGTGCCGATGGCCGAGATGACGCCCGAGGTCCGCCGCCGCGCCAAGGCGATCAATTTCGGGGTGATCTACGGGATTTCGGGCTTTGGCCTCGCGCGGAACCTGCGCATTCCGCGCGGCGAGGCGCAGGGCTTCATCGACCGCTATTTCGAGCGGTTTCCGGGCATCCGCGACTACATGGACGCGACGGTCGCCTTCGCGAAGGAGCACGGCTATGTGCAGACCCTGTTCGGGCGGCGGATCCATACGCCCGAGATCGGCGCCAAGGGGCCGCAGGCGGGCTTTGCGAAGCGTGCGGCGATCAACGCTCCGATCCAGGGGACGGCGGCCGACATCATCCGCCGCGCCATGATCCGGATGCCTGCGGCGATCGCGGGGCTACCTGCGAAGATGCTGCTGCAGGTCCATGACGAATTGATCTTCGAGGTCGAGGCGGGGGCGGCAGAAGATGTCGCCGAGTGCGCGCGCGCGGTCATGGAACGCGCCGGGCTTCCTGCCGTGGCGCTGGACGTGCCGCTGGTCGTCGATGCCGGGCAGGGGCCGAACTGGGCCGCGGCGCATTAGGCGCAATTCTTCTGCGAAGAATTGGGGCCTCGCCCATAGGTTCTGCGGGGGCGGGGAGCTTTGGCGAAGACCCATTGCCGGTTTCTTCTTGGCTCAAATACCCATGTCGCGCGCGTGCAGCATGGCTTGCGCTCAGGTCAGTTCCTCGGCGGGAATCGCCGGAAAGAAAAGGCCCTTGGAGCGGAACCCGAACCAGTCCCGGCCCTCGTGCCGGACGGTGTCGCCGATCTCGGCCATCCGGTAGAAGCTTTTGCGGTCGATCAGGGCCTCCAGCCCCGCGCGGACATGGAGATAGGGCGCGGGCTCGCCGGTTCCAGGATCGCGCGTCACCCGGATCTCGTGGCCCGGGCCAGCCGCAACGCGGTCGCCGACATTGGTCGTGAAGGTCAGGACAGGTTCGCCACCCTCATCCGAACGGTCCACATCGACCGCGACGAAAGGGGCGTCGTCGACGGTGATGCCGACCTTCTCGACCGGGGTGACGAGGAAATGGCGGTCGCCCTCGCGTTTCAGGATGGTCGAGAACAGCCGCACCAGCGGGGCCCGGCCGATCGGCGTGCCGAGGTAGAACCAGGTCCCGTCCCGGGCGATCCGCATGTCGATGTCGCCGCAGAAGGGCGGGTTCCACAGGTGCACCGGCGGCAGACCCTTGCCCGAGGCCGCGCGGGCCGCTTCGGCGAGGCTTTCGGTAACAGGTTTCACGATCATTTGTCCCTGTCGGTTTTTTGCCATTTGAGGTGAACAGGATATCTGCCGATAATGGCTCATGTAAGCCGGACAGGAGAGAAGTCATGCCCGACGAGACCGAACTGGTGGCCGCGATCGAGGCGCTGGGCGAGAAGCTGGCCGAGGCGAAGGCCTCGATCACCAAGCGGTTCATCGGTCAGGAACGGGTGGTCGACCTGACCCTGTCCGCATTGCTTTGCGGCGGGCACGGGCTGTTGATCGGCCTGCCCGGGCTGGGCAAGACCCGGCTGGTGGCCACGCTGTCGACGGTGATGGGGCTGAACGGGGGGCGCATCCAGTTCACGCCCGATCTGATGCCCGCGGACATTCTGGGCTCGGAGGTTCTGGAGACGGCGCCTGACGGCTCGCGCGCCTTCCGGTTCATCGAGGGGCCGATTTTCTGCCAGATGCTGATGGCCGACGAGATCAACCGGGCCAGCCCCCGGACGCAATCGGCGCTTTTGCAGGCGATGCAGGAGAAATCCGTCACCATCGCGGGCGAGTCGCATGCGCTGACCCCGCCCTTCCATGTGCTGGCCACCCAGAACCCCATCGAGCAGGAGGGCACCTATCCGCTGCCCGAAGCCCAGCTCGACCGGTTTCTGGTGCGCATCGACGTGCCTTATCCCGACCGCCGCACCGAGCATGACATCCTGATGGCGACCACCGGGGTCGCCGAGGAAGAGGCCCATCCGGTCTTCACCGCCGCCGAGTTGATCGCCGCCCAGAAGGTCGTGCGGCAGATGCCGGTGGGCGAGGGCGTGGTCGAGCTGATCCTCGATCTGGTCCGGGCCTGCCGTCCGAACGAACCCGAGGCGCCGCAGGCCGTGCGCGAGAACGTGGCCTGGGGGCCGGGGCCGCGCGCGGCCCAGGCGCTGATGCTGACGGTGCGCGCGCAGGCGCTGCTGGACGGACGTCTGGCGCCTTCGGCCGACGATGTGCTGAAGATGGCCGGGCCGGTCCTGATCCACCGCATGGCGCTGAGCTTCGCCGCCCGCGCCCGGGGCGAGGACCTGCCCCGGATCATCGAAAAGGTCGCGCGCGACACCGTGCGGGTCGAGGCCGCCGCGTGATCTCTGCCGCCGCCCTCCGCGCCCGTGCCGAGGGGCTGGCCGAGGCCCTGCCGCCGCTTCTGGCCGAGGCCGAGCATCTGGCCCAGGCGGTCTTGCTGGGCGAGCATGGCAGACGCCGGGCAGGCCAGGGCGACGAGTTCTGGCAATACCGCCCGGCCCATGCGGGCGACGAGGCGCGGATGATCGACTGGCGCCGGTCGGCCCGGTCGGATGCGCATTTCGTGCGCGAGAAGGAATGGCAGGCGGCGCAAAGCGTGCTGCTTTGGGTCGACGACGCGGCCTCGATGGGCTTTTCGGGCGGGAACCACCCGCCGAAGGCGATGCGCGCGCGGGTGCTGGCGCTGGCGCTGGCGGTTCTGCTGATTCGGGGCGGCGAACGGGTGGGGCTTCTGGGGTCCGACCTGCCGCCCCGGCGCGGTCAGCATCAGATCCTCAGGCTGACCGAGGTGCTGGGCCGCGACCTGTCGCAAAGCGATTACGGCGTGCCCGCGACCCGGGGCATGCCGCCCCATTCCCGCGCGGTCTTCCTGTCCGATTTTCTCGGCGATCTGGCTCCGGTCGAGACCGCGCTGACCGAGGCCGCCGACCGCGGCGTCAAGGGCGCGCTGCTGCAGGTGCTGGACCCCGCCGAAGAGGCCTTTCCCTTCGACGGGCGGACCATCTTCGAAAGCATGGGCGGCACCTTGCGCCATGAAACGCTGAAAGCGGGTGATCTGCGCGGCCGCTATCTGGCGCGGCTGGCCGAGCGCAAGGCGCGGCTGGCCGATCTGGCGCGGGTCACCGGCTGGCATTATTCGGCCCATCACACCGGCGAGGGCGCGCAGGGCGCGCTTTTGTGGTTGTTCCGCGCGCTGGAGCGCGGGCGCTGATGTGGACCGTCGGGGCCTTCGGTTTCACCGCGCCGCTGCTGCTTTGGGGGCTGGTGCTGCTGCCCGCGCTGTGGCTGTTGCTGCGGGCGGTGCCGCCCGCGCCGATCCGGCGGCGGTTTCCGGGGGTGGCGCTGCTGCTGGGGCTGGCCGATGACGAGACCCAGACCGACCGCACGCCCTGGTGGCTTCTGCTGCTTCGGATGCTGGCGGTGGCCGCGCTGATTGTCGGCTTTGCCGGGCCGGTCTTGAACCCGCAGGACCGCATGCCCGGTCGCGGGCCGCTTCTGGTGATGATCGACGGCGGCTGGGCCGATGCCCGCGACTGGCCCCGCCGGATCGACCGCATCGAGGCGATGCTGGACGAGGCCGCCCGCGACGGACGGCCGGTCGCGGTGGTGCAGGCGACCGACCTGCCCGGCGACGGGCTGCCTTTCCAGGCGGCCGAGGTCTGGTCGGCGCGGCTTGCGGGCTTCCACCCGGCGGCCTGGCTGCCCGATGCGGATGCGCTGGCTGACTGGACCCGGACGCTCGAGGGACGGTTCGATACGTTCTGGCTGTCGGGCGGGCTCGACTGGCCCGGGCGCACGACGTTGTTGACGGCGCTTGAACGGCACGGGCAGGTCAGCGTCTTCGAAAGCCCCCGGCCGCTTGTGGCGCTGCGCCCGGCTGCGTTCCGGGACGGGGCCATCGGGCTCACGGCGCTGCGTGCCCGGCCCGGCCCCGCGACCGAGGCCACGCTGGCCGCCACGGGTCGTGACCCCGCCGGGGTCGAGCGGGTGCTGGCGCGGGTTCCGTTTGCCTTCGCGCCCGGCGAGACCGAGGCTGCGACCGATCTGGTTCTGCCGCCCGAGCTGCGCAACCGGATCAGCCGCTTTGCCATCGAGGGCGTCCGCTCGGCCGGGGCGGTCAGCCTGACGGATGACAGCCTCAAGCGGCGCGAGGTGGCGCTGATCGCGGGCAACGAGAACCGCGAGGGGCTGCAACTGCTGTCGCCGCTGCACTATCTGCACAAGGCGCTGGACCCCACCGCCGATCTGATCGAGGGCACCCTGTCGGATGTGGTGCTGGCCAATCCCGATGTGATCGTGCTGGCCGATGTGGCGACCCTCTCACCGGCCGAATCCGAGGCGCTGCAAGGCTGGGTCGAGAAGGGCGGGCTGTTGCTGCGCTTTGCCGGGCCGCGGCTTGCCGCCTCGGATGTCAGCCGTGCCGAGGAAGATCCGCTGATGCCGGTGCGGCTGCGCGCGGGCGGGCGCACGGTCGGCGGGGCGATGAGCTGGGGCGAGCCCAAGACGCTGCGGCCCTTCGGCGAGGGCTCGCCCTTCTTCGGGCTCGCGGTGCCCGACGATGTGAGGGTCAATGCCCAGGTGATGGCCCAGCCCGACCCGGCGCTGGCCGACCGGTCCATCGCGGCGCTCAGCGACGGCACGCCCCTGGTCACCCGCAAGAAGATGGGGCAGGGGCAGGTGGTGCTGTTCCATGTCACCGCCAATGCCGAATGGTCGACCCTGCCGCTGTCGGGGCTGTTCGTTCAGATGCTGGAACGGCTGGCAGTCTCGACCCGGCCTGCACGGCCCGATGCGGCCGAACTGACGGGGACGACCTGGGTGCCGCAAGCGGTGATCGACGCCTTTGGCGAGCTGGCCGAGGCCGGCAAGTTGCCCGGGGTGCCGGGCGAAACGCTGGCCAGAGCGGTGCCGGGGCCGGATCTGCCGCCCGGGCTTTATGCGGGCGAGGACCGGCGGCTGGCGCTGAACGTGATCGGCACGGACACGGTGCTGAGCCCCGCCGCCTGGCCCGCCCGGATCGCGGTCGAGGGGCTGACTGTCGCGCGCGAGACGGTGCTGAAGGGCTGGGTTCTGGCCGCGGCGCTGGCGATCTTCGCAGCCGACATCCTGGCCTCGCTCTGGCTGTCGGGGCGGCTTCGGGGCGGGCGCGTCGCGGGCCGCGCGGCGGTTCTGGCGCTGGGGCTTGTGATGCTGGTGCCGCAGGGGGCTTGGGCGCAGGAGCCCGGTACGCCCGCCGACGACGCGCTGGCACTGCGCGCCACCAGCGAGGTTGTCCTGGCCCATGTCCTGACCGGTGATGCCCGGGTCGACCAGATCGCCGATGCGGGGCTTCGGGGCCTGTCGGAAAAGCTGACCCAGCGCACCTCGATCGAGCCCGCCGAGCCCATCGCCGTCAATCTCGAGACCGATGAGCTGTCGTTCTTTCCCTTCCTCTACTGGCCGGTGACCGCCGGGCAGCCGATGCCCTCGCCCGCGGCCTATGCCCGGCTCAACCGCTATCTGCGGACCGGGGGCATGATCCTCTTCGACACGCGCGATGCCGATGTCGCGGCCTATGGCGGCGGCTCGCCCGAGGGGCGGCGGCTGCAGCAACTGGCGCGCCCGCTCGACATTCCGCCGCTGGAACCGATCCCTTCCGATCATGTGCTGACCCGCACCTTCTACCTGTTGCAGGACTTTCCCGGCCGCAATGCCGGGCGCGACGTGTGGGTCGAGGCAGCACCCCCCGATGCCGAACAGGCCGAGGGCATGCCCTTCCGCGATCTCAATGACGGGGTGACGCCGGTGGTGATCGGCGGCAATGACTGGGCCTCGGCCTGGGCCATCGACGGGCAGGGCGCGGCGATGTTCCCGGTCGGACGCGGCTATGCGGGCGAGCGCCAGCGCGAGATCGCCTTCCGCTTCGGGATCAACCTCATCATGCATGTGCTGACCGGCAACTACAAATCCGACCAGGTCCATGTGCCCGCGCTGCTCGACAGGCTCGGCCAATGACCGGCGAGGTGATCTTCGACCCGCTGGTGCCGCTGCTCTTGCTTTGGGCGGCGGCGGCGCTGGCCGCTCTGATGGTGGGCTTCGCGCTCTGGCGCGGGCTTGCGGGCTGGTGGCTGCGCGGGCTTGCCGCCGTGGCGATCCTGGCCGCGCTGGCCAACCCGTCATTGCAGACCGAAGAGCGGACACCGCTGTCCGACATCGTGGTTCTGGTGGTTGACGAAAGCGCCTCGCAGCGGCTGGCGGACCGGCCCGACCAGACCGCCCGCGCGGTCGAGAGGGTCCGCGCCGAGGTGGCCGCGCTCGACAATACCGAGCTTCGGATCGTGCGTTTCGGGGATGGCGCGGGCGACGAGGGCACGATGCTGATGACGGCCCTGTCCGAGGCGCTGGCCGAGGTGCCGCGGTCGCGGCTTGCGGGCGCGATCCTGCTGACCGACGGGCAGCTGCACGATCTGGACCGCGCGCCGTCGCTGCCCGCGCCGCTTCATGCGCTCCTGACCGGGCAGGAGGACGACTGGGACCGGCGGCTGGTGGTCAGGAACGCGCCCGCCTTCGCGATCCTCGGCGAGGAGGTCACGCTGACCCTGAAGATCGAGGATCAGGGCGCGGTGCCCGAGACCATGGGCGGCACGACCTCTGTCGCCGTCTCGGTCGATGGCGGCGAGCCGCAAAGCTATCGCGTGCCGATCGGCGAGGATCTCGACGTGCCGGTGGTGCTGGACCATGCCGGGCGCAACGTGATCCAGTTCTCGGTGGCCGAGCAGCCGGGCGAGCTGACCGACCGCAACAACGCGGCCGTGGTGCAGATCAACGGCGTGCGCGACCGGCTGCGGGTGCTGCTGGTGTCGGGCGAGCCGCATCCCGGCGAACGGACCTGGCGGAACCTGCTGAAATCGGACAGTTCCGTCGATCTGGTGCATTTCACCATCCTGCGCCCGCCGGACAAGCATGACGGCGTGCCGGTGTCGGAACTGTCGCTGATCGCCTTTCCGACGCGCGAACTGTTCCTCGACAAGATCGACGAGTTCGACCTGATCATCTTCGACCGCTACAAGCGGCGCGGCATTCTTCCGGCGGTCTATTTCGACAATGTGCGCAACTATGTCGAGAAGGGCGGCGCGCTGCTGATCGCGGCCGGACCCGATTTCGCCGGGGCCGAGTCGATCTACCGTTCGCCCCTGGCCGACATCCTGCCCGCCGAGCCCAGCGCCCGGGTGATCGAGCAGGGCTATCGTCCCGAGATCACCGATCTCGGCCAGCGCCATCCGGTAACCGAGGGGCTGAAGGCCGAGGCGGGCGGTGCCTGGGGCCGCTGGTTCCGGCTGATCGACCTGGTGCCGAAGCGGGGCGAGGTGGTGATGAGCGGCATCGACGACCGCCCGCTGCTGGTGCTTGACCGCGTCGGCGAGGGTCGGGTCGCGCTGCTGGGGTCGGACCATGCCTGGCTGTGGACCCGCGGCTTCGAGGGCGGCGGGCCGCAGCTCGAGCTGCTGCGGCGGCTCGCGCACTGGATGATGAAGGAGCCCGAGCTGGAGGAAGAGGCGTTGAGCGCCACGGCCGAGGGGCAGGTGATGACCGTCACCCGCCGGTCGCTGTCCGAGGAGCCGCGGAGCGTCGAGATCGCGCGCCCCGATGGCGGCACCGACCGGCTCGAACTGACCGAGACCGCGCCCGGCCGTTTCACCGCGACCTATGAAGGTCCCGAGATGGGGCTTTACCGCCTGACCGACGGCACGCTCGACACGGTGATTGCGCTGGGACCGGCCGCGCCGCGCGAGTTCGAGGAGACCATTGCCAGCGGTGCCCGGCTGGATGCGCCGGTTGCGGCCACGCGCGGCGGGATCCTGCCGCTTCATGCGGGCATGCCCGATCTGCGCACGGTGCGCGAGGGCCGCCGCGCCCATGGCCGGGGCTGGTTGGGCATCACCCCGCGCGGGGCCTATCTGACCAGCGATGTCACCGTCATGCCGCTGGCGCCCGCTTGGGCGTTCCTGCTTCTGGCTGCCCTGCTGAGCGTCGGGGCCTGGCTGCGCGAAGGGCGGCGCTGACCCGGGACGGGCGGGGAAAGGTCCTTGCCAAGCTGCAAAACTGGTCATATTTTTTGACCGGTTCGAGGGAGGAGAGCCGGACATGCAGATGCCCGCACCGGATGCCCGGGTGATGGCGAAGAAGGATCATGTGCTGCGCCGCCTGATGGCGGTGCTTCCCCAAGACGCCGTGATCCACGACCCCACCGCGACCCGCGCCTATGAATGCGATGCGCTGACCGCCTATCGCTGCCCGCCGCTGGCCGCGGTGCTGCCCGCATCGACCGCCGAGGTTTCGGCCGTTCTGAAGGTCTGCCACGAAGAGCGCGTGCCGGTGGTGCCGCGCGGGTCCGGCACGTCGCTGGCGGGCGGGGCGCTGCCCACCGCCGATAGCGTGATCCTGGGCGTGGCCCGTCTGAACGAGGTGCTGGAGGTCGACTACCCCAACCGGTTCATTCGGGTGCAGGCGGGGCGCACGAACCTGTCGGTCACCGGCGCGGTCGAGGGCGACGGCTGGTTCTATGCGCCCGATCCGTCCTCGCAGCTGGCCTGTGCCATCGCGGGCAATATCGGCATGAACTCGGGCGGTGCGCATTGCCTGAAATACGGGGTGACGACCAACAACCTGCTGGGCGTGACCCTGGTCCTGATGGACGGCACTGTGGTCGAGATCGGCGGCGCGCATCTGGATGCGGCGGGCTATGACTGGCTGGGGGTGATCTGCGGGTCCGAAGGCCAGCTTGGCGTGGTGACCGAGGCGACCTTGCGCATCCTGCCCAAGCCCGAAGGGGCGCGGCCGGTGCTGATGGGCTTTGACTGCTCGGAACGGGCTGGCGCCTGTGTCGCCGACATCATCCGCGCGGGCGTGCTGCCGGTCGCGATCGAGTTCATGGACCGGCCCTGCATCGCGGCGACCGAAGCTTTCGCGGGCGCGGGCTATCCAGATTGCGAGGCGCTTCTGATCGTCGAGGTCGAGGGCAGCCCGGCCGAGATCGACGAGCAGCTGGCGCTGATCAAGCGGATCGCTATGGCGCATGAACCCGTCGAGCTGCGCGAAAGCGGGTCGGCCGAGGAAAGCGCGCGGATCTGGCTGGGGCGAAAATCGGCCTTCGGGGCGATGGGGCAGCTGGGCGATTACATGTGTCTCGACGGCACGATCCCGGTTTCGGCGCTGCCCGAGGTGCTGCGGCGGATCGGCGAGCTGTCGGCCGAGGCCGGGCTCAGGGTGGCCAACGTCTTTCATGCGGGCGACGGCAACATGCATCCGCTGATCCTGTTCGATGCCAATGCGCCGGGCGATCTGGAGCGCTGCGAGGCGCTGGGGGCCGAGATCCTGAAGCTGTGTGTCGAGGCGGGCGGCTGTCTGACCGGCGAGCATGGCGTCGGCGTCGAGAAGCGCGATCTGATGGGGGTGCAGTACCGGCCCGAGGATCTGGACGCGCAGATGCGGGTGAAGGACGTGTTCGATCCGGGCTGGCTGCTGAACCCGGCGAAGGTGTTCCCGCTGGAGGTCAGCGCGGGGCGGCGCGCGGGGTAGGGGGGCTGTCTGCCCCCCTCTTGTCCTGACGGACAATTCACCCC
>NZ_QNVX01000037.1:0-270 GCF_003314725.1 Rhodovulum sp. BSW8
AGCTCTTCGCGCTCGCTCGGCGCAGTCGTTGATCTCGGTTGGCTTGCTTTCCGGCTCATACAAGCCAGAATTTACGCCGGATCGACAATAGACAACTGAAATCGTGGGAGAATATTTGGCGGCTTTCGGTGGGATTACTCGCAATTTGGTGTGTCCTCGCGCATCGCAGGGAGCGCAATCGGAGTAAAATAACCTAGGTCATGTTGACAAATGGCGGACCCAGAGACGGATCGACGTGATGTCAATGAAGCCGAGGAAGCTCTCAGCGGT
>NZ_QNVX01000038.1:0-76541 GCF_003314725.1 Rhodovulum sp. BSW8
CTTTCGCATGCGTCTGCTCCTTCGCGGTTGAGCAGACTCTACATCAGACTGAGGGATCTCGCGGGGGGCAGGTCACCCGATATATTCACAACACGGAATGTCTCGGAGGCTCGCCCGATGGCCGATGCGCTGAAACTGACCTGCCATGCCTGCGGAACCGCCAACCGACTGCCCGCCGACCGGCTGGACGCGGCGCCCAGATGCGGCGTTTGCGGCACCCGGCTGGCCGACGGGCGGGTGCACGAGATCGACCTCGCCACGCTCGAGAAAAGCCGCAAGGACGATCTGCCGTTGCTGGTCGATTTCTGGGCCGCCTGGTGCGGGCCCTGCCGGATGATGGCGCCGCAATTCTCGGCCGCGGCGCGGATGCTGCTGCCCGAGGCGCGGCTGGCCAAGCTCGACACCGAGGCCCATCCGGGGGCGTCGGACCGTTACGATGTGCGCGGCATTCCGCTTCTGATCCTGTTTCACCGGGGCCGCGAGGTCGCCCGGCTGGCCGGGGCGCGGCCCGCGGAGGAGATCGTGAAATTTGTGCGCCATCACGTGGGGCAGACCGCTTGACATCCCCGGCGGCATACTGCAAATGACCGCTCACCGGGGCCGTAGCTCAGTTGGGAGAGCGCGTCGTTCGCAATGACGAGGTCAGGGGTTCGATCCCCCTCGGCTCCACCAGATCACCCGCAGAATTTTGGCAGATCAAGCCCCTCGGGGCTCGTCCGGCAGGTCGCTGCCGGTCAGCGTTGCGCTTTTGCGCCTTGTTCCGCTTATCGGACGGCGCAGCGCATGACGCGTCTTTGCCGAGGTCCCGTCCTGTGCTTTGCTGATGCCGGTTCGGCCGCGTCGGCACCCCCTGCCATCGGGCCGGACCGGGGCGCCGGTGCGGCAGGCCCCAGTTTTGCCTTAGCCGAGTTGCCGTGTTTTTGGACCCTCAGACAGCCGCGGATCGCCAGCCATGACATACCCTTCCCGGGAGGGCGGAGCCGTGGTGCCATTGCGCCATGAGGCGGTGCTTGAGGCGGTGGCGGCCATCCGTGCCGCCGGAGTGCTCGGGCGCAGCCCGCGCCGCGCGCGCCTGCTGGATTACCTGATCGACCGCGAGCTTTCGGGCCATGGCGAGGATATCAAACCCCATGCCATCGCGGTCGAGGTGTTCGACCGCGACCAGCGCTTCGACCCCGGCCGCGACAGCATCGTGCGGACCGAGATCGGTCGGCTGCGCGAGGCGCTGGCGCGGTTCTATGCGCTGGCCGATCCCGAACTGCCGGTGATCGAGATCCCGAGGGGCAGCTGCCGCCCGACGCTTCGGCCCGGGCCGGGCGAATCCGGGCCGCCGCCGTCGCCCTGGCCGCGCCGCTTCGTGGCTCTGGCCGGGCTGGCGATGCTGATCGTGATCGTGCCGATGCTGTGGCAGGCCCATGTCCGCCACGCGCAGGAGCGGGTCTTTGCCGCTGCGGCGCGCCCGATCGAGGAGGCGCCCTATCGGGTGCTGCGGGTCGCGGTGCTGCCGTTCCGGGCCGAGGGACGGCTCGCCGGGATCGAGGATCTGGCCTACGGCTTCGGGGCCGAGATCGCCACCGACCTTGCCGCCCATCCCTGGATCGCGACCAGCGCGCCGCGCGATGCCGCGCGGGCGGCCGAGACCGCCGACTATCTGCTGCGGGGGCGGCTGATGTGGCGCCGCGACACGCTGCTGGCCCAGCTCGAGCTGATCTCGTTTCCCGGCCGCCGCACGGTCTGGACCACCTTCCAGCGGGTCGGCGACTCGGCGGGCGCGCTGCAGGAGACCGAACGCACGGTGCTGGGGCAGATCGTGCGGCGGCTGGGGGCGGCGCATCGCGTGAGCCCCGAGCTGATGCGCGCGCCGCCCCAGCGCTATGCCGAGTCGGACCTGCCCGACCTGTCCTGCCTGATGGGCATTCACCGCTATCTTGCCGCCCCGGCCGCGCCCTCGCATGCGGCGCTGAGCAGTTGTCTGGGGCGGGTCGTCGACAGCCATCCCCGCTATGGCGAGGCCTGGGCGGCGCTGGCGCTGCTGCGGCTGGACGAGGCGCGGTTCGGGCGCAACCTGCGGTCCGGTCCGGGGGCGGTGGCCTCGGCCTGGGGCGATGCGGCCCGGGCGACCTCGCAGGCGCTGCGGCTGGCGCCCCAGGGGCTGATGACCCTGCACGCGGCCGCGGGGCTGGCGCTTGAGGGTCCGGGGCGCGACACGGAGGCGTTTCAGGCCCATGCCGCGCGCCTTCTGGAGCTGTACCCGCACCATCCGCCGAGCCTCGCGCTGGTGGGCTCGGGGCTGGCCGCCCATGAGGGGCGCTGGGACGAGGGGCTGGCGCTGGTCGCGCAGGCGCTGCGGCTTGAACCCGATGCGCCGGGCCGGTTCCATGTCGCGCCTGCGTTGAAGGCGCTGATGGGGGCCGACGATGCCGCCGTGTCGGCGGCGGTCGCATCGCTCGATCCGGCGGGCTCGCGGATCGAACGTCTGCTGGTCGCGCTGGCGCGGGCGCGGCTGTCCGCGGGCGCCCCGGCCGGGCCGTCCGCCGCGCCGGCCCCGAACGCGACCGCCACCGACGCGCTGCCTGTTTTGGCGGGCACGTTCGACCGCGCCGAGGCCGAAGCCTTCGTGCGCGGGCGGCGCTATACGCCCGGGCTCGAGACCGCATTGCTGCGCCAGATTGCCGCTGCCGACCCGGTTCCGGCCACGACTGCGGCCTTGCCGTGACCGGGGGCGCGCGCCTCGCGGCCCGAGGCCGGTGCTGCGGCTCGTGGCGGGGCCTTTCGGTCCCGGACGGCGGCGGCGTTCCGGCGCATTGAAGTCGGCAATTGTGTGCTTATTATTTTCGCGCTATGGCAGAGTCTTGCGCATCCGGCGTATGGCGATGACTGGAAATCCGCTTGCCGCCGTGCGGGGGAATTGCAGCCGTTGTCAGATGCTCCAGATTCTGCGTAAGCATCGGTTTTTTCCGGCATGATTCTGCCACGCAGCACCCCCGTGGTGCGGCGGGTCGGGACAAACGGAGAGTAAGGTGGCAATCAAGAATGACGAGCCTTGGTTAAGGGGTCCATTAATGTTTCCAGTCAGTTCCAGTACTGCGGTCCGTTCCGGACGTTTCGGACCGTCCCGTCGTCGCCTGCTGGCGGCGCTGGCTGGCTCTGCTGCGTCCGTTGCCTTCGGTCTTCCGCGTTTCGCTGCGGCGCAGGAGGCGCCGCCCGAGCCCGAACCCGAGGCGCCCCCGCCGGTCCCCGAAGCCGCGCCCGAGCCGGTGCCCGAACCGGTCCCGTTCTCCTTTGACGTGTTGAGCGACCAGATGCAGGCCCGGGCAAAGGAGGCCCACAAGGCCGCCTCGCTGCCCGAGGGGCCGCTGTCGGGGCTCGATTACGATGCCTACCGGTCGATCCGCTTCCGGCCCGATCACGCGCGCTGGGCCGGGGACGGGTCGTATTTCCAGCTGCACGCCTTCCATCCGGGCTGGCTGTACAAGGAGCCGGTCGAGATCTTCGAACTGGTCGAGGGTATCGCCCAGCCGCTGCATTTCTCGGGGGCCGATTTCCAGTATGACGGCAAGGCCGCCGATCTGATCCCGCCCGATTTCGAGATGCCGGGCGTCGCGGGCTTCCGGCTGCATGCGCCCATCAACCGCGCCGACACCTTCGACGAGGTCGTGGTGTTCCAGGGCGCCAGCTATTTCCGCGCCCTCGGCCGGGCCAATGTCTACGGGCTGAGCGCGCGCGGGCTTGCCGTCAACACCGCGTCGGGCAAGACCGAGGAATTCCCGCGCTTCAGCACCTTCTGGCTGGAACGCCCGGCGCCCGGTGCGACCTCGATCACGATCTATGCCGCGCTCGACAGCAAGTCGCTGACCGGCGCCTACCGGTTCATCATCACCCCCGGCGCGACCACGGTGATGGACGTGACCGCGCGCCTCTTCATGCGCGAGGATGTCGATCAGCTGGGCATCGCGCCGCTGACCTCGATGTTTCTGCTGGGCGACAACGACCGCGGCGATTTCGACGATTTCCGCCACCGGGTGCATGACAGCGAGATGCTGATCCTGAATACCAGCGAAGGCGGCACCTTCGTGCGGCCCTTGAACAACCCGCCCCGGCTGGCCAGTTCCTATTTGGCCGCCCGCGATCCGGAAAGCTTCGGGCTGATCCAGCGCAACCGGAACTTCGATGACTATCTCGATGCCGGCGCCCATTACGAGCGCCGCCCCTCGATGATGGTCGAGCCGGTGGGCAACTGGGGCCGCGGCACCGTGCGGCTGGTCGAGATCCCGTCGGATCTCGAGGCCAACGACAACATCGTCGCCTTCTGGGTGCCCGAAGAGAAGGCGCGCAAGGGCGACGCGATGGAATACGATTACCGCCTGCACTGGGGAACCAACCCTCCCGGTGCGGTCGGGGAACGCGCCCATGTGGTGCGGACGCTTGTGGGACGGGGCGGTGTCGCAGGCGCCGCCAGCGGTCCCGGACTGCGGAAATTCGTGGTCGATTTCGAGGGGGGAACGCTCGGGGAACTTCCCGACGATGCGGACGTTAAGGCTGATGTATACGCAAGCACGGGACGAATGGAGAAGCCCGTCTTCAGCCGAATTCCGGGGTCTGATACCTGGCGTCTCGTCGTCGATATAACGGCCGACACGGGCGCTCTGGTTGAACTTAAGGCCGAAATAACGGGGTACGGGCAGACCTTGACTGAAACCTGGCTCTACCAATGGATCAACGAATGAGTGCAGATTCCACCTTCGATGCGCAGAACGCGATTGCGGTAGAAGGCCCGCATTGGGCCCCGCCGGTCGCTCCGATGGACATGCCCCAGCAGGTGCTGGAGGCGCGGCGCGAGCTGCGCCTGCCGATCTGGCTGGCCCGTCTGATGCGGCCGCTGCAGCTGGGCTGACGGCGGACCAGATGTCCCGCATCCTTGCGTCCGGCCTCCGGACCCGCGTGCTTCGCGGGCTCGCGATCGGCTTTTCCCTTGCAGCCGCGACCGTGGCCGCGTCGCTTCTGGCAGAGGCCTCCACGCAGGATGGCGTCGATGCCTGGGATGTGGCGCGCACGACGCTGATCTTCATCACCACGGCCTGGCTGGCCTGGGGCGCGGCGGGGGCCTTTATCGGCCTGCTCGGCCATCTGCGCCGCGCGCCCGAGCCGCAACTGCGGCTGCCGCACGAACCGACGGTGGTGCTGGTCCCGATCTGCAACGAGGACCCGGTGACGACCTTCGCCCGGATCGCCGCGATGGACGGGTCGATCCAGGCCGCGGGGCTGCGCTGCGACATCGCCGTCCTCTCGGACACCCGCGATCCGGTCAACGCGGCGCGCGAGCGCGACGCCTTCGCCCGGCTTCTGGCCGAGACCGGCGGGGCCGGGCGCATCTTCTACCGCCGCCGGACCGACAATCGCGGGCGCAAGGCGGGCAATATCGAGGACTTCATCCAAAGCTCGGGCGGCGCCTACGAGTTTGCCCTGATCCTCGATGCCGACAGCCTGATGGAGGGGGTGACCGTCCGCCGGATGATCGCGCGGATGCAGGCCGATCCCAGGCTGGGCCTGTTGCAGACGCTGCCGAAGATCATCGGTGCAGGCTCGCTGTTCGGGCGGGCGATGCAGTTCTCGGCCAGCTTCCATTCGCCGGTCTTCGCCCGGGGGCTGGCGCGGCTGCAGGGCAATACCGGGCCGTTCTGGGGCCATAACGCCATGGTGCGGGTCCGCGCCTTCGCCGAAAGCTGCGGCCTGCCCGCGCTGGAGGGCAAGCCGCCCTTCGGCGGCCATATTCTCAGCCATGACTATGTCGAGGCGGCTCTGCTGGCGCGGGCCGGATGGCGCGTGAAGCTCGACGAGACCATCGAGGGCTCGTTCGAGGAGGGCCCCGACAACATCCTCGCCTATGCCAAGCGCGACCGCCGCTGGTGCCAGGGCAACCTCCAGCACATGCGTCTTTTGCTGGCGCCGGGGCTTGCGGCCTGGAGCCGCTTCGTCTTCGTGCAGGGGATCTTCGCCTATCTCGTCTCGCTTCTGTGGGGGGCGTTCCTCATTGCCTCGCTGCTGGCCACGGTCTTCGCGCCGGCGCCCGACTACTTCCCCGAACCCTATCAGCTGTTCCCGGTCTTCCCGTCCGACCGCACGAAAGAGATCATCACCCTGGTGATCGGCATCTGCGGGCTGCTGCTTCTGCCCAAGCTGTCGATCCTCGCAGGCGCGATCGTCACGCGCCGGGCGCGGGGCTTCGGGGGCGGAGTGCGGGCCTCGGCCTCGGTGCTGACCGAAATCCTGCTCAGCTCGCTTCTGGCGCCGGTGATGCTGATGTACCAGTCGCGCGCGGTGCTGCAGGTGCTGTCGGGCAGCGATGGCGGCTGGCCCGCGAACCAGCGCGGCGAGGGCAAGCTGACCGTCCTGCAGGGGCTGCGCGCCGGGCTCTGGATCTCGCTGACCGGGGCGGCGGCGCTGGCGCTCGTCACCCGGATCGCGCCCGGCCTGACGGTCTGGATGCTGCCGGTCTGCCTGCCGATGCTGATCGCGCCGCTTCTGATCGCCTGGACCTCGCGCCCCCTGACCCACACGCTCTTCGCCGTTCCGCAGGAAGCCGACGCGGCCCCGGTCATCCGGGCCTACCGCGACTGTGTCCGCCGCTGGATCGCCGAGGACGCCCGCAAGGAGGCTCTGGATGCAGCGGCCTGACACGGTTTCCGTGCCGAAGAAGCGACCGCGCGATCCGCGGATCGACGCCTTCCGCGGCCTCGCGCTGGTGATGATCTTCATCGACCATGTGCCCGGCAACCCCTATGAAAACTGGACGATCCGGAATTTCGGCTTTTCCGACGCGGCCGAGGCGTTCTTCGTGATGTCGGGCATCGCCGCGGGGATGGCCTATTCGGGCCGCTTCGCCGCGCCGCAGATCCGGCTGAACGGGCTTTGGGCCGCGATCCGGCCGATCTGGGGCCGGTCCTGGACGCTTTACATCGTGCATGTGCTGCTGAGCGCCTGGGCCATCGCCATCTTCGCCTGGGGCGCGATGGCGTTCGACGTGCCGGACCTGCTGACCAAGATCAACCTGCGCCAGGTCTTCGAGAATACCGGAGAGGCGCTGATCGGCATTCCGCTGCTGACCCACCAGTTCGGCTATGTGAACATCCTGCCGGCCTATTCGGTGCTGCTGCTGTTCGCGCCGCTCGCGATCCTGATCGGCATGCGGGCGCCGCTTCTGATGGTGTCGATCTCGATCGCGATGTGGTTCGTGGCAGGCATGTGGCGGATCGACCTGCCGAACTATCCCAATCCCGGCGGCTGGTTCTTCAACCCGCTGTCCTGGCAGATCATCTTCGTGCTGGGCCTGTTGACCGGCATCCAGATGCGGCGTGGCGAACGCCTTGTCGCGCGGCGGCGCTGGCTGTTCTGGGCGGCCGCCGGGTTCCTGGGCTTCGTGCTGGTCTGGGCGCAGGTTCCGGCGCTGGGCGAGCGGCTGAACGCGATGATGCGTCAGGCGGGCGAGGCGGGGCTGCCCTTCCATCTGGTGGGCTTCGACAAGACCTATGTCTCGCTGCCGCGGATGCTGCATGTGCTGGCGCTGTTCTATGTGCTGTCCTGCCTGCCCTGGGTCACCCGGATCGCGGGCAGCGCGCTGGCCGCGCCGCTGCGGCTGATGGGGCGGCAGGGGCTTCTGGTGTTCTCCTTCGGCACGGTGGTGTCGCTGAGCTTCCAGGTGCTGATGGACGGGCGTCCCGACATGGCGCTGCTGCCCTGGCTGCTGCCGCCGCTGGGTGTGGCCGCGATGCTGGTCGCGGCTGTGCTGGGCGAGGCGTCCCGCCGGGACCGGCGGACCACCCCCGTGGCCGCGCCGGTCGAGGCGGCGGTCGAGGCGCCGGCCGCGGGGCCCGTGCCGCATCCGGGCCTGCCCGGCGATCCGCGCCCGGCGGCCGTTCCGGCTACGGACCGCGCCCCGGGGTTGCAGCCGGCCGAGTAGCGCCGGTCCCGGCCATGAGACCGCAAGGCGTTCGGCGATCCGGGCGCCTTTGTCTTGTCCGGGGGGGCTTGTCGGCGGTCTTGTCCGGGGATGCGGATCAGGCGTAGTCCGACACCAGCAGCCGGGTCGCGGGCACGTCTTCCTCGATCTCGGGAAAGCGTCCGACCGGGTCGGCGAAGACATTGTCGGTGCGGTCGTCATTGACCGTCGAGACCTCGGCCAGCAGGACGTCTTCGCCTTCGGCCCAGAAGGCATGCCAGATGTCGGGGGTCAGGGTCACGCTGCTGCCCGGCGCCAGCCGCAGCAGGCCGCCGGGCGGCAGGTCCTGCGCGATCCCGTCGGACATCACCCGCAGATCGGCGTCAGGGTCGATGTCGCCTTCGGCATCGGCGGCGTAAAGCTGCAGCACCAGCGTGCCGCCGCCGCGATTGATGATGTCCTCGGTCTTCAGCCGGTGCCGGTGCATGGGCGACAGCTGGCCCACCCGCGAGATCATGATCTTCTCGGCATAGACCATGCCGCGCCCCCGGGCGAGATCGGCGTGCCGCCCGTTTCGCGCGGTGAAAAGCACAAGCCCCAGCGTCGCGAACCGGCCCTGACCGTAATCGGTGATGTCCCAGCCCAGGCCCCGGCTGCGGATCTCGGCGGCCTCGGGCGCGGCGATCCTGTCGGGGCGCCAGTCGGCGAAGGGCGGCAAGGGCAGGCCGAAGGACCGGATGAAGGTCTGGCTGTCCGCAAGGATCGCGTTGATTTCGGATCGTTTCATGCGGGCGTCCTTGTGCCGGGCAGGGGCTCGGCCGTCCCGAGCGCCAGATCGGCCGGAAGACGCCGCGCGGCGACCAGACGGGCATTGGCCATGTCGTTGCGCTCGGCCCGGTCGCGCGCCGCCTCGGGGGCCAGCCCGTGGTCGAGCCAGCGGGTCGTGAGGCGGCTCAACAGGTCTTCCTCGGGGACGGCCAGGAAGACCGAGACATCCCAGAACCCGGCCAGCGCGCGCCAGGGCGGGGCATCGAACAGCAGGTAATTGCCCTCGAGGATCGCGGTCCGGTCGGTCTCGGCCACCGCCCCGGCCCCGGCGATGGCACTGTCGCGGGCACGGTCGAAGACCGGATGGATCACCTCGCCGCCCGCCGCCAGCGCGTCGACCAGCCTGAGAAGCCCGGCCACGTCGAAGCTTTCGGGCGCGCCCTTGCGCGCGAGAAGGCCCCGCGCGGACAGCAGCCGGTTGTCGAGATGGAAGCCGTCCATCGGCACCACCGGCGCGGCATGGCCCATTTCGGCCAGCTGCCCGGACAGCCGCCGGGCGAGGGTGCTCTTGCCGCTGCCGGGCGGCCCGGCCAGCGCCACCAGCCGTCGCGTGCGGCGGGGCGGGGCGGCCAGAACCCGGGCGGCCAGCGCCTGCAGGTCGGGCGGGGCGCTCATGCCGCCTCCATCACGTCGGGCGGGGTACGCGCCCCGGTCATGAAGGCCACCGCATCCGACATGGAATGATCGACCGGGCGGATCGTGCACAGCCGCCGCCCCAGCCGGTGGATGTGAATCCGGTCCGCAACCTCGAAGACATGGGGCATGTTGTGACTGATCAGGATGATCGGCAAGCCCCGCGCGCGCACATCGAGGATCAGGTCCAGCACCCGGCGGCTTTCCTTCACCCCGAGCGCCGCGGTCGGCTCGTCCAGAATGATCAGCCGGGACCCGAAGGCCGCGGCCCGCGCCACCGCCACCCCCTGACGCTGGCCGCCCGACAGGGTCTCGACCGGCTGAGCGATGTTCTGGATGGTCATCAGCCCCAGATCGTTCAGCTTTTCGCGGGCGAAGGCCTCCATCGCGCGCCGGTCCAGCCGCCGGAAGAGGGTTCCCATGATGCCGGAACAGCGCAGCTCGCGGCCCATGAACATGTTGTCGGCGATCGACAGCGCGGGCGACATCGCCAGCGTCTGGTAGACCGTCTCGATGCCCGCCTGCCGCGCCTCGATGGGCGAGGCAAAGCGGACGGGCCGACCCTCCAGCCGGATCTCGCCCGCGTCGGGGATCACCGCGCCCGAGATCGCCTTGATCAGCGTCGACTTGCCCGCGCCGTTATCGCCGATCACCGCCAGGATCTCGCCCGGCATCAGGTCGAAGTCGCAGCGGTCGAGCGCGGTGACGCGGCCATAGCGCTTGACCAGTCCGCGGGCGGAAAGAACCGGGTCCGTCATGCCGACACCTTTCTGATCCATTGGTCCACCGCCACCGCGCCGATGATGAGCGCGCCGATCAGCAGGAAGGTCCATTGCGGGTTGGCCCCGGCCATCCTGAGCCCAAGTTCGAACACGCCGACGATCAGCGCGCCGAAGAACGCCCCGAGGATCGAGCCGCGCCCGCCGAAGAGCGAAATCCCCCCGATCACGACGGCGGTGATCGACTGGATGTTGCCGATGACGCCGGTGGTGGCCGAGGGCGAAACCGACCCGAACCGGCCGATCATCACCCAGCCCGCCAGCGCGCAGATGAACCCGACCAGCAGATAGACCGACATCAGCGTCCGGTGCACGTCGACCCCGGCCAGCGCCGCCGCCTCGGGATCGTCGCCGACGGCGTAGACGTGCCGCCCCCAGGCGGTCGAGCGCAGCGCATAGGCCAGGACCAGCACCAGCAGCAGCATCAGGATCACGCCGAAGGTGAGGGTGGCGCCCCCCAGTTGCAGCTTGCCGCCGAGGAATTGCAGGAAGGGGGCGGTCGCCTCGATGTCCTGGGCACGGATGGTTTCGTTGCCGGAAGAGAGATAGGTCGCGGCCAGCACGATCTGCCACATCCCGAGCGTCACGATGAAGGGCGGCAGGCGGACCCGGCTGACAAGCCAGCCGTTCAGCCCGCCGATGGCGGTGCCGGCGATCAGCCCGGCCAGCACCGCCAGCGGCGCGGGCAGGCCGGTCTCGAAGACCAGCTTGCCCATGATGACCGAGCAGAAGACCGCGGTCGCGCCCACCGACAGGTCGATGCCCGCCGTCAGCACGATCAGGCTTTGCGCCGCGGCCAGCACGCCCACGATCTGCACCTGCTGCAGGATCAGCGTCAGCGCGAAGGGCGAGAAGAACTTGCCCCCCAGCACCAGCCCGAAGACCGCGACGGCGGCGATCAGCACGATCATCGGCACCAGCGCCGGGGTGGCATGCAAGAGGTCGTGCGCGCGCCCCATCGCGCCCTTGCGATGCGGCTGGAAGGCCGCATGCCGGTTCGGGGCGCGGGCCGCGATGCCCTCGAAATCCTCTGTCGGCTCGGCTTGCGACGACATGGTTCCTCCTTCCCCTGGAGCGGTCCGGCTCCGGCAGGGCGGTTGGTGCCTCCCCGCCCGGGCGGGGAGGGGGGCGGTCAGCCCCAGCAGAGGCCGAGCGCCTCTTCGGCCGAGATCGACTCGACCCCCTCGACCGGCGCGTCCGTGACGAGGGTGACGCCTGTGTCGAAGAAGTTCTTGCCCTCGGTGGCCTCGGGGCGGGTGCCGTCCCGCGCGAAGGCGGCGATGGCCTCGATGCCCTTCGAGGCCATCAGCAGCGGGTATTGCTGCGAGGTGGCGCCGATCACGCCCGCCTTGACGTTTTCGACGCCGGGGCAGCCGCCATCGACCGAGACGATGGTGACGGCGCCGTCGCGACCGACCGCCTTCAGCGCCTCGAAGGCTCCGGCGGCGGCCGGTTCGTTGATGGTGTAGACAAGGCTCAGCGACGGATCGGTCGCCAGCAGGTTTTCCATCGCGCGCCGTCCGCCCTCCTGATTGCCCTGGGTGACATCGTGTCCGACGATCCGCGGGTCGCTTTCGTCGCCCCATTTCTTCGGATCGGCAATGTCGATGCCGAAGCCCTGCAGGAAGCCCTGGTCGCGCAGCACGCCCACCGTGGGCTGGCTGATGTCGAGATCCAGAAGCGCGATCCGGGCGGTGTCCGCCTCGGCGCCAAGCCGGGCGCGCGCCCATTGGCCGATCAGCTCGCCCGCCTTGAAATTGTCGGTGGCGAAGGTCATGTCCGCCGCCTCGATCGGGTCGAGCGGCGTGTCGAGCGCGATCACCAGAATGCCCGCATCGCGCGCCTGCCGCACCGCGGGCACGATGGCCGAGGTGTTCGACGCTGTCAGCAGGATGCCCTTGACCCCATTGGCGATGCAGGTCTCGATGGCCGCGACCTGGGTCTCGTTGTCGCCGTCCACCTTGCCGGCATAGCTGTCGAGGTCGATGCCCAGTTCGCGGGCCTTGGCGGCCGCGCCCTCGCGCATCTTGACGAAGAACGGGTTGGTGTCGGTCTTGGTGATCAGGCAGGCCCCGACGGGATCGGCTGCGGCCGCCCCGGAACACAAAAGCGCAAGGGCAATACCCCCCAGCGCCAGGCCCGGCCTTCTGGCGGGTCGTGGCATTGTCTTACCTCCCAAAGCAGCGACTCGGCCGGTCTTCCGGTTCCGGGTCGAGGGAATTTGGCGGCAGTCGGAGGGCTTTTGTCAATAAATAAGACTACATGAATTATTTATTGACAAGCTGGCATGCCATAGGCATTTTGGCGGGGGTTTTGGGATGGAGACGCCTGTGAACAAGCTTGCGCTGCTGCAACGGCCCATGGTCCGCGGGACCAATCAAAGCGGGATGCGGGCGCATAACGAACGGCTTGTGCTGACCATCCTGCGCCGGACCGGACCGTTGCCCAAGGCGCAGATCGCGCGCATGACCGGGCTGTCGGCGCAGACCGTTTCGGTGATCATGCGGGCGCTCGAGGCCGACGGGCTGCTGGTGCGCAGCGAGCCGGTGCGCGGCAAGGTGGGCCAGCCCTCGGTCCCGATCGGGCTGGCGGCGGACGGGGCCTTCTTCTTCGGGCTCAAGGTCGGGCGGCGCAGCCTGCAACTGGTGCTGACCGATTTCCTGGGCGATGTGCTGGCCCGGGTCGGCGCGCGCCATGCCTATCCGACGCCCGATTCGGTGCTGCGGTTCGCGCTGGCCGGGATGGACGAGATCATGGGGCAGTTGCCGCAGTCCCATGCGGACCGGATCTCGGGTCTGGGCATCGCGATTCCGTTCCAGATGTGGGACTGGATCCAGTCGATCGGGGCGCCGCGCGCGGACATGGATGCCTGGCGGGTGCGCGATGTGCGGACCGAACTGGCCGAGCGGGTCGAATTTCCGGTCTATCTGCAGAACGATGCCTCGGCCGCCTGCGGTGCCGAGCTTGTGCTGGGCAGCGCCGAGGTGCCGCCCGATTTCGTCCATTTCTTCATCGGCTATTTCATCGGCGGCGGCATCGTGCTCAATGGCAGCCTGTTCACCGGCAGCACCGGCAATGCCGGGGCGCTGGGCTCGATGCCGGTTCAGTCCGAAAGCCGCAAAAGCGCGCAGCTTATCGACGTGGCCTCGCTGGCGACGCTGGAACGGATGCTGGCCGAGAACAACGAGGATGCCGAGGCGCTTTGGACCTCGCCCGACGCCTGGGCGATCGACGAGATCATCTTGCAGGAATGGATCCTGCTGGCCGCGCAGGCCATCGCGGTGGCCATCGCCGCCACCGGATCGGTGCTCGATATCGGCGCGGCGCTGATCGACGGCTGGATGCCGTCCTCGGTCCGGGCCCGGCTGGTCGAGGAGGTGCGCGTGGCCTTCGGCCGGATCGACACGACGGGCATCCGGCCGCCGGCGATCCTGGCGGGCACCGTCGGCCCCGATGCGCGCGCCCTGGGCGGCGCCTGTCTGGCCATGTCGGAACGCTTCCTCGTCGACCAGAACGCCTTGCTGGCGCCGGTCTGAGGGGCTGCGGGCCGGGGTCAATCAAACGATTGAATTTGGTCAATCGTTTGATTAATGTCCGGCCATGTCCGACGATCCCGCCCCCCGCAGCACGCCCGAGACCCTGATCGGGGCCGCCCTCCATCTGTTCGGCCATCGCGGTTTTGCCTCGACCTCGACCCGCGAGATCGCCGCGCGGGCCGGAACGAATGTCGCCTCCATCGCCTATCATTTCGGCGGCAAGGCCGGGCTGCGCCGGGCCTGTGCCGAGGCCGTGGCCCAGCGGATCGGCAGCGCCATCGGGCCGCTTGGCGGGGCCGGGGAGTTGCCCGAGACGCCCGAAGCGGCGCAGGCGCTGCTGGACGCCGCGCTGCGCCGCTTTGTCCGCTTCATCGTCGCGGACCCGGCGGCCGCGGATGCGGTGGCCTTCATGCTGCGCGAGCTGACCGACCCGGGCGAGGCCGCCGACGTGATCTATGCCTCGGTGCTGGAACCCCGCCACCGCGCGCTTTGCGCGCTCTGGGGGCGGGCGACCGGGCAACCGGCCGAAAGCGATGCGGTCAAGCTGGCGGTGTTCGCCGCCATCGGCCAGGCTGTCTATTTCCGCATCGCCCAGCCAGTGATCGCCCGGCGGCTGGACTGGGCCGCCGTCGGGCCGGACGAGGCCGAGGCCATCGCCGGGCTGCTGGCCGCGAACCTTTCCGCCATGATCGAAAGTCACCGCCGATGATCGGGTTTCTCTGCGCGCTTCCCGTCCTGTCCGCGCTGCTCCTGGCCTGTGTGCCGCCGCCGCTGGCGACCGGCTATGTCGAGGGCGAATTCACCCTGGTCGCCCCGGTCGAGACCGCGCAGATCGTTTCCGTCGCTGTGGCGCGCGGCGACCGGGTCCCGGCGGGCGCGGTGCTGGCGCGGATGGAACGCCGCGATGCCGAGATCGCGCTGACCGAGGCTGCCGCCGCCGAGGCCCAGGCCGAAAGCCATCTGGCCGACCTGCGCCAGGGAAAGCGCCCCGAAGAGATCCGGGTGATCGAGGCGACGCTGGCCTCGGCCCGGGCCGAGGCCGCCGAGGCCGACCGACAGCGCGAACGGATGACCCGGCTGGCCGCCCGGGGCGTTGCCAACGAGGCCGACCGCGACGACGCGATCACCGCGGCCGAGGTCGCCCATGCCCGCGTGGCCCAGGTCGAGGCCGATCTGGCGGTCGCGCGGCTGCCCGCCCGCCCGCAGGCCATCGCCGAGGCCGAGGCTGCGGTGCTGGGCGCTCGCGCCGCCCGCGACAGGGCCAGCTGGGCCCTGGACAAGCGGACGCTGAGCCTCGACCAGCCGGTGACCGTCTTCGACGTGATCCGCACGGCGGGCGAGATCGCCGGACCCTCGGCGCCGGTGCTGTCGGTTCTGGGCGAGGGCGCCGTCAAGCTGCGGCTTTATATCCCCGAACCCGCGCTGTCATCGGTGGCGGTGGGCGACCGGCTGGCGGTCGGCTGCGACGGCTGCGCGCCGGGCCTGTCGGCCCGCATCACCTATATCTCCGAGGCCGCCGAGTTCACGCCGCCGGTGATCTACTCGCTCGAGAGCCGCCAGAAGCTGGTCTATCTGGTCGAGGCGCGGCCTGAGCAGGGGACCGAACCTGAGGCCGAACCGGGGGCCGAACCGGGGGCCGGGGGGCTGAAGCCCGGCCAGATCGTCGATGTGCGGCTGGCGGAGCCCGGCAGATGACCGACCCCTCCCCCGAACCTGTTCCCGAACCTGCGATCGCCGTCACCGGTCTGACCAAGCGTTTCGGCGGCCGGGTGGTGGTGGACCGGGTGACGCTGTCGGTCGCACGCGGCGAGATCGCGGGGTTTCTGGGGCCGAACGGGTCGGGCAAGACCACCACGATCCGGATGATGTGCGGGCTTCTGGAACCCGATGGCGGCGAGGGCCGGGTGCTGGGCCATGACATCCGCCGCGAACGCCGGGCGATCAAGCGCCGGGTCGGCTACATGACCCAGCGGTTTTCCTTCTACGAAGACCTCACCATCGAAGAGAACCTGCGCTTTGTCGCCGGGCTTTACGGTATGCGCCCGGTGGCCCGCGCCGTGCGCGACACGCTGGCCGATCTGGGGCTGACCTCGCGCCGGGGCCAGTTGGCCGGGGCGCTGTCGGGCGGCTGGAAGCAGCGATTGGCGCTGGCGGCCTGCCTCATGCACAAGCCCGACCTGTTGCTGCTGGACGAGCCCACCGCCGGGGTCGACCCCAAGGCCCGGCGCGAATTCTGGGACGAGATCCATGCCCGCGCGGCCGAAGGGCTGACGGTGCTGGTCTCGACCCATTACATGGACGAGGCCGAGCGCTGTCACCGCATCGCCTATATCTCTTACGGCAGGCTGGTCGCGCATGGCACGGTGGCCGAGGTGGTGGCGGGCGCGGGGCTTTCGACGCTGGTGCTGACCGGCGGGCGGACCGCAGAGGCGGCGCGCGCGCTTGACGGCGCCGAGGGCGTCGAGCAGGTCGCCCATTTCGGTGCGACGCTGCATGTCGTGGGCCGCGATCCCGACCGGTTGCGCCGGGCGGTCGCCCCGGTGGCGGCCGAGATGGGCGCGCGGATCGACCCGGCCGAGACCAGCCTCGAGGACGTTTTCATCAAGCTGATGGGCGAGGCGAGGGATACCGCATGATCGGGCGGGTGCTGTCCTTCGGGCGTCTCATGGCGCTGCTGGCCAAGGAGACGATCCAGATGCGCCGCGACCGGCTGACCTTCGGCATGATGCTGGGGATCCCGCTGGTCCAGCTGATGCTGTTCGGCTTTGCCATCAACACCGACCCCAAGGAGCTGCCCGCCGCGCTTGTCGCGCCGACCCAGGACCGGTTCACCCGGGCGATGGTCTCGGCGCTGGAACTGACCGGCTATTACCGCTTCGTCGCGCCCGACGCGACCGCGGCCGAGGCCGAGCGGATGATCGCGCGGGGCGACGTGTCCTTCGTGGTGACGATCCCGTCGGATTTCGGGCGCCGGGTGATGCGGGGCGAAAGCCCCTCGATCCTGATCGACGCGGACGCGACCGACCCCTCGGTCGCCTCTGGCGCGATCTCGACCCTGGGCACGGTGGCGGGGCAGGCGCTGTCGCGCGAAGCCGGGGTGGCGGCGCCCGCGCCCGGGCTGTCGGTCGTCGTGCATCGCCGCTACAACCCCGAGGGGGTCACGCAATACAACATCGTGCCGGCGCTTCTGGGGGTGATCCTGCAGCTGACCATGGTGATGATGACCGCGATGGCGCTGACCCGCGAGACCGAGCGCGGCACCATGGAGAACCTGCTGTCGATGCCTGCGACGCCGCTTGAGGTCATGCTGGGCAAGATCGTACCCTATCTCGGCGTGGGGGCGGTGCAGGTCGTGGTGGTGCTGGCGGCGTCAAGGCTGGTCTTCGGCGTGCCCTTCGTCGGCAGTCTGACCCTGATCCTCGCGGGGGTCTTCGTCTTCGTGATGGCGCTGGTGATCCTCGGCTATCTGATCTCGACGGTGGCCCGGACCCAGATGCAGGCGATGCAGATCACCTTTTTCTTCTTCCTGCCCTCGCTGATGCTGTCGGGGTTCATGTTTCCCTATCGCGGCATGCCGGGCTGGGCGCAGGCGCTGGGAGAGATCTTTCCGCTGACCCATTTCCTGCGGCTGATCCGGGCGGTGATGCTGAAGGGGGCTGGGCTTGCGACGGTTTCGGGGTCGTTCCTGGTGCTGGGGCTTTTCGTGCTGGTGCTGGCGCTGGCGGCGCTGACGCGGTTCCGCAAGACGCTGGACTGATACGCTGGACTGATCCGCTCAGCCGCCAAGGACGCGCGGCAGCCACAGCACCAGCGCCGGGAAGGCCAGCAAGAGGCCCACGCGGAAAAGCTCGGCCAGGAAGAAGGGCAGCACGCCCCGGAAGGTTTCGGCCATCGGCACGTCGCGGGCGAGCGACGAGATCACGAAGACATTCATGCCGACCGGCGGGGTGATCAGCCCCAGTTCCACGACGATCAGGGCGAGGACGCCGAACCAGATCTTCAAGTCCTCGGTGCCCATGCCGAAGCCCGAGCCCTCGGCCATCTGGTAAAGCCCGCCATTGACCTCGACCAGCACCGGCCAGAAGAACGGGACCACCAGCAGGATCATCGACAGGCTGTCCATCAGGCAGCCCAGCACGATCAGCGCGGCCAGCAGAAGGACCAGCACCGCGAGCGGCGCAAGCCCGGCGCCCGCGATCCACTCGGCCCCCGCCTGGGGCAGGCCCGCGCGGGCCATGAAGATCTTCATCAGCTCGGCGCCCAGCAGGATCAGGTAGATCATGCCCGAGGTCGCGGCGGTCTCCAGCACCGAGGCGCGCAGCGCGGCAAGGCGCAGACGTCCCCGGAACGTGCCATAGGCCCAGACCAGCGCGACGCCCATGGCGGCGCCCGGCGTCGGGTTGTAAAGCCCCAGATAGATGCCGCCCAGAACCAGCGCGAAGATGCCCAGAACCGGCAGCACGCCCAGGGTCGCGGCGCGGAACTCGGCCCGCCCGGCCGGGGCATGGGCGGGCCCGGACCCGGGTCGCAGCGCGACATAGCCCGCGATGGTCAGCAGGAACAGCAGCACCGCCAGCGCGCCGGGCAAGAGCGCGGCCATGAACATGGTGACCACATTGGCCTCGACCAGGATCGCATAGAGGATCAGCACCACCGAGGGCGGGATCAGGATGCCGAGCGTGCCGCCCGCCGCCAGCGTGCCGGTGGCCAGCGCGCCCGAATAGTTCTGCCGCCGCAACTCGGGCAGGGCGACCTTGCCCATGGTCGAGGCGGTGGCGAGCGACGAGCCGCAAACCGCGCCGAAGCCCGCGCAGGCGGCGATGGCGGCCATCGCGGTGCCGCCGCGCATCCAGCCCAGCCAGGCCGCGCCCGCCCGGAACAGCGCGGCCGACAGTCCCGCCCGCCCGGCAAGCGCGCCCATCAGCACGAAGAGCGGCACGACCGAGAGGTCGTAGATCGAGAACTGGCCCCAGGCCAGCGTCTTGAGCTGATTGAGCAAGAGCGCCGGACCGTTCAGCGCGGCGATACCCGCGCCGCCCACCAGGATCATCGCATGGGCGATGGGCATCCGCGCCGCGATCAGCAGGACCAGCGCGCCAAGCCCGATCAGGCCCAGCATCATCGGGTCAGGCATTCCGCCTCCCGCGCGCGGTGGCGGCGTCCTCGGTCAGCGTCGCCACCGCGGCCAGCGCCAGCAGCGCCAGCGACACCAGCACCGGCAGGAAACAGGGCCAAAGCGGGATCTGCAGGATCGCCGTCGTGTAGCCATAGGCGCGCTGATCGCCGAGTCCGAGGCTCATGCGCCACAAGAGCACCCCGGCGACAGTCAGGGCGGCGAGCGATCCGGTCAGGCTCATCCGCGCGACCCAGATCCGCGAGGCGCCCATGGTGAAGACATCGGCGGTGACATTGGCGCGGGTCAGCTGGCACCAGGGCAGGAAGGCGAAGACGGCGATGGCGGTGCCGATCTCGGTCAGCTCGAAATCGCCCGGGATCGGGTGGCCGAGCAGGCCGCCGAGGATCGAGGCGAGGTTCAGCCCGACCACGCCCGCCAGCACCAGCCCGCCGAGGATCGCCCAGATCTCGGCCGCGGCGGCCAGCGCGCGCCGCAGCCTCATCGGCTGGCATGGGCCGCCACTGCGGCGCGGGCGCGGGCGACCAGACCCGCGCCGTCGATGCCGCGGCGGTCGGCATCCTCGATCCAGCGCTCGACAACGGGCTCGAGCGCGGTGCGGAAGGCTTCGGTTTCGGCGGGGCTCAGCACCTGATGGGCCTTGCCCACAGCAGTGGTGAGGGCAACACCGGTCTCTTCGGTGGCACGCCAGATCCGGCCCAGCTCGGCCAGCCATTCGGGCCCCGAGGCCTCGCGGAACGCGGTCTGGATCTCGGGCGGCAGGCTGTCCCAGCGCGCCTTGTTCATCGAAAGCTGGAAGGTGGTGGTGCCGAAGCGGGTGTTGCGGTCGCCCTCGATCAGCCGGTCGGTCTGGTCCTGCAGCTTCAGCGCGGGCACGATCTCGAAGGGCACCAGCGCGCCATCGACCACACCCTTCTGCAGCGCCTGCGGCAGCTCGGGCACCGGCATCGCCACCGGCACCGCGCCCAGCGCCTCAAGCACCCAGGCGCCGGTGCGCGACGGAATGCGCATCTTGCGGCCCGCCAGATCGGCGGGCGCATGCACCTCGGGGCCTCGCAGCGCGATGCCGTTGCCGGCATGGACATGCAGGAACATCACCTCAAGGCCCTTGTAGTCGGGCTTGAGGTCGGTCTCGAACAGATCGGCCAGGGCCAGATTGGCCGCGCCCGGATCGTTCACATAGACGTTCGGAAGTTCCATCACCTCGGTCCGGGGGAACAGCCCCGGGGTGTAGCCGTTCACCACCCAGATCAGGTCCACGACCCCGTCGCGGGCCTGGGTGACCAGTTCGGGCGGGCGCCCGCCCAGCGTCATCGAGGGATAGATCTCGATCCTGACCCGGCCGCCCGAGCGGGCCTCGACCGCGCGCGCCCAGGGGGCCAGCGTCTCGGTCTGGGTGGGCGAGGTCGCGGGCAGGAAATGGTGCAGCTTGAAGGTGTAATCCTGCGCCAGCGCGGCCCCGGCGGTCCAGATCGCGGCGGCGGCCGTGGCCAGCAGCCCGGCAAGGCGTCGTCCCGGTTCCATCCCTGTCTCCCCCGTCTGCGGCCGCATGCGGCCGGTCGCCTCGGCCTACACCGGGACGGGAATCCGGTCAACGGCGGGGGGGCGGGGCGGGATTGACCATGCGTTGACGCGGAGGGGGCAGGATCGTCCGGTCCGCAGCCGGGAGCGGGGGGCACAGGGCGGGGCTGACAGAATTGTGAGCCGCTGTGACTTCGTCCGGGCAACGGGATCGCGCCGGGCCGCGTTGAGGATCTGTCGCGACCGCAAAAACCATAGAAGGGAGACGAAAATGACCCGCAAACGCGAACGCCGCGCCCCGAAGCCCCGGGACGAACGGGAAACGCCGCCGACCTGGCGCTTTACCGACTGGGCCATGATCTGATCGTAAAAACACCGGATCTCACCACCCGGCAGGGGCGGTGGATCAACGGCAATCGGGCCGGGCTGCGCGAAAGGCGCGTCCGGCCCGTCGTGTGTCTGCGGTCTTAGAGAGCGACCAGCTTGACAGCCGATTCACGGCCGTCGCGGCCGGCTTCGATCTCGAACGAGACCTTCTGGCCGTCCTGCAGGCCGGTCAGGCCCGAGCGTTCCACGGCAGAGATGTGCACGAACACGTCCTTCTTGCCGCCGTCCGGGGCGATGAAGCCGAAGCCTTTGGTGCTGTTGAACCATTTCACGGTGCCGGTAGCCATATCCGTGTGTCTCCTCATGTGGTGCCGCTCGCGGAAGTGCAGCGGCTCGGCTCGTCAGGGATCGATCGAGGTACTGACGGCCGCTTGAGCGAAGACAGTGGTCGATAGAGGTAACGTCGCGCCGTGCCATATGGGGCTTTTCGTGAGTCGCTGCAAGAAAATTCCGTGACAATGGCCTGTCTTTGCGGTCGCGGGACGCGCTGCCGCAGGGGGCATCCGGTCGCACGGCTGTCGCGCGACGGTTGCGCGACGGTTGCGGGGCAGATGACGTGCTGCGGCGAAAGCGGACCCGGCAAGGCGTTGTCGCGTCTGTTAATCGCGCAATAGCTCCCTATCTTGCGCAGGAGCGATTAGGATCGTCTCGGGACCGCTTCCACGGGAAGGTGCATGGTACGGCAAATCGGGTTCTCCGTCCTGCTCCTGGCAGGGACGCTCGCGCTCTGGATCGCCTTCGTGCCCGGGGCGCGGCCGGTGCTTGACCGTCTGGGCGTGTCCGCGCTGATCGGGCTCGATCCGGCCGCGCCTGCCGGGACCGCGGGGTCGGGTGCCCGGCCGGGCGGCCCCGCCGCTGTCACCGTGTCCGAGGTCGGCGAGGGCCGCATCCAGGACCGGGTGGCCGCCATCGGCGACGGCCGGGCACTGCGCGCGGTGACGGTGCGGTCCAAGGTCGCGGGCGAGGTGGTCGAGATCGGCATTCGCGACGGCGAACGGGTGGCGGCGGGCGCTCTGATCGTGCGGCTCGACGACGAGGCCGAGCGGATCGCACTCGACCGCGCACAGTTGGTGCTGGAGGATGCCCGGGACGAGGCCGACCGGGTGACCCGGCTGGAAACCACCGGCGCTGTGACCGAGGTGCGGCGGCGCGAGGCCGATCTGGCGCTTCGCACCGCCGAGCTGGAACTGCGCCAGGCCGAATTCGATCTGTCCGAACGCACCGTGCGCGCGCCCTTCGCGGGCTGGGCGGGGGTTCTCGACATCGCGGTGGGCGACCGGGTGTCCAGCCAGGACGCGCTGGCGACCATCGCCGACCGCAGCCGCATCCTGATCGACTTTCACGTCCCCGAACGGGTGGTGGGCCAGATCAGGGAGGGGCTGCCGCTGACCGCGCGGCCGCTGGGCATGCCCGACCTGACCCTGAAGGGCCGGGTTCATGCCATCGACAATGCCGTCGACGCGGCCAGCCGCACGCTGCGGGTGCAGGGCGAACTCGACAATACCGACGATCTTCTGCGCGGGGGCATGTCCTTCGAGGTGACGCTGAGTTTCGAAGGCGAACCGCTTCCCGTGGTCGATCCGCTGTCGGTGCAATGGTCCAGCGCGGGCGCCTATGTCTGGGCGGTGCGCGACGGGCGCGCGGCGCGGGTGCCGGTGGCGATCCGCCAGCGCAACGCCGACAGCGTGCTGGTCGAGGCCGATCTGACGGTCGGCGAGCCGGTGGTGGTCGAGGGGTTGCAGACGCTGCGCGAGGGCGCCGAACTGCGCATCGTCGGGCCGCAGGCGGGGCTTGGCCTGCCGCGCCCGCCGGGCGATGCGGGCTAGGGAGGCGACGCCATGCTGCAAGAGGCGATGCGCGAGGCGGAATCCGGCGGCACGTCGCTGTTCGTCCGCCGCCCGATCCTGGCGCTGGTGGTCAGCGCGCTGATCGTCCTGGCGGGGCTGGCCGCGCTCTTCGGGGTCGAGATCCGCGAGCTGCCCAATGTCGACCGCCCGGTCGTCACCGTCACCACCGAGTTCACCGGCGCCGCCCCCGAGACCATCGACCAGGAAATCACCAGCCGGATCGAGGGGGCGGTCGGCCGGGTGTCGGGCATCCGCTCGATCGAATCGAATTCGCGCTTCGGGCGCAGCCGGGCGACGCTGGAATTCGCCGAAAACGTCGATATCGACGTCGCCGCGAGCGACACCCGCGATGCCGTCGCCCGGATCCAGCGCGACCTGCCCGACGAGGCCGACGATCCGCGCGTGGTCAAGGCCGATGCCGATGCCCAGCCGGTGCTGCGGGTCGCGGTGACCTCGTCCCGGCGCTCGGCCGAGGCGCTGACCGAGATCGTCGAGGACCGGATCGAGGACCGGATCGTGTCGCTGCCGGGCGTGGCCGATGTGCAGGTCTATGGCGACCGGGCGCCGATCTTCCGGGTCGATGTCGATCAGGCCCGGCTGGCGAGCCGCGGGCTGACGCTGGCCGATCTGGCCGAGGCGCTGTCCGATGCGGGCTTCAATGCCGCCGCGGGCGATCTGGAGGGCGGGCGGCAGAGCCTCAGCGTGCGCACCACCGCCATGGTCGTGTCGGCCGAGGCCTTCGAGGATCTGCGGATCGCCCCCAACGTCTTCCTGCGCGACGTCGCGCGGGTCGATCTCGGCCCCGAGCCCAATACCTCGGTGCTGCGCGCCAATGGCCGGACCGGGATCGGCATGGGCGTGATCCGGCAGGCGGGCAGCAACACGCTCGACATCTCGCGCGAGGTGCGCCGCACGGTGGCCGAGCTGGACCGCAGCCTGCCCGACGACATCTCGATCTTCGTCACCTCGGACGACGCGGTCTTCATCAAGGGCGCCATCGCCGAGGTGCTGTACACGCTGGGGCTGGCGGTCGCCATCGTGGTTCTGGTGATCTTCCTGTTCCTGCGCGACATCCGCGCGACGCTGATCCCGGCCTTGACCATGCCGGTTTCGCTGATCGGCACGCTGGCCGCGATCTATCTGGTGGGCTTCTCGGTCAATATCCTGACGCTGCTGGCGCTGGTGCTGGCGACCGGCATGGTGGTCGACGACGCCATTGTGGTGCTGGAAAACATCGTTCGCCGCCGGGCCGAGGGGATGGGGCCGCGCGCCGCCGCCGTGCTGGGGACCAAGCAGGTCTTTTTCGCGGTCGTCACCACCACGGCGACGCTGGCCGCGGTCTTCGTGCCGCTGTCGTTCCTGCCGGGGCAGGCGGGCGGCCTGTTCCGCGAATTCGGCTTCACGCTGGCGATGGCGGTGGCGATTTCCTCGGTGGTGGCGCTGACGCTGTGCCCGGTGCTGGCCAGCCGGATGCTGGCCCGCGCGCCCGGGACCGAGCGGGGCCTTGGCGCGCGGATCGGCGCCGCGCTGGGCGGGCTGTATCGCCGCACCCTCGGCTGGGCGCTGGCCATGCCCGTCGTGGTCGTGCTGGGCGCGGGGCTGTTCGCGGCGACCGCCGTCCTTGTGGCGGGGGGCGTGCGGCAGGAGCTGACGCCCAAGGAGGACCGGTCGGTCGCGCTTTTGCGCATCCAGGCGCCGCAGGGCGTGTCGCTGGACTATACCCAGTCCAAGATTGCCGAGATCGAAGACGCCATCGCGCCGCTGCGCGACAATGGCGAGATCGTCAACATCTTTTCCATCGCGGGCTCGGGCGGGTCGGACAGCCGCGGGTTCATGGTCTTCACGCTTGCCCCCTGGGAGGCGCGCGCGCGCAGCCAGGACGAGATCGTGACCGATATCAACGCCCGGCTGCGCGGCGTGATCGGGGTGCGCGCCTTTGCGATCCAGCCCAATTCGCTGGGCATTCGCGGCGCTGGCAGCGGCATCAGCGTGGCGCTGACCGGAGAAAGCTACGACCGGCTGGCCGAGACCGCCCAGGCGCTGGTCGAGCGGATGCAGGATGATGGCGCCTTCGGCGAGGTCCGGCTCGATTTCGAGCGCACCCAGCCCGAGCTGTTCGTCGAGGTCGACCGCACCCGCGCGGCCGATCTGGGCATCGACATCTCGGGGCTGGGCGAGGCGCTTCGGGCCTTTCTGAACGGGCGCAGCGTCGTTTCGGTCTTCGTCGGCGACCAGAATTACGACGTGCAGCTTGTGTCCTCGGCCGAGCCGGTCGATGACCCGGGCGATCTGGAGAACATCTTCGTCAAAAGCGCGGGCGGGCGGATGGTGCCGATGTCGACCTTCGTGCGGCTTGAGGAACGGCCCGTCGCGCCCGATCTCGACCGGCTGGATCAAAGCCGCGCGGTGTCGATCTCGGCCGATCTGGGGCCGGGCCAGTCGCTGGGCGGTGCCTTCGAGCGGATCGTCCAGCTGTCGGACGGGCTTTTGTCCGATGACAACCGCATCCTGCCCAAGGGCGCGGCGGCCACCATGGACGAGACCAATTCCGGGCTGTTGCTGATCTTCGGCTTTGCCATCGCGGTGGTGTTCCTGGTGCTGGCCGCGCAGTTCGAAAGCTTCATCTCGGCCATCGTGGTGATGGCGACGGTGCCGCTGGGGCTGGCCTGCGCCATCTTCGCGCTGCTCGTGACCGGGCAAAGCCTCAATGTCTACAGCCAGATCGGGCTGGTGATGCTGGTCGGCATCATGGCCAAGAACGGCATCCTGATCGTCGAGTTTGCCAACCAGCTGCGCGACGGCGGCGCGACGGTGCGCGACGCGATCTATGACGCGGCGACGATCCGGCTGCGGCCGGTGATGATGACCATGGTCTCGACCGTGCTGGGCGGCGTGCCGCTGATCCTGTCCTCGGGGGCGGGGGCCGAGGCGCGCGAGGCGCTGGGCTGGGTCATCGTCGGCGGGCTGGGGCTGGCCACGCTCTCGACGCTGTATCTGACGCCGGTCGCCTATCTGCTGCTGGCGCGGTTCTCGCCGCCCCGGGCCGAGGAAAAGCAGCGTCTGGCGCGCGAGCTGGAAGAGGCGCTGGCGGGCTGAGCGGGGGCGCGGGGCGATATGTTCTGGGAGGTCGGGGAAATACGGCCCGGGCGGGGACGTGCGCCCGGGCCGCGACGGCGGGGGGAGGCCATTCAAGAGGCCGGCGAGGGGGCCGGCCCGAGGTGCATCCGTGAACGTGACCCTGTCCGCTATCGTCCCGGTTCAACGCCTTGGCGCGCCATCGGTTCCCGGCCCCGTGCAAAATTCGGGTGGGGCGGGGCGCGGGGGTTTCCTTCCGTGGCGGCGGCTGAGATGCTGGGCGTCGCCCGAAATACCGCGAAAGGGACCGGAATGATCGGCCGACCCCGTGCAAGATCCGCCTGTGCCCGCCCACCGGGGCGGGTGGGCGTTGTCGGGGGGCTCTGATGGGCGGCTGGGCGGAATTCGCGACGGCCTTCGCGCTGTTTCTTCTGTCCCATGCGGTGCCCGCGCGGCCCGGGGTCAAGGCGCGGCTGACCGGGGCACTCGGGCAAAAGGGCTATCTGGCGGCCTATGTCGCGGTCTCGCTGGCGCTTCTGGCCTGGCTGATCGTGGCGGCGGGGCGCGCGCCTTTCGTCGCGCTCTGGCCGCCCGCGCCCTGGCAGCCCTGGCTGCCCAATCTGGTCATGCCGGTCGTCTGCCTGCTGATCGCGGGCGCGCTGGGCGCGCCGAACCCGCTGAGCTTTGGCGGCGCGGGCGATGCGCGGTTCGATCCGGCGCGGCCGGGCATCGTCGGGGTGACCCGGCATCCGCTGCCCGTGGCGCTGGCGCTCTGGGCGCTGGCCCATGCCGTGGCCAACCCCGATCTGGCGCATCTGCTGCTGTTCGGCGGCTTCGCGGGATTTGCGCTGGCCGGAACGGTCGTCATCGACCGGCGGAACCGGCGCCGGATGGGCCGCGACTGGGACCGCCTTGCCGCGCGCACCGCGACCCTGCCGCTGGCGGCGCTCGTTTCGGGGCGCTGGCGCCCGTCGGGGCCGCCGCCGCTCTGGCGGCCGGGACTGGGCCTTCTGCTGTGGGCGGGGCTTCTGGCGGCCCATCGCCCGGTGATCGGGGTCTCGCCGCTGCCCTTCTAGCCAAAGCGCCTCCGTCAGTCCTCGACGGCGTCGGCCGCGGCGCGCGCGCTGCGCCGGCCGGCCCAGGCGGGCAGGATCACGACGAGAGCCGCCAGGCCGTACAGCGCGATGCTTTTCCAGTCCTCGATCAGGATCCCCCAGTCGCCCGCCGAGATCGACAGCGCCCGGCGCAGGTTGTTTTCGAAGAGGCTGCCCAGCACGAAGCCCAGGATCACCGGGGCCAGGCTGAAATCGAGCTTGCGCAGCACCCAGCCGAAGATCCCCAGCAGGATGATGAGGTACAGGTCGAACGGGTTGCCGACGATGGAATAGACGCCCACGAAGGCCAGCATCGCGATCAGCGGCGTCAGGTAATGCTGTGGCAGGGTCAGCATCCGCGCGAACAGCCCGACCAGCGGCAGGTTGATGATCAGAAGCGCCACATTGCCCAGATACATCGAGGCGATCAGGCCCCAGGCGATCTCGGGGCGCTGGGTGAACATCAGCGGTCCGGGCTGGACGTTGAACATCAGAAGCGCCCCCAGCAGGATCGCCGTGGTGCCCGAGCCGGGGATGCCCAGCGTCAGCATCGGCACCAGCGCGCCGCCCGCCGCGGCGTTGTTGGCCGCCTCGGGCGCGGCCAGCCCGCGCATGTCGCCGGTGCCGAAGCTTGCGCCCGACTTGCCCGCGAGCCGCTTTTCGGTGCCATAGGCCACGGCCGAGGCGACCGAGGCGCCGGTGCCGGGCAGAATGCCGATGAAGAAGCCGATCACCGAGCAGCGCAGGATCGTCCAGCGGGTGCGCAGCAGATCGGCGCGGCGCAGGAAGGACCGGTCGACCGGCAGCGTCTTCAGCCGCCCCGAGACCTGCTGTTCGACCAGGTGCAGAAGCTCGGCCATGCCGAAGAGCCCGATCACCACCACCAGAAAGTCGATGCCCGCCAGAAGGTCGGGGATGCCGAAGGTGTAGCGCGGCACGCCGGTATTGGCGTCGATCCCCATGGTGGCCAGCATCAGCCCGATCACCGCGCCAAGAAGGGTCTTGATCCCGTTCCGGCCGACCAGCGAGGCCAGCGAGGCGAAGGCGAAGACCATCAGTGCGACATAATCGGCGGGCGAGAAGGTGACCGCGAACTTCGCCAGCAGCGGCCCGAACAGCGACAGCCCGATCACCGCCAGCGTGCCGCCGACGAAGGAGGCGACGGCCGACAGCGACAGCGCCCGTCCCGCCTCGCCCTTCAGCGCCATCGGGTGGCCGTCGAGCGTGGTCATCACCGCGCCCGCATCGCCCGGCACATTCAGCAGGATCGACGAGATCCGCCCGCCATATTCGGCGCCGTAATAGATGCCCGCCAGCAGGATCAACGCGCTTTCGGGCGGCAGTCCCAGCCCGTAGGCGATGGGCAGCAGGATCGCCACGCCGTTGATCGGCCCGATCCCGGGCAGCGCGCCGATCAGGGTACCGGAAAAGCAGCCGATCAGCACCAGGAAGATGTTCAGCGGGGTCAGCGCGACGGCAAAGCCGGTGGCAAGGCCGCTCAGGACGGTTTCCATCGAGGGTCTCCTATAGCCTGGGCAGGGGGCCTTCGGGCAGGTTGAGGTCCAGAAGCCCGGCGCAGAGAAGATAGCCCAGCACCCCGGTTGCAAGCCCGAAGACACCCGCCCGAACGAGCGTCGCGCCCAGAAGTCGGGCGGCGATCGTGCCGAAGAGGAGCGTTGCCAGCACAAAGCCGAGCGGCTCGTAGAGGCCGGCATAGCCGACCAGAAGCGCCACGATCGCGGCCAGCCTCAGCCAGGTGCCGCCCCGGGTGTCGAACCGGTCGACATCGGGTTTCCAGAGAATGCCCGCGAGGCAGAGCGCGGCCAGGACCGACAGGATCCGGGGCCAGCTTTCGGGGCCGAGCGGGTCGTATTGAAAGGGCGCCCGGATGACGGTGAAGGCAAGCCAGCCATAGCCCAGCGTGACGGCCAGCAGAAGCCCGGCAAAGATGCGGTCGACCATTCGGGGTTCTCCAGGAACGGGCAGGGATAGGGGCAGGGGTCGGGTCCGGCGCTGGCCGCACCCGGCGCGCGGGTCCGGATACGGAGCGCCGGACCCGGAGGTGGGGCTTTCGGGATTACTGGATCAGGCCTGCGTCGCGGGCGATGTCGCGCAGCTCGCCGATCAGCTGCTTGACCTGGGCATCCATCTCGGAACCCGACAGCTCGAGCGGCATCAGCCCCTTGCTTTCGCGGGCCTGCCGGTAGGCCTCGGTCTTGTAGGCCGCGGCGAAGGCGTCGGCCCAGGCCTGATAATCGGCGTCGGGCACGTTCTTGCCCATGTAGAAGCCGCGCATGATGGTCCATTCGGTGTCATAGCCCAGCTCTTTCGCGGTCGGATAGGCGTCGAAGGGCGGCTCCAGCCGCTCGGGCGCCAGCACCGCGAGGATGCGCATGCTGCCATCGCCGATATGCGCCGCCATCTCGCCCACATCGCCGGTATAGACCTGGATCGCGCCGCCCAGCAGCCCGGCAATGGCGTCGCCGCCGCCGTCATAGGCGACATAGCGCATCTGGCGCGGATCGGCGCCGACCGATTTCAGCAACAGCGCGCCCTTCATCCAGTCCTGCGACCCGACCGAGCCGCCTGCGCCGACCACGACGCTGCCGGGATCGGCCTTGAATGCGTCCATCAGCGCGCCGAGGTCGGCATAGGGGCTGTCGGCCCGCACGATCACCGCCCCGTAATCGGCGCCCGCGGTGGCCAGAAAGCGCACGTCGTTCTCGGTGAAGGTACCGAACTTGCCGGTGGCGATGTTCAGCAGCGAGCCCGAGGAAAACGCCACGATGGCGTTGGAATCGTCGGTGCGGGTGGTGTTGAACTGGTTGAAGGCCACGGCGCCGATGCCGCCTGGCATGAAGGTGACCTCGATGGGCCTGCCGAACGCGCCATCCAGCCCCTGCTGGGCGATCCGGCAGGTCAGATCGAACCCGCCGCCGGGCTGGGCCGGGGCGACGCATTCGGGGGCGTCGATTTCGGCGAGGGCAGGCAGGGCCGCTGCCAGCGAAATGCATGCCGCTGCCGCGGCGCTCTTCAGGCTCATGATAGTCCTCCCATCGAGACGGGCAGGGCCGAAGAGGTTGCCCGCGTCTTGCGATGGGTCATTGTTCGTCGGAGGAAGGGGTTGCGTCAAGCCGCCGCAGGCAGGGCATCGACACGTCTCTGCGCGCTGGCCGAGATCCCCTGGAGCGGGCGATGAGATTCGAACTCACGACCCTTACCTTGGCAAGGTAATGCTCTACCCCTGAGCTACGCCCGCATCCATTGGGTGAGGGGGGATTTATAAACTCCGGCCGGGGCCTGCAAGGGGAAAATCGCGGGAACGGACGGGCGCGTTCCGGCGCGCGGCAGAACGCCCGGGGGAAGCGCGCCAAAAGCCGCGAGAGCACCGGTCCGGTGCCGCGACTGTCGATCCTGTCGAGACAAATTGGAGCGGGCGATGAGATTCGAACTCACGACCCTTACCTTGGCAAGGTAATGCTCTACCCCTGAGCTACGCCCGCATCCATTGGGTGAGGGGGGATTTATAAACTCCGGCCGGAGCCTGCAAGGGGAAAATTCGGCCCGATGCGAAAAACCGCGGGAGATGCCGGGCGCAAGACCCGGTGCCGTCGTCGGGCCGGCCGCCCGAACCGCCCGAACCGCCCGAACCGCCCGGCGGGGGGGGCGGCCCGGGCGGGCAGCGATCACTCGAACTCGATCAGCAGGTCCTTGGCGTCGATCTGCTGGCCCGGGGCGACATGGACAGCCTTGATCTTGCCGTCGCGCTCGGCGTGAAGCCCGGTTTCCATCTTCATCGCCTCTATGGTCAGGAGCAGGTCGCCCTCCTTGACCTCCTGCCCGGCCGCGACCGCGACGGTGGCCACGGCCCCCGGCATCGGCGCGCCGACATGGGCGGGGTTGCCAAGCTCGACCTTCGGGCGGCGGGCCACGCTGGCCTTGGCCTTGCGGTTCGGCACCCGGATCACCCGGGGCTGGCCGTTCAGTTCGAAGAACACCCGCGCCTCGCCATCCTCGGCGGTCTCGCCCACCGCCTGCAGCCGGATTTCCAGCGTCTTGCCGGGGTCGATCTCGGCCTCGATCTCTTCGCCCGGCTCCATCCCGTAGAAGAAGGTGCGGGTCGGCAGGGTGCGGACCGGCCCGTATTGCAGGTGCCGCGTGGCGTAATCGGTGAAGACCTTGGGATACATCAGGTACCCGTTCAGGTCCTCGTTATCGAGGGTCAGGTCTTCGAACTGGCCTTCGACCTCGGCGCGGATCTTGTCGATATCGGCGGGGGGCACATGCTTGCCGGGCCGGTCGGTAAAGGGCTTTTCGCCTTTCAGGATCTTTGCCTGGATCGCCTCGGGGAAGCCGCCCGGAGGCTGGCCCAGATTGCCGCGCATCATGTCGATGACGGAATCCGGGAAGGCCACGTCGCGGTCGGGGTCCTCGACCTCGGCGCGGGTCAGGCCCTGGCTGACCATCATCAGCGCCATGTCGCCCACCACCTTCGAGGAGGGCGTCACCTTCACGATGTCGCCGAACATCTGGTTCACATCGGCATAGGTCTCGGCGACCTCGTGCCAGCGTTCTTCCAGCCCCAGACTGCGCGCCTGGGCCTTGAGGTTGGTGAACTGGCCGCCGGGCATCTCGTGCAGATAGACCTCGGAGGCGGGCGCCGAGAGGCCCGATTCGAAGGCCGCGTATTCCTGGCGCACGGCCTCCCAGTAATCCGAGATCTCGCGCACGGCGGCCATGTCGATGCCGGTGTCGCGGGGCGTGTTGCGCAGCGCCTCGACGATCGAGCCGAGGCAAGGCTGCGAGGTGCCGCCCGAGAAGGCGTCCATGGCGGCATCGACCGCATCGACGCCCGCCTCGGCTGCGGCCAGGATGGTGGCCGCGGCGATGCCCGAGGTGTCATGGGTGTGGAAATGGATCGGCAGGCCGACCTCGTCCTTCAGCGCCTTGACCAGAACCGTGGCCGAGGCGGGTTTCAGCAGACCCGCCATGTCCTTCAGCCCCAGGATATGGGCGCCAGCGGCCTTCAGCTCTTTCCCCATCGCGACGTAATAGTTCAGGTCGTACTTGGCCCGCGCCGGGTCGAGGATGTCGCCGGTATAGCAGATCGTGCCCTCGCAGACCTTGCCGGTTTCCAGCACCGCATCCATCGCGACGCGCATGTTCTCGACCCAGTTCAGGCTGTCGAAGACGCGGAAGACGTCGACGCCGGTTTCGGCGGCCTGCCTGACGAAGCCCTGCACCACATTGTCGGGATAGATCGTGTAGCCGACGCCGTTCGCGCCCCGCAGCAGCATCTGGGTCATCAGGTTCGGCATCGCCGCGCGCAGGTCGCGCAGCCGCTGCCAGGGACATTCCTGCAGGAAGCGGTAGGCCACGTCGAAGGTCGCGCCGCCCCAGCATTCGACGCTGAAGAGCTGCGGCAGGTTATGGGCATAGGCGGGCGCCACGCGGATCATGTCGATCGAGCGCATTCGCGTTGCCAGCAGCGACTGGTGCCCGTCGCGCATCGTGGTGTCGGTCACCAGCAGCTGTTTCTGCGAGGCCATCCAGTCGGCCAGCGCCTCGGGGCCGAACTGGTCGAGGATCTGGCGCGTGCCCGGGGCATAGCTTTCGCGCCGGGGGACCGGCGGGCGCAGGGCGCGGGCCTCGGCGGGCGGCTTGGCGCGGCCCGTCGTCTCGGGATGCCCGTTGACGGTGATGTCGGCGATATAGGTCAGGATGCGCGTCGCCCGGTCGCGCCGCTTCTCGAAGCTGAACAGCTCGGGCGTCTCGTCGATGAAGCGGGTCGAGTATTCGTTGTTCAGGAAAGTTGGGTGCTTCAGCAGGTTCTCGACGAAGGCGATGTTGGTCGAGACGCCCCGGATCCGGAATTCGCGCAGCGCCCGGTCCATCCGGGCGATGGCGGCCTCGGGGGTCGGCGCCCAGGCGGTGACCTTCTCCAGCAGCGAATCGTAATAGCGGGTGATGACCGCGCCGGAATAGGCGGTGCCGCCATCCAGCCGGATCCCCATGCCGGTCGCGCCGCGATAGGCGGTGATGCGGCCGTAATCGGGGATGAAGTTGTTCAGCGGGTCCTCGGTCGTGATCCGGCATTGCAGGGCATGGCCGCTGAGATCGACGTCATACTGGCTGGCGACGCCGGTCGCCTCGACCAGGCTCTTGCCTTCGGCGATCAGGATCTGGGCGCGGACGATGTCGATGCCGGTCACCTCTTCGGTGACGGTATGTTCGACCTGAACGCGGGGATTGACCTCGATGAAGTAGAAATTGCCCGTCTCCATGTCCATCAGGAACTCGACGGTGCCGGCGCATTCGTAATTCACCGCCTCGGCAATCTTCTTGCCGAGATTGCAGATGGTTTCGCGCTGGGCATGGGACAGGTAGGGGGCGGGGGCGCGCTCGACGACCTTCTGGTTGCGGCGCTGGACCGAACAGTCGCGTTCCCACAGGTGATAGATGGTGCCGTGCTGGTCGCCGAGGATCTGCACCTCGACATGGCGGGCGCGGGTGATCATCTTTTCCAGATAGCCCTCGCCATTGCCGAAGGCGGCCTCGGCCTCGCGGCGGCCCTCGCGCACCTTCTCGGCCAGCTCCTCGGGGCCCCTGATCGGGCGCATGCCGCGCCCGCCGCCGCCCCAGGAGGCTTTCAGCATCAGCGGATAGCCGATCTCGTCGGCCTGGCGGCGGATCTCGTCCATGTCATCGCCCAGGACCTCGGTCGCGGGGATCACCGGCACGCCTGCCTTGATCGCCACCTTGCGGGCGCTGGCCTTGTCGCCGAGCGCGCGCATGGTCTCGGCCTTCGGGCCGATGAAGGCGATGCCCTCGGCGGCGCAAGCCTCGACGAAAGCAGGGTTTTCCGACAGAAGCCCATAGCCCGGATGGATCGCGTCGGCGCCTGACATCTTGGCGACGCGGATGATTTCCTCGATCGACAGATAGGCCTGGACCGGGCCCAGCCCCTCGCCGATCTTGTAGGCTTCGTCGGCCTTGAACCGGTGCAGCCCCAGCTTGTCTTCCTCGGCGTAGACGGCGACGGTGCGCTTGCCCAGTTCGTTGGCGGCGCGCATCACGCGAATGGCAATCTCGCCCCGGTTGGCGACGAGGATCTTCTGGAAATCGGTCAAGGGCGGGGCCTCCATCGGGTCGGTTCGGGCTGCGACTGCGGCGCGCAGCCGATTGTTAACGGTATAAAGCTGCGTTGCAGCGAAGCAAAGGGCCAGCGGGGGCGGGGCCGAGACCGGGCATGCCTGTCTCGCGACGGGTGCCGGTCGGCACCGGTGGCCGCAAGGCACCCGCCGGTGCCGCTGTTTCGCGGCGCGGCCCGGTCAGGACGACGAGATCGGGGTGACGGTGACGACACGCCCCTCGCGCGTGGTCTGACAGCGCCAGGTGCCGTCGCGCCCGGCCATTTTCATGTCGATCCAGAACCCGGCCGCGGTGGGGCCGGTGCCGATCTGGAAGATCCCCGCCTCGGGCTGATGGAATCGCGCCGCCATTTCGGCGGTGCAGGCGGGCGCCGAGGCCGCGGGCGCATGGGGCAGCATCTCGGGGGTGATGACCTTGGGAACGCCGGTTTGCGGCCGCTCGGGCGTGCCGCAGGCGGCCAGCGTCGCCAGCCCCAGACCTGCCAGAAGGATGCGATATCGACTCATTCGCGCTTTCACCCCCGTTTGTTCCGACTATTCGCCTTATGCGCGAAATTGCAACTGCGATGGCAAAAAACGCTTCGGAACAGGAACGGACGGGGAACGCTTCTTTAACTCGTCGCCGGGGCGCGCTAGATTGGGCGCCATGTGTCCCATCGACGATTTCGACGCCTTCGAGGCCGCCGCCCAGGTCCCCCTGTCCGTCCGTGCCATGGCCGCGCGGCCGGCGCCCTATCTGGACGGGCTGAACCCCGCCCAGCGCCAGGCGGTCGAGACGCTGGACGGCCCCGTGCTGATGCTGGCGGGGGCGGGCACCGGCAAGACCCGGGCGCTGACCGCGCGGATCGCGCATCTGCTGGTCACCGGCAAGGCCCGGCCGAACGAGATCCTGGCGGTGACCTTCACCAACAAGGCCGCGCGCGAGATGAAGGTGCGCGTCGGGCGGCTGATGGGCGAGACGGTCGAGGGCGTGCCCTGGCTTGGCACCTTCCACGCGATCTGCGTCAAGCTGCTGCGCCGCCATGCCGAGCTGGTGGGGCTCAAGTCGAACTTCACCATCCTCGATACCGACGACCAGATCCGGCTGCTGAAGCAACTGATCGCGGCGGCCAACATGGATGAAAAGCGCTGGCCCGCGCGCCAGCTGGCCGGTCTTCTCGATCACTGGAAGAACCGCGCCTGGACGCCTGAGGCGGTGCCCGCGTCGGAGGCCTCGGGTTTCGACGGCCGGGGCGTGAAGCTGTACGCCGCCTATCAAGAGCGGCTGAAGACCCTGAACGCGGCCGATTTCGGCGATCTGCTGCTGCATGTGGTGACGATCTTTCAGGCCCATCCCGACCTGCTGGACCAGTACCGGCGCTGGTTCCGCTATATCCTGGTCGACGAGTATCAGGATACCAACGTGGCCCAGTATCTGTGGCTGCGGCTGCTGGCGGGCGGGCACAAGAACATCTGCTGCGTCGGCGACGACGATCAGTCGATCTATGGCTGGCGCGGCGCCGAGGTCGGCAACATCCTGCGGTTCGAAAAGGATTTTCCCGGCGCTGTGGTGATCCGGCTGGAACAGAACTACCGGTCCACCCCGCATATCCTCGCCGCCGCCTCGGGGCTGATCGCGGCCAACAAGGGGCGGCTGGGCAAGACGCTCTGGACCGAGGCGGAAGAGGGTGAGAAGGTTCGCCTGATCGGCCATTGGGATGGCGAGGAAGAGGCCCGCTCGATCGGCGAAGAGGCCGAGGCGCTGCAGGGCGGCAGCCGCGGGATGCGGCCCTTCTCGCTGGATGACATGGCGATTCTGGTGCGCGCAAGCCACCAGATGCGGGCCTTCGAGGACCGCTTTCTGACCATCGGGCTGCCGTACCGCGTGATCGGCGGTCCGCGCTTCTACGAGCGGATGGAGATCCGCGATGCGATGGCCTATTTCCGCCTCGCCGTCAGCCCTGCCGACGATCTGGCTTTCGAGCGGATCGTGAACACCCCCAAGCGCGGGCTTGGCGACAAGGCGCAGCAGAAGATCCAGTCCGTGGCGCGGGCCGAGGGCGTGCCGCTGGTCGAGGCCGCGCGGCGTCTGCTCGAGGCCGGCGGGCTGGGCGGCAAGGGCGGGGCCGAGCTGCGCAAGCTGATCGAGGCCATTGGGCGCTGGCATGGCGAGGTGCGGGCCGCGGGCCCGTCGGTCGTGCTGGATGAGGCCGCGCTGATCGATGACGAGACCGTGCCGCTTGGGCGCGGCGCCGCGTCGAGCCATGTGGAACTGGCCGAGCGCATTCTGGACGAGTCGGGCTATACGGCGATGTGGCAGGCCGACAAGACGCCCGAGGCGCCGGGACGGCTGGAGAACGTAAAGGAACTGGTCAAGGCGCTGGAGGAATTCGACAACCTGCAGGGCTTCCTCGAACATGTCGCGCTGATCATGGACAATGACAGCGAGGCGGCCGGGGCCAAGATTTCGGTGATGACGCTGCATGCCGCCAAGGGGCTGGAATTTCCGGTGGTGTTCCTGCCGGGCTGGGAGGACGGGCTGCTTCCCAGCCAGCGCGCGATGGACGAAACCGGGCTGAAGGGGCTCGAGGAGGAACGGCGGCTGGCCTATGTCGGGCTGACCCGGGCCGAAGAGCTGTGCACGATTTCCTTCGCCGCCAACCGCCGGGTTTTCGGTCGTTGGCAGTCGCAGCTGCCGTCGCGCTTTATCGACGAACTGCCCGCGTCCCATGTCGACGTGCTGACGCCGCCCGGGCTTTGCGGCGGCGGCTATGGCGCGGCGGCGCCGTCCCATGGCGGGGGCTCTGGGATCGAAGAGCGCGCCTCGCGCGCGGATGTCTACAAGTCGCCGGGCTGGCAGCGGCTGCAGGCGCGCAGCGCCGCCCGGCCGGTGTCGCAGCCAAGCCAGGCCCGCCACATGGTGATCGACGCCGAGGCGGTCCCGGCCTTCGAAACCGGCACGCGGGTGTTCCACCAGAAATTCGGCTATGGCGTCGTGACCGGGATCGAGGGCGACAAGCTCGACATCGATTTCGAGAAGGCGGGGAGCAAAAAGGTCGTGGCCCGATTCGTGGTCGCCGCGGCCAGCGCCGACGACATTCCTTTCTAGGCCCATCCTTACAGGTATCGGGCCGGGGCGCGGCAGCGATCCCGCTCACTGCGCCCGAATGGCGAGCAGCGTTAACCCTTCTTTCGAAGGCGCCGGGCAACAGTCGGCCGGAGGAGGGGCGCGATGCGTATCAGCGTTCCGGTCCGGGACACAGAATTCGCGATCTCCAGCGGCGCCAATGTCGCCAGCAATGCCGGTGGCGCGGGCACGTCGACGTTCGACGGCCCGCCGGGCGCGGCCTGTGGCCTGGTCGTGACCGCGCGGCCGGGCGACCCCGATCCCGGGCCGTTCGAGCCGGGCGACCGCCAGGATCTCGTCTGGCGGGGCCAGGGGGGCAGGAGCTGTGCGACGCGGCGGTGATCCGGTCGGATGAGGCGGCCGACGGGGCCGGGCATGCGGTGGTCTTCGAGGGCATCGACCGCACCGGTGCGCCGGTTCAGGTGGTCTGGACCCCCGGCGTCGATCTGGCTGCCTGGTACCGCACCCATGCTCGGGGCGGGCATGCGCCTGCGTTTTTCGTCCATGACGCCCGGCCGGGCGGCGATCCGGGGCTGTCCGGGCTTTGTTTCCCCGGCGAGACGGCGATCGCGACCCCGCGCGTGCCGGTGCGGGCCGCGAGCCTGGTGCCGGGCATGACCGCCCAGACGGTGGATCATGGGCCGCAGATGCTGGTCTGGGTCGGGCAGCGTGCGATGCCGGGCAGCGGCCGCTCGACCCCGGTCGAGATCCCGCCCGGCGCCTTCGGCAATACGCGTCGGCTATGGCCGGCCCGGCAGGCGCGGGGGCTTTATCGCGCGCCCCGGGCGCAGTCCCTGGTCGGGGTGCGCGAGGTGCTGGTGCCCGCGTGGGTGCTGGCGGTGCTGGGCGTAGCCGGCGCCGCGCTGCGCGGGGCTCCGGCTACGATCCGCACTGTCCATCTGCTGTTTGCACGGCATGAACTGGTGCGCGCCGGGGACGTGGCCTGCGGCAGTCTTTTCCTCGGCGATCTCTTCCGCCACCGCTCAGCCCGGCCGGTGCCGCCGGACCCGCTCGCGCGCGAGGTTCCGGGGCTTTTCCCCGATCTCGACCTCGACGCGGGCGAGGCCGTGCAACCGCCGCCGGTCCGCCCGGTGCTGCGCAGTTGCGAGGCGCGCCCTGTTCGAGCACGGCCCGGGGGTCGGCGCCGCCGCCTGACGCGGCCGCTGACCGGCTTCCGATCACAGGACTGCTGAAAAGAGAAACGGCGACGCCAGGGAGGAGGGGCGCCGCCGTTCCGCACAACGGCAGTGTCAGGGAGGAGGAGACAAACTGCCGTATTCCGATGGAGCCGGGGCCCCGAATGAAAAGTGCGGCGACACCTGGGAGGAGGTAGGTGTCGCCGCGAGATGAGGAAACCCAGGGAGGAGGAGGGGTTTCCTATCTCTGGGCGGGGGACCTTCGGCTGTGCCGACCAGTCCCAACCGCGCCGTTGGTCCTATAAATACGCTTTTGCTGCACCTGCACAATGGCTGGCGGCCGAATTGCTGCCATGCGGAAAATGCATAAGTCGTTCTGACGTTGTTTTGGGCGAGTTCGGGGCCGTTGGTGCAGGATCGGGCAACGGTGAAACGACTCTTGCCCTTTTGGGGTATCCGGCCAAGTAAATGGGAAGCCTCGCGTGAAACGGAGTCTCAGATGCCTCTTTCCAATGATGTCATCCTTGCCGAATTGTCCCGAATCGCTTTGCCCGGCGGGGGCGATCTGGTCTCGCGCGACCTGATCCGCGCGCTGTCGGTCGAAGGTGATACGGTGCGCTTCGTCATCGAGGCCGACTCGGCCGAGATGGCGCGCGGGATGGAGCCCGTGCGGGCCGCCGCCCAGGCCGCGATCGAGGCCATTCCCGGCGTTGGCCGGGCCTCGGTCGTGCTGACCGCCCATGACAGGGGGCAGGGCGGTGCGCCCGCGGCCCCTGCGCCCGGGCCGCGGATCGGCCGCCACCCGACGCCCGATGACGGCCCGCGCAACCCCTCGGGCGTCGACCGCATCCTGGCGGTAGCCTCGGGCAAGGGCGGGGTCGGCAAGTCGACGGTGGCCAGCAACCTGGCGGTCGCGCTGGCGCGGCAGGGGCGGCGCGTCGGTCTGCTGGATGCCGACATTTACGGCCCCTCGCTGCCGCGGATGATGGGCACGACCCGCCGGCCGGCCTCGCCCGACGGCAAGATCATCGAGCCGGTCCGGGCACATGGTGTGGCGATGATGTCGATCGGGCTGCTGCTGAAAGAGGACGAAGCGGTCGTCTGGCGCGGCCCGATGCTGATGGGCGCGCTTCAGCAATTGTTGGGCCAGGTCGACTGGGGGCGGCTCGACGTGCTGGTGGTCGACCTGCCGCCGGGCACGGGCGACATCCAGCTGACACTGTGCCAGCGGACCCGTCTGACCGGCGCGCTGGTGGTCTCGACCCCGCAGGACGTGGCGCTTCTGGACGCGCGCAAGGCGCTGGACATGTTTGCCAAGCTCGGCACGCCGGTTCTGGGGCTGATCGAGAACATGTCCACCTATATCTGCCCCAATTGCGGGCATGAGGCGCATATCTTCGGCCATGGCGGCGTCGAGGCCGAGGCCCGCAAGCTGGGCCTGCCCTTCCTTGGCGCGCTGCCGCTGGCGCTGGAGGTGCGGCAGGCGGGCGATGCCGGGCATCCGGTCGCGCTGGACGACGGCCCGATGGCCGACGCCTATGCGCGGATCGCCGCCCGTCTGATCGGCGGCGGCATGGCCTGATATCGCGGCCCGCGCGGGACCGGACGCCTCCTGGCCGGGATCGGGCCGGGTCTTACGGGAATTCATGGCCCCGCACGGAACCAGCCTCTCGCCCGCGTGATTCGGTGCGATTTTCCGGGAAGTTTCGCGGGGTGGGGCCGGGAATGGCCCGGTCAGCCGGGTGGGGCGCATTTTTCGCAACCATGGCGCGAAGAAATTTTTCAAACTTCGCGCAAACGTCGCAGAATGGCCGTTAACCACGACATCTAGAGGATTGGGGCCCGGCACTCGCAATTGGCGGTGTTCCGGCTGCTCCGAGCGCTTTTCGGGCAAGGCGTATTTCCGCCTTTGGAGGGGGCCGGGTCCACCATATTCCCGCCAAAGTCAGTTGATCTCCATGAAATCCCATGGCATAACGATCACACAAAGGCGATGGCGGTCGGACGGATCAAGGGGCGGATACAGCCTCCCAACGACAAGAAAGCAGTTTCATACAGGCACCCGCCATTGCCTCCATACGAGATCCGGCGCGCGGGCGAGCAGACATCCCCCAGGTGGCACGCGCAGCCGGGCACCCCGGAACGGGACGAGGGCGGCGGATTGGGCGGTGGCAGCAGCCCAATCCGCCGTTTTCGTTGAAACGGCCGTGCGGCGGTCGCGGACGGCGAGGCAAGGGAGCGTCGGACAGGTGGCGCGCAGGTTCAGAGGCGAAAGCCAGCACAAGGTGGATGCGAAGGGCAGGGTGTCGATCCCGGCCCTGTTCCGCCGTGTGCTTGAGGCCTGCGACCCGGACTGGACCGAGGGGCTGCGCCCGCAACTGGTCATCGTCTATGGCGATCACCGCCGCAAATATCTGGAATGCTACACCATCGAGGCGATCAACGAGGTCGACGACAAGATCGCGGCGCTGCCGCGCGGGTCGATGCAGCGGCGGATGCTGGAACGGATGTTCCATGGCCAGTCGCACCCGACCGAGGTCGACAATGACGGCCGTCTGACCCTGCCGCAGAAGCTGCGCGACAAGATCGGGCTGGAAGGCGAGGCCTTCTTCATCGCCTCGGGCGACACCTTCCAGATCTGGAAGCCCGAGACCTACGAGTCCGAGGAACTGGCCAAGACCGAGGCCTGGCTGGACGACCTGCCCGAGGATGTCGATCCGCTGAGCTTCCTCGACGGTGCCGGGGCGGTGGCCGGTCCGGCCGGGGATGGCTGAGGCCATGGCCGCCGCGGACCGTTCCGTTCCCGCCGATCCGCCGCATATCCCGGTCCTGCTGCGCCCCCTGCTCGAGGCGGTGTCGCCGGTCACGGGGCTCTGGCTGGACGGCACCTTCGGCGCGGGCGGCTACAGCCGCGGGCTGCTGGATGCGGGCGCGGACCGGGTGATCGGGGTCGACCGCGACCCCAGTGTCGCCGATCTGGCCGCGCCCTGGGCCGGGGCCTGGGGAGACCGGCTGCGTCTGGTCGAGGGCGTCTTTTCGGACCTTGACCGTCATGCCGAGGCGCCGCTTGACGGGGTGGTGCTGGATCTGGGCGTGTCCTCGATGCAGCTCGATCAGGCCGAACGCGGGTTCTCCTTTGCCAAGGACGGACCGCTCGACATGCGGATGGGGGCCGAGGGGATGTCGGCCGCCGATCTGGTCGCCACCGCCTCCGAGGCCGCGCTGGCCGATATTCTGTTTCATTACGGCGAGGAACGCGCCTCGCGCCGGATCGCGCGCGCCATCGTCAAGGCCCGCACGGTCGCACCCATCGTGACCACGGCGCAACTGGCCGAGGTCGTGGCCCGCTGCCTGCCGCCGCAGCGCCCGGGCCAGAGCCACCCCGCGACCCGCAGTTTCCAGGCGATCCGCATCGCGGTGAATGACGAGCTGGGCGAGCTGGTGGCCGGGCTCGAAGCGGCCGAGCGCGCGCTCAACCCCGGCGGCAAGCTGGCGGTCGTCACCTTCCATTCGCTGGAGGACCGGATCGTCAAGCGCTTCCTGCAGGTCCGGTCGGGTCAGGCCGCGGGCGGCAGCCGCTATGCGCCCGAGGCGAAGCCCGAGCCCGCGCGGTTCGATCTGCTCACCCGCCGCGCGGTGGCCCCCGATCCGGCCGAGCTTGACGCCAACCCGCGCGCGCGATCCGCCAAGCTGAGGGTCGGGGTCCGCACCGACGCCCCGGCGGGGCCGGTCGACCGCGGTCTGCTGGGGCTGCCGAAGATCATGGAGGACTAGATGCGCAGCTTCGTCTATGTGCTGACGGCCCTGGCGGTGATGGCGCTGGCCTTCTGGGCCTATCGCGAGAATTACCGCACCCAGGCCGCGCTCGACAATGTCGAGCGGCTGAACCGCGCGATCGGATCGCTGCGCGAGCAGCTGGCGATGCAGAATGCCGAATGGGCCTATCTGAACCGGCCCGAGCGGCTGCGCGAGCTGGCGGCGCTGAACTATGACCGGCTGGCGCTTGGGCCCCTCGCGCCCGAGCAGTTCGGCCAGATCGACCAGGTCTCCTACCCCGAAATGGTGCTGCCCGACATCGTCCTGCCCGACGAGCTGTTCAAGTCGATCCTGGCCGAGGCCGACCAGCCGGCCCAGAGCGCCAGCCCGACCGTGCCGGTCGAGGAGGCGGCCTCTGCTTCGGCCGTGCCCGAGGCGCTTGAGGAGGCGCTTGAGGCCCAGGACGAGGAGGCCGAGCAATGATCCGCACGCCGCTGCGCCCGCTGGCCCGCATTCTCGAGGCCCGCGCCCGGGGCGAGAATCCCGACGCCATCGAGCGCGAGAACAAGCGCTTGCGCCACGAGACGATGCGCGATCAGGCCCGGGTCCGGGCCGAGGGGCGGCTTCTGGTGCTGGGCGTGGTGTTCTTCGCGGCTTTCGCCGTCGTCGGGGTGCGGATGGGGCTTCTGGCGGGGTCGGACCCGTCCGAGCCGCGTGCCATCGCCCCGGGCGCCTCGATCGTGGCGCAGCGGGCCGATATCGTCGACCGGAACGGCAACATTCTTGCAACCAACCTTGCCACCCATTCGCTTTACGCCCAGCCGCCGCTGATGATCGACCCTAAGGCGGTGGCGCGGGAACTGGCCCAGATCTTCCCCGATCTCGACGAGGCGCGGATGGTCAAGGACTTCACCGGCAGCCGCAAGTTCGTCTGGATCAAGAAGAAGATCAGCCCCGAACAGATGCAGCAGGTGCACGACATCGGCGATCCCGGGCTCAGCTTCGGTCCGCGCGAGATGCGGCTTTACCCCAACGGGGCGCTGGCCGCGCATATCCTCGGGGGCGCCGGGTTCGGGCGCGAGGGCGTGCAGTCGGCCGAGGTGATCGGCGTCGCCGGGGTCGAGAAGTACTTCGACGACTATCTGCGCGACCCGGCCAATGGCGGTCAGCCGCTTCGGTTGTCGCTGGATCTGACGGTGCAGGCCGCGGTCGAGCGGGTGCTGGCGGGCGGCATGAAGCTGATGGATGCCAAGGGCGCGGCCGCCGTGCTGATGGATGTGCATACGGGCGAGATCCTGTCGATGGTCTCGCTGCCCGATTTCGACCCGAACGAGCGGCCCCGCCAGCAGGTGACGGGCGATCCCTCGGACAGTCCGCTTTTCAACCGGGCGGTGCAGGGGCTTTACGAGCTGGGCTCGACCTTCAAGACTTTCACCCTGTCGCAGGCGCTGGACGAGGGCATCGTCAACCCCAACACCATGATCGACACCAAGGGGCCGCTGGTCTGGGGACGTTACCGCATCCGCGATCTGCACAATTACGGGTCCAGCCTGTCGGTGACCACGGTGCTGGTCAAAAGCTCGAACGTGGGCACCGCGCGGATCGCCCAGCGGATCGGCGGGGTCCGGCAGAAGGAATTCCTTGGCAAGCTCGGCCTTCTGGAGCCGACGCCGGTCGAACTGGTCGAGGCGGCGGGCGCCAAGCCGCTTTTCCCGGCGAAATGGAGCGAGATCTCGACCATGACGATTTCCTACGGGCACGGTCTGTCGGCCAGCCCGCTGCATCTGGCGGCGGGCTATGCGACGCTGGCCAATGGCGGCCAGCGGGTGCGGCCGACGCTGCTGGCGGGGGGCGGGCCGCTGGGCGACCGGGTCGTGTCGGAAGAGACCTCGCGCCAGATCCGCTCGATGCTGCGCGAGGTGGTGGTGCATGGCACCGCGACCTTCGGCGACGTGCCAGGCTACCGGGTCGGCGGCAAGACCGGCACCGCCGACAAGCCCAAGCCCACCGGCGGCTATTACGAGAAGAAGGTGATCGCGACCTTCGCCAGCATGTTCCCGGCCGAGGCGCCGCAATACGTGCTGATCGTCACCCTCGACGAGCCGCAGGACACCACCGGCCCGCAGCCGCGCCGCACCGCGGGCTGGACCGCCGTGCCGGTCGGCGCCGAGATCATCCGCCGCGCCGCGCCGCTTCTGGGGCTCCGGCCGGAGATTGAACAGGCGCAGGGCTTCGGGGTAACACTGACCGCGAACTGAAGGCGCGGGGATCATGACAATCCGGACTGAAACGACGCTCGCCGACCTGGGGCTGACGGCCCAGGGCGGGCGAGAGGCGCATATCACGGGGCTGTCGGTCGACAGCCGCCACACGAAACCGGGCCATCTTTTCGCGGCGATGCCGGGGACGCGGGCGCATGGCGCCGAATTCGTGTCCTTCGCGCTGCGGATGGGGGCTGTGGCGGTGCTGACCGACCGCGCGGGTGCACGCATTGCGGCCGAGGCGCTGGCGGGCAGCGAGGCCGCGCTGGTGGTGGCCGAGGACCCGCGCCAGGCGCTGGCCTGCGCGGCGGCGCTGTTTTACGGCGCCCAGCCCGCGACCATGGTGGCGGTCACCGGCACCGCGGGAAAGACCTCGGTCGCGAGCTTTACCCGTCAGATCTGGACCGGGCTTGGTCGCGCGGCCTGCAATCTGGGGACGATGGGGGTGCAGGGCGCCTATGAGGCGCCGCTGTCGCATACCACGCCCGAACCCATCACCCTGCACCGGCTTCTGGCCGAGATGGCGCGCGCGGGCGTGACCCATGCGGCGATGGAGGCCTCGAGCCACGGGCTTGAACAGCGGCGGCTGGACGGGGTGGCGCTGAAGGCGGCGGCCTTCACCAATTTCAGCCAGGATCACCTGGATTATCACGCGGGGTTCGAGGAATATTTCGCGGCTAAGGCGGGGCTGTTCGACCGGGTGCTGCCCGAGGACGGGACCGCGGTGATCAATATCGACGACCCGCGCGGGGCGCAGATGCTGGGCCATGCCCGGGCGCGCGGCCAGGCCATCCTGACCGTCGGCCGCGCCGAAGAGGCGGATCTGCGCATCCTGGCGCAGCGTTACGACGCCACCGGCCAGGATCTGCGCTTTGCCTGGGAGGGCCGCCCGCAGCAGATCCGGCTCGACCTGATCGGGGGGTTCCAGGCCGAGAACGTGCTGGCCGCGGCCGGGCTTGTCATCGCGGCGGGTGAGGCACCCGGGCGGGTCTTCGCGACCCTGCCCGAGCTGGTGACCGTGCGGGGGCGGATGGAGCTGGCGGCGACCCGTGCGAACGGGGCCACCGTCTTTGTGGACTATTCGCACAAGCCGGGCGCTCTGGCCGCCGCCATCGCCTCGCTGAGGCCCCATGTGATGGGCCGGATCGTGGTCGTTTTCGGCGCGGGCGGGGATCGTGACCGGGGCAAGCGGCCGCTGATGGGGCAGGTCGCCTGCGAACAGGCGGATGTTGTGATAGTGACAGACGACAACCCGAGATCCGAAGAACCCAAGGGTATCCGTGCAGAAATACTGCAAGGCTGCGCCGAGGCGATCGAGGTCGGAGACCGCGCCGAGGCGATCCTGCGCGGCGTCGATGCGCTGGAGCCGGGCGATGCCCTGCTGATCGCGGGCAAGGGCCACGAGACCGGCCAGATCGTCGGCGACGCGGTCTATCCCTTCGACGATGCCGAACAGGCCAGCGTGGCCGTCGCGGCGCTTGACGGGCGGCTTTCGTGACCGCGCTCTGGACGTCGGCCGAGGCGGCCGAGGCGACCGGCGGGCGCGTCACCCGGGACTGGTCGGTCACCGGCGTCAGCATCGACACCCGCAGCCTCAAGCCGGGCGATCTGTTCGTTGCGCTGAAGGATCAGCGCGACGGCCACGATTTCGTCGCCGATGCGCTGGCGCGGGGCGCGGGGGCTGCGCTGGTGTCGCGGCTGCCCGAGGGCGTGGACGAGACCGCGCCGCTGCTGATCGTACCCGATGTGCTGGCGGCGCTGGGCGCGCTGGGGCGGGCCGGACGGGCGCGCAGCGACGCCCGGGTCGTTGCTGTCACCGGGTCGGTCGGCAAGACCTCGACCAAGGAGATGCTGCGCGCCGTGCTGGCCGGGCAGGGGCGGGTCCATGCCGCCGAGGCGAGCTTCAACAACCATTGGGGCGTGCCGCTGACGCTGGCGCGGATGCCGCGCGACGCCCAGTTCGCCGTGCTCGAGATCGGCATGAACCATCCCGGCGAGATCGCGCCGCTGGCGCGGCTGGCGCGGCCGCATGTGGCGCTGATCACCACCATCGCGCCCGCGCATCTGGAGGCCTTCGACGGGCTTGCGGGCATCGCCGCCGAGAAGGCCGCGATCTTCGAGGGGTTGGAGCCGGGCGGTATCGCGATCTATCCGGGCGATCTGGACACCAGCCCGGTGCTGGCGGCGGGCGCCGCCGCCCATGCCGCGGCCGAGACCCGTTTCGGCGCCGCCGAGGGCTGCGAGTTCCGCCTGATGCGGGCCGATCTGCATGCCCACTCGACGGTCGTGCAGGCCGAGGCGCGCGGGCACGAGATTCTGTTCAAGATCCACGCCGCCGGGCGTCATTTCGCGACCAATGCGCTGGGTGTGCTGGCGGTGACCGAGGCGCTGGGCATCGATCTTGTGGTCGCGGCCTGCGATCTGGGCCAGTGGCGCCCGCCCGGCGGGCGCGGCGCGCGGCTGAGGATCCCGCTCGATCCGGTCGAGGAGAGCCTGTCGGTCGAGGTCATCGACGACGCCTTCAACGCCAACCCGGCCTCGATGGCCGCTGCGCTCGAGGTGCTGGCCGCCACCCGGCCGACCGACGGGCTTGGGCGGGTGGCGCGCGGGCGGCGGATCGCGATCCTGGGCGACATGCTGGAGCTTGGCCCCGAGGAACAGACGATGCATGCGGGCCTGGCCGATCTGGCCGCGATGGCGCGCGTCGATCTGGTGCATTGCGTCGGGCCGCGGATGCGCGCCCTTTATTTTGCCCTGCCGCTCTCGCAGAGAGGGCAGTGGTTCGACGAAGCCGATCCCCTGGCCGCCAAGGTCCATTCGCTGGTCGATGCCGGCGATGTGGTGCTGGTCAAGGGATCGAAAGGCAGCCGCGTGTCGGTCGTGGTCGACGCGCTGAAAAGGCTGGGGCAAGGCGGCTCCGGCTCCGACGAGGATCTTTCGTAATGCTCTACTGGCTTGCCGACCTGTCCGATGGCGGTGGCGTCTTCAACCTGTTCCGCTACATCACCTTCCGGGCAGGATGCGCGTTCTTCACCGCGCTCGTCTTCGGCTTCCTGTTCGGGCGGCCGCTGATCAACCTGCTGCGCAAGCGGCAGAAAAACGGCCAGCCGATCCGGGCGGACGGCCCCGAAAGCCATATCACCTCGAAGGCGGGCACCCCCACCATGGGCGGTGTGCTGATCCTGGGCGGGCTGATCGTGTCGACGCTGCTGTGGGGGCGGCTCGACAATGCCTATGTCTGGCTTTTGCTGTTCGTGACGCTGTCCTTCGGCGCCATCGGCTTTGCCGACGACTATGCCAAGGTGTCGAAGAACAACACCAAGGGCGTGCCCGGGCGGGTGCGCTTCGGGCTGGGGCTGCTGATCGCGGCCATTGCCGGGCTCTGGGCCGCCTGGGTGCATCCCGCCGATCTGAGCTTCAACCTGGCGATGCCGGTCTTCAAGGACACGCTGATCCATATGGGGGTGCTGTTCATCCCCTTCGCGATGCTGGTGATCGTGGGCTCGGCCAATGCGGTCAACCTGACCGACGGGCTGGACGGGCTGGCGATCATGCCGGTGATGATCGCCGCCGGCGCGCTGGGCGTGATCGCCTATGCGGTCGGCCGAGTCGACTTTACCGAGTATCTCGATGTGCATTACGTGCCGGGCACCGGCGAGATCCTGGTTTTCACCGCAGGGTTGATCGGCGCGGGGCTTGGGTTCCTGTGGTATAACGCCCCACCTGCCGCCGTCTTCATGGGCGATACCGGGTCGCTGGCGCTGGGCGGCGCGCTGGGCGCCATCGCCGTCGCGACCAAGCACGAGATCGTTTTGGCCATAGTTGGCGGGCTTTTCGTGGTCGAGGCGATGTCCGTCATCATCCAGGTGGCCTACTTCAAGGCGACCGGGAAACGTGTGTTCCTGATGGCACCGATCCACCACCACTTCGAGAAGAAGGGCTGGGCCGAGCCCCAGATCGTGATACGATTCTGGATCATCAGCCTGATCCTTGCGCTGATCGGTCTGGCGACCCTCAAGGTCCGGTGAGTGGTCGGGCGGGGGTCCGAGGAGAAGAGATATGCAGATGAACCCGGTCGAAAACACCTACAACTATCTTGCGCCGGCCGCGCGGCTCGGCACCCCGTCCCTGCACGCGGTCACGCCCGACGTGAAGCTCAGGTCCTGGAACGGCGTTCCGCCCTATGCGGTCTGGGCAGGCATTGGCTACCTGCTGGTCCTGGCGGTGATCTTCTCCGACCAGATCGTGCCCTATTGCGAGGCGAATTTCGCCCAGCCGCAGAACTGCGCACCGATCTTCGGCAAGATCATCCCGATCTTCGTGGCGGGCATCATCCTGGCCCCGGCGCTTGCGGGCGCGGTGCAGCGGATGGGCGGCAACAAGGCCACCGGCCTGGCCTTTTCCTTCGCCGTGGCGGTGGTGCCGCCGGTGATGCTGGGCTGGTCCTACCTGCTGGGCTGAGTTTTCCGGTCCCGGTCCGGGGGTCGGCCCCGGAGGTGCGTTGCGACGCGTGATCCCTGGCGCCCGCCTCCTGACCGGAGCGGGCGCCTGTCCGTTCCGCCATCCCGTGTTCGGGGCCGTCGCCCGGCCCGCCGCCGCTTGCGCCCGGCTGTGCCCGGGGGCATCGTCGCGCCGCTGACAGCGAAAGGACAGGGCATGATTCCGGTGCGTGGGGTAGAGGGCCAGAGGCTGGCCGTGCTGGGGCTGGGCCGCTCGGGCCTGTCGGCCGCGCGGGCACTGCGCGCGGGCGGCGCCGAGGTTCTGGCCTGGGACGATAACGAGACGGCCCGCGCCGCCGCCGAGGCCGAGGGCTTCCAGCCCGTCGATCTGACCCGCGCGGGCGCCTTCGAGGACGTGGCCGCGCTGATCGTGAGCCCCGGCATCCCGCATCTCTATCCCGCTCCGAACCGCGTGATCGCGGCCGCATGGGCGGCGGGCGTGCCGGTCGACAACGATATCGGGCTGTTCTTCCGGTCCTTCGCGACGCCCGACTGGGACCGGCTCGAGGTGACCCCCAAGGTGATCGCGGTGACCGGTTCGAACGGCAAGTCGACCACCTCGGCGCTGATCCATCACGTGCTGGAAAGCGCGGGCCGGCCCAGCCAGCTGGCCGGGAATATCGGCCGGGGCGTGCTGGATATCGACCCGCCGGGCGAGGGCGCGGCGGTGGTGCTGGAGCTTTCGTCCTACCAGACCGATCTTGCCCGGGCGCTGACGCCCGACATCGCGGTCTTCACCAATCTCTCGCCCGACCATCTGGACCGGCATGGCGGCCGGGGCGGCTATTTCGCGGCCAAGCGCAGGCTATTCGCCGAGGGCGGGCCGGACCGCGCCATCATCGGCGTCGACGAGCCCGAAGGGATGTTCCTGGCCAACCAGCTGGCCGAGGGCGCGGCCGACGACCGGGTGATCCGGATCTCGTCCGGGCAGAAGCTGTCGGGGCCGGGCTGGCTGGTCTTTGCCCGCAAGGGTTTTCTCAGCGAATGGCGCAAGGGGCGGCAGGTGGCCAGCATCGACCTGCGCGCCATTGCCGGACTGCCCGGGGCGCATAACCACCAGAATGCCTGTGCGGCCTATGCCGCGGCGCGCTGTCTGGGGATCGGGCCGAAACAGATCGAGGAGGCGCTGGGCAGCTTCGCGGGGCTGCCCCATCGCAGCCAGCTGGTGGCCGAGGCGGAGGGCGTGCGCTTCGTCAATGACAGCAAAGCCACCAATGCGGCGAGCGCCGCGATGGCGCTGGCGGCCTTCCCCGAGATCCGCTGGATCTGCGGCGGGCTGGAAAAGGAGGGCGGTCTGGGGCCGCTTCTGCCCTATCTCGGCCATGTCGCGAAGGCCTATGTGATCGGCCGCGAGGCGGCGGGTTTCGCGCTGCACCTCAAGGACATCCCGCATGAGGTCTGCACCACGATGGAAGCCGCTGTCGCCCGCGCCGCCGACGAGGCCAAGCCCGGTGAGGTCGTGCTGCTGGCTCCCGCCGCGGCCAGCTTCGATCAGTATGACAGCTTCGAGCGCCGCGGCGAGGATTTCATCGCCCGGGTGCGGGCGCGGATCGGCGGCTGAGGCGCCTTACAGCCCCAGCGCGTCCGAGGTGTCGCGCAGCATCCGCGCACTGGCCGTCAGCGCCGCGATCTCGTCGGCGTCGAGCGTCGGCATCAGGGTCGAGCGGATGCCCTGCGCGCCGACCACGCGCGGCAGCGACAGCGCCACGTTCTGCACCCCCGCGAGTTCGGGCGTGACCAGCGACAGCGACATCACCGCGCCCTCGTCGCGGCCGATGGCCTGCACGATGCGGGCCAGCCCCGCGCCGATGCCGTAATTTGTGGCGCCCTTGCCCTCGATGATCCGGTAGGCCGCGCGCCGCACCCCGTCGTCGATCCGGGCGCGCACATCGGCGGTGATGGCGCAGCCAAGCTGGGCCGCGACCGAGGCCAGAGGTTCGGACCCCACCCGCGCGCCCGACCAGCCCAGCACCTCGCTGTCGCCATGCTCGCCCAGCACATAGCCGTGGATCGACTGCGGCGCGAGCCCGAGGTGATGCGCGACGAGGCTGCGGAACCGCGCGGTGTCGAGGATCGTGCCCGACCCGAAAACCCGTCCCGGGGCAAGCCCGGCAAGCTTCGCCGTCACATGGGTCATCACATCGACCGGATTGGTCGCGACCAGCAGGATCGGATCGACGGCCGCCCGCAGCACCGCCGCGATCACGTCCTCGAAGACCGCGGCGTTGCGTTCGAGCAGCGCGAGCCGGCTTTCCCCGGGCTTCTGCCCGACGCCCGCCGCCAGGATCACCACATCGGCCCCCGCCAGCGCCTCGTAGCCGCCCGCCTCGACCGCGACCGCCGAGGCGAAGGGCACCGCATGGGCGATGTCCTGGGCCTGGGCCAGCGCCAGCGCCTCGCTGCGGTCGACCAGCACGATCCGGCTGGCGGCCCCGGTCAGCGCCAGCGCATAGCCCGCCGCCGACCCCACCATGCCCGCGCCCACGATCCCAACCTTCATCCGCCTCTCCTTTCTGACAGCGATACAACCGGGCGTGGTCTGACTGCCAGCGGCCCCGGGCGTAACGGAAACTTAAACAAACCTCGGTTCTTCTTGGCAAAAATACCCGATTCTCCGGCCGGTCCCGTGCGCTTCGGATCACGCTTTCGTGTCGGGGCAAAAAAACCGGAACGCGTCTCAGATTTCCTCTTGCGTCGACTCAGGTCCGGCCCTATTTGGCCGATTTACAGACGCCAACGCACGCGCCTCTGGCCCTCATGGTCACGTAGCGACGGTAACGTCTCCCTTGGAACTGAGCGGTCATAGATGGCCGGGTCTATTGGAGATGACCATGTACGCTACGCAAGCCGACTTCGTCGGCGGCACCGATGTGCTGTCGACTTCCCGCGTGGAATCCTACATTCGTGCCAACAGCTTCGAGCGCCCGACCCTGGTGCTTGACACCGATCGCGTCGCCGACCGCTTCCACGCGCTGCGCGCGGGCCTCGGTCAGGCCGCCATCCATTACGCGGTCAAGGCGAACCCCGCCCGCGAAGTGATCGAGCGCCTCGTCGGCCTCGGCTGCCATTTCGACGCCGCCTCGCGCGGCGAGATCGAACTGTGCCTCGGGCTGGGCGCCGCGCCGCACCAGATCTCCTTCGGCAACACCGTCAAGCGCGTCGCCGACATCGCCTTCGCCCATCGCGCGGGCGTGACCCTCTTCGCGGCCGATGCCGAGGAAGAGCTGGACAAGATCGCCGAACATGCCCCGGGCGCCGAGGTCTATATCCGTGTGCTCGTCACCGCCTCGCAGGCCGACTGGCCGCTCAGCCGCAAGTTCGGCTGCGCGCCCGCGAAGGTCGCGCCGCTGATGGCGCGCGCCGTCGCGCTGGGCCTGCGTCCGGCCGGGCTGTCCTTCCATGTCGGCAGCCAGACCCGCCGCGCCGAGATGTGGCTGCCGGTGCTGAACGAGGTGGCCGAGATCTGGCATGCCGCGCGCGCCGAGGGCTATGATCTGGACCTCCTGAACATCGGCGGCGGCTTCCCGGCCTATTACGGCGAGGACGTGCAGCCGCCCGCGTTGTATGCGGCCGAGGTGATGCGCCTGGTGACCGAGCGTTTCGGCGCGGTGCCGCGGGTGATGGCCGAGCCGGGGCGCGGCATGGTGGCCGAGGCCGGCGCCATCGCGGCCGAGGTGATGCTGGTGTCGCAGAAATCCGACGACGACACCTATCGCTGGGTTTATCTGGACATCGGCAAGTTCTCGGGGCTGGCCGAAACCATGGACGAGGCGATCCGCTACCAGTTCGCGACCGACCGCGATCACGAGGCGACCGGCCCCTGCATCCTGGCCGGTCCGTCCTGCGACAGCGCCGATGTGCTGTACGAAAAGCGTCCGGTCCAGCTGCCGGTGGGTCTTCGCTCGGGCGACAAGGTCATCATCCGCAACTGCGGCGCCTATACGTCCAGCTATTCCTCGGTCGGTTTCAACGGCTTCCCGCCCCTGGACGTCGTCGTCATCTGATCTGACAGTGCGATCACCGGGCCGCCTGCCGCCTCGGCATCGGCCCGGTCATGGGTGACCAGCAGGACCGGCAGGCCCCGGTCCCGCGCGCGGGCAAAGACCAGCGCGCGGATCTGATCCCTCAGCGTCGCATCGAGCCGCGAAAAGGGCTCGTCCAGCAACAGCGCCTGCGGCTCGGCCAGGAGCATCCGCATCAGCGCGACCCGAGCCTTCTGGCCGCCCGACAGAGTGGCCGGGTCGCGGTCGGCAAACCCCGCCATGCCGATTTCGTCCAGCGCGGCCTCGATCCGCGCGCGGCGGGCCTTGCGGCCGCGCAGTGCGCGGGGCAGGGCGAAGGCGAGGTTGCCGCCGACGCTGAGATGGGGAAACAGCAGCTCGTCCTGATAAAGGATGCCGATCCGCCTGTCTTCGGGCGGCAGGGCGGTCACGTCGCGCCCGTTCAGCACCACGCGGCCGGTCATGGTGAAGGCCGGAGGCAGCGTGCCGATCACCGCGGCCAGCAGCGTCGACTTGCCCGAGCCCGAGGGCCCCATCACGCTGAGAACCTCGCCGGGGGCGACATGGGCCTCGACCGCGATCAGCGGTTCGCCCCCCCGGGCGAGGACGATAGTCTCAAGCCGCAGCCCGGTCATCCGGCCCCCCGCATCCCGCGGCGGTGGCGGTAGATCAGCCGGGGGGCGGCCAAAGCCAGTGCGAAGGGGGCTGCGACAAGTGCGGTCTGGACCAGAACGGTCACGCCGATGATCCGCCGGTCGCCGCCTGCGGCCAGAGCCACCGCCTCGGTCGTGAGGGTCCTGATCCGCCCGCCACCGGGCAGCAAGGTCGGCAGATATTGCCCGACCGAAACCGCGAAGCCTACCGCTGCGGCGGTCAGCACCGGCGCCAGCAGCATCGGCAGCCGCACGGTCCGGAAGATGCGGCCGGGACCGGCGCCAAGGGCCGCGGCCACGGTGGCGTGGCGCGGGTCCCAGGCCCGCCAGGGCGCCGAGAGCGCGAGAAAGACGTAAGGGAGCACGAAGACCAGATGGGCCAGCACCACCGTGCCGCGCCCGGTCCCCGCGCCGAGGCTCAGCGCAAGGGTCTGAAGCCCCGGCAGGAAGGCCACCTGCGGCACCAGCAGCGGCAGGTACAGAAGCCAAAGGCTGCGACTGCCGGGGGCAAGCCCGAAGCGATGCTCGGCCTCGAGGCAGGCCAGCGTCAGGGCCAGCGCCAGCGCGGTGGCCAGACCGGCCAGCAGCAGGGTCTCGCGCGCGGGCGCGATCAGCGCCGGGCCGTGGCGCGCCCAGCTTCGCAGCCCGATGCCGTCCGGCAGGGCGTCGGGAAAGCCCCAGAAGCCCGCGACCGACCAGAGCGCGAGCCCGGCAAACCCGAAGATCACCGCCGCTGCCGCCAGCGCCGCAAGCCCCAGACCGGCGGCGCGCAGCACCGGCTCGGCCATGTGCCGCGCGCCGCCCTCGGCCCAGCGGCGGCCGAGACGGGCCGCGCCCACCTCGCCCAGCCGCCAGAGCGCAAGGGCCGCGAGGACCAGCCCCAGTTGCAGGATCGCTCCGGCGGCGGCCCGGAACCTGAGGCTCAGGTCGGGATCGGACATCCAGCGGACCACCTGCACCGCCAGCGGCGGCGGCGTCGAGGGGCCAAGCACGATCGCCACATCGACCGCCGACATCGAATAGGCCAGCACCGCATAGACCGGCAGGCGGATCTGGGCATAGACGGCCGGAAAGACCGCCTTGAGCCAGCCGGTCGTCCGCCCGTATCCGAGCGCGCGCGCGATGGTCAGCCGCCGGGCGGGTGCCGCCTGCGGCAGCGCGGCCAGTGTCATCAGAAGCAGAAACGGGATCTCCTTGGCGGCGAGCCCCGCGATCATCGCCAGCCCCATCGGGTCCTGCAGGATCAGCAGATCGGGCGGGCGTTGCCAGCCGGTGGCCCAGGGCGACAGGGCGCGCGCGATCCAGCCCGAGGGGGCGATCAGGAAGGCCAGCCCCAGCGCGGCGGCCACATGCGGCACCGCCAGAAGCGGCGAGAGCAGCCGTTCAAGCAGGCCCATCGCCCGTGTACCCGCCCATCCGGCGGCAAACAGCGTGACCGCGCCAAGCGCGATCAGCGTCGCGGCCAGGCCGGTCCCGACCGACAGCGCCACCGCCTTCCAAAGGCCCGGCCAGGCGGCAAGCGCGCGGGCGGGCTCGAGGCTGAGCGTGTGGCCGCCCAGCGCCGGGAAGACCCCCAGCGCCGGGGCGAGGGTTCCGGCAAGTCCGGCCAATACCGGCCCCAGCATCAGGACAAGCGTCAGCGCGGGCGCGGCGCGCAGCGGGCGCATGGGCTACCGGGCCGTGCCGTAACGTGCGGTCCAGTCGGCCTCGATCCGGGTGGCCCAGGAGGGATGCGGCTCGGGCAAGGCGGGGCCAAGCTCGGCGGGCGAGAGGGTGGCGATGCCAAGATCGAGCGCCTCGAAGCGGGCGCGGTCGTCGGGGGCGAGCTTGTCCATCGCCAGCACCGTGCCATAGCCCAGAATGTCGGGGTCCTGGGCATGGGCCTGCGCCTCGGGCGACAGCAGGAAATTCGCCAGCACCATCGCGCCCGCCCTGGCCGAGGCGTTGTAGGGGATGGCGACAAAGCTGGCATTGCCGATGGTGCCGCCCTCCAGCACGAAGGTCCGCACCGTGTCGGGCAGTTGCCCATTGGCAATGGCGGTCGACGCCTCGCCCGGGCTGAACGAGATCGCAAGGTCGATCTCGCCATCGGCCATCAGTTGCAGCTGTTGCGGGCCGGATTGCGGATAGGCCCGGCCCTGCCGCCACAGATGCGGGGTCAGATCGTCGAGAAAGGCCCAAAGCGGTGCGGTCACGGCGTCATATCCGGCCTCGTCGGCGGGGGTTTGCAGAACCGACGGGTCGGGGGCCAGCTCGTACAGCGCCTGCTTGAGGAAGGTGGTCCCGAGGAAGTCGGGCGGCTGCGGATAGGTGAAGCGGCCCGGATGGGCGCGGGCCCAGTCCAGCAGTGCGGGCATGGTCCTTGGCGGATCGCCGAGCCGTGCCGTGTCGTGATAGAAGACCACCTGTGCCATCGCCCAGGGCGCCTCGAACCCGTCGGTCGGGACGGTGAAATCGGCGGTCACGGCGGGCTTGCCCACGGTATCGACGAAGCGCCAGTTGGGCAGATCCCCGGCCCAGGGGCCGAACAAGAGCCCTGCCTCTTTCATCGCGGCGAAATTGGCGCCGTTGATCCAGACAAGATCGACCGCGCCGCCCGTGTCCTTGCCGGCGGTCTTTTCGGCCAGCACCCGGCTGACCGCATCGGCGGTATCGGCGAGCTTCACATGCTCGACCGTCACGCCGTAGCGGTCCCCGACCTGGCCGGCGGCCCAGCGGATGAAATCGTTGGTGGCCGCAGCCCCGCCCCAGGCGTTCCAGTAGACGGTCTGGCCCCGGGCCTCGGCCAGCACGGCGGGCCAGTCGGCCGGGTCCGGGTCGGCGGCCAGCGCAGGCAGCGCAAGTCCGGTCAGCAGGCCCGGAAGGCAGGCCCGGGCAAGACGGGAGGCGGTCAGGCGCATGCGGCAGTCTCCTTCATGGCGGCCCGGCGCGGGGGCCGGGAAAGATCAAAAATGAAACGGACCTGTCGCACAAGCCCGTGTAAACCCGTCCCGCCGGGACCGGAAAGGTTCCCGCAGGTGTCATCTGTCAGGGTAAGGGGGCGAGGATGCAAGGCAAGGTGGTGACGGTCGCCCGGGACGGAACGCACCGGTTTTCCAAGACCTGCCAACCGTCGATCCGTCTGATCGCGGGGCTTGGCGTCGAGGGCGACGCCCATGCCGGGGTGACGGTGCAGCACCGGTCGCGGGTCCGGCAGGACCCGACGGTGCCCAACTTGCGGCAGGTTCACCTGATCGGAGCCGAATTGCTGGAAACGCTGGCCGCAAAGGGCTTTGCGCTGGCGCCGGGCGATCTGGGCGAGAACGTCCTGACGCGGGGGCTCGATCTTCTGGGCCTGCCGCAAGAGACCGTGCTGCATCTGGGCGCAACGGCCCGCGTCCGGCTGACCGGGCTGCGCAATCCCTGCGCCCAGATCGAGAGCTTTCGGCCGGGGCTTCTGGCCGAAGTGCTGGAGCACCGGGCGGATGGAAGCCTGCGGCGGAAGGCGGGGGTGATGGGCGTGGTCGAGACCGGCGGAGAGCTGCGGCCGGGCGATCCGGTCGGGGTCGAGCTGCCGCCCGGGCCGCACCGCCCGCTCGACCGGGTCTGAAAGTGGCCTGAATTGCCCTCCCGGGGGCGGATCTGCGGGTTTTCCCCAAGTTGCCTCGCAGGCGGCGTCACGAGACACTGTGCCCGGGAAAGGATGCGTCCGAACGGGGTCCAGTCATTCTTTCCAGATCATTCGGTCAAGTTGCGCGGGTTAGGCGCAGCCTCGCCGACGGTTCCTTTCCCGCCTTTCCGCTCCCGGGCCGCCGGGGCCCGGGCGGCAGGCCATTGCCAGGGCGCGGGTCAGGCGGCCAGCGCCTCGGGCTGCCGCCCCTCCGAGACAAGGGCGCTGTGCAGCGCGCGGATTGCGTCGTCCATGGCCTCGCGCGGCACCACGAACTGGGCATCGACATCGCGGGTGGTCTGCTGCACGGCGACGGGGTCGATCCCGCCCGCGTCGAGCGCGGCAAGCCCGCGGGCCAGCACCTTCAGCCCCTTCAGATCGCGCCCGATGGCGGCCACCACCGCCAGATTGCGCGCGGTCAGCGTGGCGCCCGGGAACTTGGCCTCGAGATCGCGCTCGACCCGGCGCACCGATTTCAGCGGCGCATCGAGATAGTGCGTGATGGTGTTCGCGTTCGAGGTCTTGGCGACGATCCGCACCTGATGCCGGGTCAGCACGTCGAGGATCGCGCTGTCATAGCCCTTGACGCCCACCATGTCCTGTTCGAACAGCTCCAGCGCATAGACGCCCAGCCCGGTCACCATCTCGACCCGCGCGGTTTCGGCCTCGGCATCGTCGATCAGCGTGCCCGGGTCCTCGGGCTCGAAGGCATTGGTCACGCGCAGCGGAATGCCCGCCTGCCGCAGCATCTTGGCGGCCTTGGGGTGCACGGCCTCCATGCCCATGTTCGACAGCTGGTCGGCCACGTCGTAATTGGTGTGGCCCAGCTTCACCACCGCCTCGGCGCCGACCAGTTTCGGGTCGGCCGAGGACAGGTGGAACTCCTTGTGGATGATGGCCTCGCCCGCGCCGGTCAGGGCCGCGATCCGGGCGAAGGTCACTTCGGAATAGCCGCGGTCGAATTCGGCCATCAGCCCTTCGGAGCATTGCGCATAGCCGGTCACGATCGGCATCTCGTGGAAGATGTCGACATCGCGCAGCCCCTCGACGATGCGGTCTTCGAGGGTGCATTCGGTTTCGTCCCGCCAGCCCGACAGATCGACGAAGCGCGCGTCGATCCCGCGCCGCCGCAAAAGGGCGGCCGTGGCAAAGGCGGAATGCGCCTCGCCCAGCCCCGACAGCAGCTCGCGGATCAGCCCCATGTGATGGGCCAGCCGGAAATGCCCGTAAGAGCAAAGCCGTTGCAGGTCGATCAGGCAGGAGCGCGCGCCCTCGATCCGTTCGCGCACGAAATCGTCGGCGGCGGCGATGTCGGCGGGATGGCCCAGGACCGATGCATGAGCCTCGCGCATCGCGCCCGCGACGCGGTTCAGCGCGTCCGACCAAGCGTGGTCGTTATCGGCATTGGCAAAAAGCCCGTAGACCCCGGGCTCGCCGGTTTTCTTCTGTTCCAGCAGCAGGTCGGTGATGCCGCCGAAGGCCGAGACCACGAAGATGCGGCCGTACTCCGGCGCCTCTCGGCCCCGGGTGAAAAGCGTGTCCACCAATTCGTGGACCCGCGCCATGGAGGTGCCGCCGATCTTCTCGACGGTATGATGTCGCTTGGTCACTGTGTGTCGCGCCCGCCGGGTTGCCCCGGGAGCGTCCTGTATTGGGAGTCAGTCGGCGAGTTCCTCGACGGGCGCGTAGGACCCGTCTTCGCGGTGCACCTCGGTGCCGGTGACCGGCGGGTTGAAGCAGCAGGCCATCACCAGTTCTTCCTCGGCCCGCAGGGTGTGGTGGTCGTGCTGGTCGAGCGCGTACATCACCCCGGGGCGGATCTGGAAGGTCTCGCCCGAGGCCAGGTCGGTGATCGAGCCCTTGCCCGAGATGCAGTAGACGCTTTCGAAATGGTGCTTGTAGTGGAACGTGTGTTCCGAGCCCGCCTGCAGCGTCGTGATGTGGAAGGAAAAGCCCATCCCGTCATCGGCCAGCAGCATCCGGACCGAGGTCCAGCGCGCATCCGACACCGCGCGATCGGTATCCTTGAGCTTGTGAAAATCGCGTACAATCATTGTCTTACTCCGCTGCGATGGGAAAAGGGGCGCAGGCTTCGACAGCGGCGTCGAGGATGTCGAGCCCCTTTCGGAACTGCTCCATCGGGATGGTCAGGGGCGCCAGCACCTTCACCACCTCGTCCTGGGCGCCCGAGGTTTCGATGATCAGCCCGCGCCGGAAGCAGTCGGCGCAGATCCGGGCCGCGAAATCGCCGTCACCGACGTCGATGCCGCGCATCATGCCGCGGCCCTTCAGCGCCGCGCCCTCGATCCGCCCGGCAATCTGGCTCAGGCGTTCTTCCAGCACCTGCGACTTGCGCGCGACCTCGTTGCGCAGGTCGTCATCGGCCCAGAACTTCTCCAGCGCGACGCGGGCGGTGACGAAGGCGTGGGTGTTGCCGCGGAAGGTGCCGTTGTGTTCGGCCGGCTTCCAGATGTCGTGGTCGGGCCGGACCAGCACGCAGGCGAAGGGCAGCCCGAATCCCGACAGCGACTTGGCCAGCGTCACCATGTCGGGCTCGATGCCCATATGGTCGAAGCTGAAAAAGCTGCCGGTGCGGCCGATCCCGGCCTGGATGTCGTCGACGATGAAGAGTGCGCCGTGCTTCTCGGCCAGCCGCGCCAGACCCTGCACCCATTCGCAGGAGGCGGCATTGAGCCCGCCCTCGCCCTGCACCAGCTCGACGATGAAGGCGGCGGGCGCGTCGATGCCCGAGGACGGGTTCGACAGCATCGTGTCGAGATAGTCGAGCGTGTCGAGATCGCCCATCGAGTTCTCGAAGGGCATGTGGGTCACGTCGGGCAGCGGCACGCCCGCGCCGCCGCGCTTGCCGGCATTGCCGGTCAGCGCCAGCGCGCCGAGCGTCATGCCGTGAAAGCCGTTCGAGAAGGCGATCACGTTGCGCCGTCCGGTGACCTTGCGCGCCAGTTTCAGCGCCGCCTCGACCGCGTTGGTGCCGGTCGGGCCGGTCATCATCACCCGATGGTCCATGCCGCGCGGGCGCAGGATGTGGTGTTCGAAGGCCGTCAGGAAGGCAGCCTTTTCCTCGGTATGCAGATCCAGCGCATGGGCCAGCCCGTCGCGCTCGATATGGGCGATCAGCGCGGCCTTCATGTCGGGATCGTTATGTCCGTAATTCAGCGACGAGCACCCGGCGAGGAAGTCGGTATAGGCATTGCCCTCGGCATCGGTCAGCGTCGCGCCCTCGGCGCGGGCGAAGCTGACGGGGAAATTCCGGCAATAGGACCGGACCTCCGATTCGCGGCGGTCGTAAATGGCGGTTTCGGCTGTCTCAACAGTCGACATGGGAATGTCCTCGGGTTTCTGGAAACGGGAAAGCGAAAGGCACGAAAAACGTCGTCAGGCCGCCCGGGTCAGGGCCTCGGCCAGCCGGATCGTCACCATGTGTTCGGTGGCGTGGCGTCCGTCGAAATGGTCGGACCGGGTGAAATGGGGTTCGTCCTCGATGCGCGCACCGAGGCGACGGGCGATGCCGCGGAACAGCCCCCAGGAAGCATCGTTGTCACGGGTGATCGTGGTTTTCAGCCGCATCACGCCATCGCAGGCCTCGCGGTCCAGCAGCTCGAACAGCATCCGCCGCCCCAGTCCGTGGCCGCGTGCCTTGTCCGACACCGCGACCTGCCAGACGAACAGCGTCTCGGGATCGTTCGGCAGCAGATAGGCCGAGATCCAGCCGACGATCTCGCCGTCCATCTCGGCCAGGATGCAGGTCTCTGCGAAGTGATCGCACTGGATCAGGTTGCAATACATCGAATTCTCGTCGAGCGGCTTGCAGGCGCGGATCAATGCCCAGACGGCGGGCCCGTCCGCGCCGGTGGGCGATCGGAAGGTGATCGGCGTCTTCGGGCGCCGGGGGCTTGCTTGGATCGTGGTCGTCATGGCTCTGCTGTCCTCCTTGTGGCACGGGCTGCGTCGCACGGGTCTGGAATATAGTTAGCCATACGAAATTTCAATATGCCGATGCAAAAGGCACAAAATTTCACGTATTGCCGCAAAAATGAACTACGAACCATCGAGTGCGTTACGGAATTTCAACCCTGAATTGCTGTCATTGTTCCGGGGAATTTTGTCATGCGAAGCGCATGCCTCTTGCGCCCGGCGCCGTTTGGTGAAAACCGTGCGCCGTCAAGGGGCTGCCGAACCATGGAGGGGTCGTGAAACGGTCCGAACTGAGCCTGATCGCCTTGCGCCGGATCCTCCGCGCGACCGAACTTTATGGCCGCGAACTGGCCCGCGCCGCCGGGCTGACCGCGGTGCAGATCCGCGTGCTGCAGATCGTGGCCGAGACCGGGCAGAGCACGCCCAAGACGATCGCGACCCGGATGGGCGTGTCGCAGGCGACGATGACCACCCTCATCGACCGGCTGGTGGCCAAGGGTCTGGTCGACCGGCGCCGGTCCGAAGCCGACCGCCGTCAGATGAACATCGCGATCACGCCCGAAGGCCGCGCCGCCATCGACCGGGCGCCCGATCCGCTGCATGACCGCTATGTCACCGCCTTCGAAAAGCTGCCGGACTATGAACAGGCGATGCTGGTCGCCGCGCTCGAACGGGTTGCGGCGCTGCTGGATGCGGGGCATCTCGATGCGGCGCCCGTCCTCGATCTGGGCGATATCCGGAAAACCCTGCCCGAAGAATAGGCAGCCGCGCGCGGCGACGCTGCGTCGAGGTGCAGCAGTCCGGGGCGCCGACCGCCCGTGGAAGCGGATCGTTAACGCGCCGCGGCGCAGCCTGGGCAGGCCGTCCCCGACCTGTGCGGCCGCACCCCGGGCGGGGCAGGGGGCGGGAACGGCGGAAAGGAAAAGATCCCATGGCCCTTGCAGGGGGTCTGGCGCGAAACTAAGACTCGTTCTGACACGCGGGGCGCATCCACGCCCGTCAGCATCCAACGGCCGAACGTACCCAGAGGCAGGCGACTATGACCGACATGATCCAGCATTACATGAACAACCTGGTGCCCATGGTGGTCGAACAGACCTCTCGTGGCGAACGGGCCTATGACATCTTCTCGCGCCTCCTGAAGGAGCGGATCATCTTCATCACCGGGCCGATTCACGACGGCATGTCGAGCCTGATCGTGGCCCAGCTTCTGCATCTCGAGGCCGAGAACCCGTCGAAGGACATCTCGATGTACATCAACAGCCCGGGCGGCGTTGTGACCTCGGGCCTGTCGATCTACGACACGATGCAATACATCAAGCCGAAGGTCTCGACGCTGGTGGTCGGGCAGGCGGCCTCTATGGGCTCGCTGCTGCTGACCGCCGGGGCGCCGGGCATGCGCTTCTCGCTGCCCAACAGCCGGATCATGGTGCACCAGCCCTCGGGCGGGTTCCAGGGGCAGGCGACCGACATCATGATCCATGCCCAGGAAACCCAGAAGCTGAAGGACCGGCTGAACCAGATCTATGTCAAGCATACCGGGCAGGATCTTCAGTCGGTGATCGACGCGCTGGAACGCGACAATTTCATGGATGCCGAAACCGCCAAGGCCTGGGGCCTGATCGACGAGATCGTCGAAAGCCGCAGCGCGGTCGAGGACGCGAAGTAACCGCTTTCGCCCGGCGCGGGGCCCGATCCGGCCCCGCCGCATGGTGCGGAATTTGACATTGTGCCCCGGTGCGCCTTGGCCTACGCTGACCCGAGGCCGAGGCAACCGAGGTAAGCCAGCCGCTTCTGCCCGGACAGGGCGGCACAGACGACGACCGCAGAGGACCGACATGGCGACGAATTCAGGCAGCGACTCGAAGAACACGCTCTACTGCTCGTTCTGCGGCAAGAGCCAACACGAAGTCCGCAAGCTGATCGCCGGGCCGACCGTGTTCATCTGCGACGAATGCGTCGAGCTGTGCATGGACATCATCCGCGAGGAGACCAAGACCTCGGGGCTGAAGGCCACCGACGGCGTGCCGACGCCGCGCGACATCTGCGATGTGCTGGACGATTACGTGATCGGCCAGATGCATGCCAAGCGTGTGCTGTCCGTTGCGGTGCACAACCATTACAAGCGGCTCAATCACGGCGCCAAGTCCGCCGATATCGAGCTGGCCAAGTCGAACATCCTGCTGATCGGCCCTACCGGCTGCGGCAAGACCCTGCTGGCGCAGACGCTGGCGCGCATTCTCGACGTGCCCTTTACCATGGCCGATGCGACCACGCTGACCGAGGCGGGCTATGTCGGCGAGGATGTCGAGAACATCATTCTCAAGCTGCTGCAGGCGTCGGAATACAACGTGGAACGCGCGCAGCGCGGCATCGTCTATATCGACGAGGTCGACAAGATCACCCGCAAGTCCGACAATCCCTCGATCACCCGCGACGTGTCGGGCGAGGGGGTGCAGCAGGCCTTGCTGAAGATCATGGAGGGCACCGTCGCCTCGGTGCCGCCCCAGGGCGGGCGCAAGCATCCGCAGCAGGAATTCCTGCAGGTCGACACGACGAACATCCTGTTCATCTGCGGCGGCGCCTTCGCCGGTCTTGAAAAGATCATCGCGCAGCGCGGCAAGGGCTCTGCCATCGGCTTCGGCGCCGATGTGAAGGACAACGACTCGCGCGGCGTCGGCGAGACGTTCAAGGAACTGGAACCCGAAGACCTGCTGAAATTCGGGCTGATCCCCGAATTCGTCGGCCGTCTGCCGGTGATCGCCACGCTGACCGATCTGGACGAGGCGGCGCTGGTGCAGATCCTGACCGAGCCGAAGAACGCGCTGGTCAAGCAGTATCAGCGGCTCTTCGAACTGGAAGACACCAAGCTGACCTTCACCGAGGATGCCCTGTCCGCCATCGCCAAGCGCGCGATCGCGCGCAAGACCGGCGCGCGCGGCCTGCGGTCGATCATGGAGGATATCCTGCTCGACACCATGTTCGATCTGCCGGGCATGGATGCGGTGCAGGAAGTCGTGGTCAACGAGGAAGCGGTCAATGCCGATGCCGCGCCCCTGATGATCTATGCCGACAGCAAGAAGGAAGGGAAGACCGCGGGCTGAGCCTTGGCCCGCCGTCTGATCTCGACCGGCTCGCCCTTCGAGGCCAAGATCGGGTATTCCCGCGCGGTCATCGCCGATGGCTGGGTCTTTGTGGCCGGGACGACCGGCTATGACTATGCCACCATGACCATGCCCGCCGCGGTCGAGACCCAATGCGCCAATGCGCTGGCCACCATCGCGGCGGCGCTGGCCGAGGCGGGCGCTTCGCTCGACGATGTCGTCAGGGTCCGCTACATCCTGCCCGACCGGGCCGACTGGCCCGCCTGCTGGCCGGTCCTGTCCGAGGCCTTTGCCCGGGCCCGGCCCGCGGCCACGATGATCCTGGCCGGGCTGATGGAGCCCGAGATGAAGATCGAGATCGAGGTCACCGCCCGGCTGCCCGCCGTGCCCTAGCGCCGGGCCTTTTCCCCAACGCTCACCGCTTCGTGACGCGCCGTGGCCGCGGCCGATGCATCCGCCGTGGCCCCGTCTGCGTAGTGCCCTTGCGTGACCCATGACAAGGGAGGGTATTCATGGACCGTCTGAGCCTGCTTCTGACCCCGATGACCGGGGCCGTCATCACCGGGATGCTGGTGATCGTCATGTTCTCGCTGGGCTTTTACAGCTGGATCTCGGTCGCCATCGGCGCCGGGATCGGCTGTGTCCTGGCCTGGCCCGCGGCCTATGTCGTCTCGCGCCGGATCAAGCAATCCGATCCGCGCTGGCCGACACGCGCCGAGGCCGACCGCCTGAGGGGCGGCCTGCCCGAAGTGTGACCGACCGTCTGATTGGCCCCGGCAGGTGCGCTGTCGGGGCCTTAGCTGGCACCCCGGGCGGCGTCGGGATGGGCGATCAGGAATGCGTGCAGCACCCCGTAAAGCGCGCGCGCACCCTCCAGATCGTCGGCATGCAGGGCGGCGCGGATGTCGTCGCAGATCATGGCCATCACCCGTTGCGGGCCGTTATGGACATGCATCAGGTATTCGCCCAAAAGCGAGGCATCGGCCTCGGGCACATGCTCGTGAAGTGCGATGGCCGCGATCTCGTCGCGGGTCAGGCTGGTCATGTCCTCGATATCGTCGAGCGAAATCATCCCTGTCTTCCCCTGATGCGCCAAGCCAAGTCTAGCATGGATACCGTGCTGTCCGTTTGATTCCGGTCAAGTGTTTTTCCGCGCGTCAGCCCCCGGGCCCGGCCTTGTCACCGCGCCTCTGTGCCTTAGTCACTGCCCGGTCCGGCCCGGCGGTCTATTCCCTCTGCGCAAGAGTTTCGAAAACAGGGAGAGACCTCATGACACCCCGAAAAACGACCCTGATCGCGGCGGTCGCACTGGCGCTGGCAGCGGCCCCGGCGGCGGCCAGGGATGTGCGCACGCTTGTCACCGTGCTGACCGATCCGAACCCGCAGACCCAGCTGATGGGCCTGGTCCTGACGCTGCAGGCGCTTGAGCGCGGGGCGGCGGTCAGGGTCCTGCTGTGCGGGCCCGCGGGCGATATCGCGCTGGCAGACCCGCCCGCGGCGGCCACAGAGCCCCAGCCCCCGGCGGGGATGAGCCCGCAGGCCGCCCTTGCGGCGGCCATCGGCAAGGGGGCCCGGGCCGAGGTCTGTGCGATCTACCTGCCCGGGCGGGCCGCCGGACCCGAGGCGCTGATCGAGGGCGTGGGCGTCGCGCAACCCGATGCCATGGCGCGCGATCTGCTGGACCGCCAGAGCCGGGTCTGGTCGTTCTGAACGGTCGCGCGGGGCGGCGTGTTCCCACCGGCCCGTGCGCCCCGGACCGGCTGGATGCTTCGCCAAGCCGCACTGCCCGCCGCGCGGAATTCCTCTACCTTTCCGGGCGTGAGCCTTGCCGCCGTCTCCGCACCGGGCGACGGCACGCCGATACCGATTTTCGCCCGCCGCAGCGGCGAGGCAGGCGGTGGCCGTGCCGGCGTTCTGGCGAATGGCGCTGGGCCATCTTCCGACCGCCCGCGATGCCGGCGGTCGTTTCGGGCAAAGGACGATCGGAGGGCCATCGATGTCGGTCAAGGGCTATTCAAGGATGCAAATCCGCCTGCATTGGGCGGTGTTCGGGCTGGTCGTGGTGCAGTTCCTGTTCGGGAACGGCATGGGCCATGCCTTCGGGCAATACATGGACACGGGCGAGAAGGGTTTCAGCCTTCTGGTGGGGCTGCATATCCTGATCGGGCTGTCGATCCTGGTGCTGGCCTTCTGGCGGCTGGGGCTGCGCTTCCTGCACGGGGTGCCTGCGCCCGATCCGGCCCATTCGCCCGCGCAGGTCCTGCTGGCACGGGTGATCCATGGCGGGCTTTACGTGCTGATGGTGGCGCTGCCCGTCTCGGGTATGCTGGCCTGGTCGCTGGGCTCGGGCCTGGCCGCGGGGCTGCATGCCGGGTTTCGCGTGATCCTGGTGCTGCTGATCCTGCTGCACGTGGCGGCCGCCCTGATGGGGCAATACATCAAGAAGGACGGCACCCTGACCCGGATGCTCAAGGCCGAGGGCTAGGCGCCAGGTCGAGGAAGGCGCGCACCGCCGCCTCGAACTCTCTCGGTTTCTCGGCGTGGAGCCAATGCCCCGCGCCGGGGATCTTCGCAAAGCGCGCGGCCGGGAACAGCGCCTTGATACGGTCGCGATGTTCGGGGCGGATATAGGTCGAGTTCGCCCCGGCCAGAACCAGCGTCGGGCCGTCGAACTGCCCGTCGATGGCCTCGGGCCAGCCCATGATCCGGGGCATCTCGGCCTCCAGCGTGTCGAGGTTCAGCCGCCAGCGATGCGGGTCGGCCCGCAGATCCAGCGATTGCAGCAGGAAGGCCCGGGTCGAGGCGTCTTCGATCGAGGCGGCCAGCGCCCGGTCGGCGTCGCCGCGCCGCTCGATGGCGGACAGGTCGAGCCCGCGCATCGCATGGATCAGCCCGACCTGGGTATGGTCATAGGCCACCGGCGCGATGTCGGCCACGATCAGCCGGTCGACCAGCCCGGGGCGGGTCAGCGCCAGTGCCATCGCCGCCTTGCCGCCCATCGAATGACCCAGAACGTCGGCGCGTCCGCCCTCGGCCTCGATCACCTCGGCCAGATCGGCGGCCAGGTCCGGATAGCTGTGGGTCGAGGTCCATGGGCTGTCGCCATGGCTGCGCATGTCGACCGCGATCACCCGACGGCTGTCGGACAGGCGCCGCGCGATGGCGCCCCAGTTCCGGGCAGACCCGAAGAGGCCATGGACGATCAGAAGGGGCGCGGCGGCTGTGGCATCGCCGTGAACATGTGTCGCGAGCATGGCGCAGAGATAGCGGCGCCGCGCGCCCGGAGCCAGTGCCTTCCGCAACGCGGGGGCCGATCCCGGGGCCGGTTGCGGGCGGGGACCCTGTGCTCTGACCGATCTCGGACCCCGGGATCGCGTCGGCAAGCTCCGGGCCGATCGCGCAAGCAGGTAGAGGATCAAGGTTTCGCCTGCGGCGTCTGCGCTGCGGTGCGGTCGACGCGGCCGCCGTGGCTGCGTCCCTGCCGCACGACACACGGGATCAGCAGGGCGACGTTCTATACGTGGCGGAAGTAGTTCGGCGGGATGGAAGCATCTGACGCCAAGCGGCTGCGGGAGTTCGAGGCCGAGGACGCCAAGCTCAAGCGGAGTGAGCCATTGTCCGCCATTGGTCCGAGGACAATGGCGGGCGTCTCTACCAACAGCGGGCCATCCGCAGGGTCGGAGAGGCCATCGAGCGGGATGCCCAACGTAAAGCTCTTCTGGTAATGGCCACCGGCAACGGGATCAAAGTCGAAGGCGGTGACCGGCTTGGCAAGACGATCATCTTCGCCAAGAACAGCAAGCATGCCCGGTTCATCGTCGACCGCTTCAATGAGGTTTATCCGCACTACAAGGGGCAGTTCGCCCAACTGATCGACTACAGTGTGAGTTACGACACCAACGGTTCTGTCGGCCGAAACCGGTGCGCATAGGAACACGATCCGGGCCGTTCTCCAGAACGAGGGGGTCCAGCCGTTCCGACCGAACGGCTTGGATGCCGGGCCGGTCTATCTTCGGAAGGCTGTTGAGCCGGTTGTGGCACTCTTGAAAACTCAGGGAGAAAAATGACTGCTAGCCACGGGTTATGCTGAAACACCGTTCTATCTCAGTTTGCTAGAAGAAACCTTCAACATGGCGCCCCAAGCCTCTTGACAGGGGGTGTGCATGAAAAATGCCAAAACGTGCAAGCTTATGGTGCATTGGCAGCAAAGCGATGCCAATGCACCATAAGTTTGCACACCCAAATGATTCGTGTTCGATGCGCTTGGTAAATTCATCATATATTTCAGAGTGTTGAGAATCACATCATAGTGCTCCAAGGCATAAGCATGCACAGTTGACACATAAGCATGCACGGCTGCGGCCAAAAAAAGGGCCCGCAATGCGAGCCCTGAAACGTCCATATCGATATTGTCCAGCCGCTATTCGTCCAGCATCATCTCCATGAGTTTGTCGCCGTCGATCATGTCGCGATAGTCGGGCGCGGTGAAGGGGCACAAGCCCTGAGGCAGGCGAGAGTTCTGGGCATAGGCCTTGGAGAAAGTGTCGATCGTGGCGGTCTTCCGGCCTTGAAGTCTGCACAAGCCGAAGGCGCGGATCAGCAACTCGATGACAAGGCCCCATCGTGATGCGCAGGCAAAATCCAGGCGCTGCAGAAAATCGACATCAACGAGGTCGTCGACATCGATATCGACGCGTTCGGCATAGGTATAGACAAGCTTGTTCAGCTCGATCATGTCCGGATCCCGGGTCGGATCAGCGAACCTGCCCAGGTGGATCTCATCGAAATGGATGTGGGAGAGGAGATGGGCGATCTGCTCTTCAGAGTTCACATGGCTGGCCAGAAGCGGGACGCCTGACAGGATGAGCATCAATGGCCAATCCGGTTCTTTCATCAGCGCCTTGAACCGGTCGAGGAGCTTTGCATTGGACTTTTCGCCAGAAGTAAAAGCGTGTTGGCATTCGTCGTAGTAGAGGCCGATGACGCCCTGTTCGCGGCATTGGTGGCGAACCAGGTTCCAGAATTCACCCTGGGTGCGGCGAGAACTCGCGGGGTAACCGAGAGCTTCGAGCGTCTTGTGACCCAGATCCTTCCAGCTGATCGACCCATCCAGCTTGCAGTAGATGAACTTACCCGGCTTCCCATTGGGCATCGCGGTCATGCTGGCATTGAATTCCTCGACGAGCCGGACGGTCTCGGAAGTCTTGCCGACCCGGGACTCCCCAGTCACCAGCATGCCGCGCACTTCGAAATGCCCGCCGATGGAGGCTTTGACGTAGTAGTCGTGCAGGCAGTTTTCAAAAGCTTCGCGGAGCTTTGCCGCGCGCGGGAAGGTATAGTGGCCGCGCTGCAGAGCAACCGATGCGTTGACGCGGTTCTGGTCGATGAAACCCATGGGTATCCTTGAATTGCTAGACGTCGTTGAGATGGCGGTGGTTACAAGAGCTCGCCCTTCTGGGCGGGGCGGCCGAGCCGGACAGGGGTTTCCGAACGCGGATTCTCCGCCTTGGGCTTCGATTTTCTGGCTGGTATTGCTGGCGTAGAGGTCGGCTCCACAGGCTCGTGGTCGATGAGAACTGCATCGCCCAGCGGTAGGATCCCAGGGCCCGAGGTTGCGCTGGCCAGGGTGCCGGGGGCGACCGTATCAAGCGGCACATGCGTCTGGATCAGCCGCGAGGATGCAAACAGGACCTACCGACTATGACCTTTGGCTTGATAAGCGTCTATCGCAGGGTATCGCTGCGGACGACACATGGCTGGCGTCACAGTCGGTGTTTCCGGCAATCACACTCTGTGAGTTCATCGGTGCCGCCTTGCTGCGCAAACAGGGCAAGGCCCCGGACGATCGGCGCGCCAAGGCCACGGGCTTTGCCTATGTCTCGCAAGGCCCTGATCGGGTCCGTGCGGCTCTGGACATTCTTATGCGATCGGAGGACGGAGGCCACATCGTAACGCAGGGAGAGTTGGGTCCGCTCCTCCGACACCTTAGGGGCAGCTATCTTGATGACGATACCTTTGCGGGCTTTCGCAGCATCCTTCGTGACTATTTTCTGGAAATATGGCCGTTGGCGCCAGGGGATGACCTTCTCGGGCAGGCCGTGACAGAGCGGCGCCTCCACTCCCTTACGTCAGCATCCAAGGAAACCGGCATCGGCCCGGCTGTGCTGGATGATTTCCTGACAGAAGCGGGCGCGTTTGCGCCCGGTGACAAGCGTGCCGATGCCCGCAAGACCTTTGATGCGAAGGCCTGGCAGCACATTCTTGATGAAATCCCGACATTGGTCGGCCCGATTGCGCTGCGACGCGCAATCGGCGCAACCCTAGCCGAATTGAACGGGTTGAAGGCAGACGGTGTCCTCGTCCCGAGGACCAACGTCGCAACGATCAAATCACCTTGGCGAATTGCGGATGGCCACGCTCTTCTCGAGGAGTTGGAGGCCTATGCGCAGCCGGTTGCCCCAGAGGAGCCTGGGTGGGAGACGATCCAACGCGTTCACAAGCGGCTGGACTTTCCTGTTGGCGGGATCATTTCGGCCATTCGGACGGGAGCCTTGCACCTCGGTAAGCGTCCTGATGTGTTCGGCTACCACGGGCTTGTGGTGGAAATCACTGAAGTTGCTGCGTTCAAGGCGAAGGTCGCGCCGAAGCGCAAGTCGTCGACCAACCAGGGAGAGATGACAGCAGCGGCCTTCGCCCGGTCGGCGGGTATTCGGGGGAAAGGTCAATTCCTGGCTCTGATCGAAGGTGGTTACACGCCTGCAATGTTGGTTTTGAATTCTACGACCCGGCGTCGGGAATGGCGTATGAGCCAAGACCACATCGCCGCGTTTGAGGCGGGCTATACGACACCAACGATTCTGTCGGCCGAAACCGGTGCGCATTTGAACACGATCCGGGCCGTTCTCCAGAACGAGGGGGTCCAGCTGTTCCGACCGAACGGCTTGGATGTCGGGCCGGTCTATCTTCGGAAGGCTGTTGAGCCGGTTGTGGCACTCTTGAAAACTCAGGGAGAAAAATGACTGCTCGCCACGGGTTATGCCGAAACACCGTTCTATCTCAGTGTGCTAGGCGAAATCTTCAACATGGCACCCCAAGCCTCTTGACAAGGGGTGTGCATGAGAGACGCCAAATCCTGCAAGCTTATGGTGCATTGGTAAATTGCGATGCAATTGGCGGCCCCTGAAGGACTCGAACCCTCGGCCGTCCGCTTAGAAGGCGGATGCTCTATCCAACTGAGCTAAGGGGCCACGGTTCGACGTTTAAACGTCGCCGTCGGTTTGGACAAGCCGCCAAACCTCTGGCCGGGTCTCCGTTCTTGCCTTGGCCGCGTCCCTCCTCGTACGCTCGCAGTCGAAGAAAACGTCGTCTCCTGGCTGGCGATGGACACCACCGCAACGGCGGCAAGGCTTGTCTTTCGCGACATAGAAACGCTCGCCCGTCGCCCATGCCTTCGCGCGCCCTGCATCGGGCGCGGGAACGCCTAGGTCGCTGCGCTGGTACGCGTGGCAAACCCCTATGGAAGACACGCCGGTCAGTTCCCCGATCTCACGGCACTCGACGCTCTGCCGCAGGTGCTTCTCGGTGCGGTAAAGATCCCGCGCGCGTTACAAGGCGGCGGGATAGTCCTTCAGGTCGACAAGAGTCTTTCGGCGGCTGTAAGTCATGGATGAGTCTCGTCCGGCTCGTCCAGCAAGGCGCCGGCACACACCCCCAATGAAACGGTCGATTTTTCTACTACGGTTATTGTCGGGTTCCTCGCGCCTCGCTCATACGCGCTTGCATCCCTGGCCGGAAGCAACGCAAGGCCCCTGTCAAATACGATAAGCGCCGAAGCCCGGTCCCCGGGGACGTCGGCACCAATGCCGGGAGATCAACTTCGCTCCGCAAGCCTTTGCTTAAATATCAGTTATCGAAACCTCTCCCCTAGGGGATGAGGGACTTGAACCCCCAACCAAGGCGTTATGAGCGCCCTGCTCTGACCATTGAGCTAATCCCCCCAGGAGCGGTCGTCCGGTACAGCAATTTAGCTGTGACGCCAAGAGTGTTCGACCATTCGATCCGACTTTCCGGCCAATTCGGTCTACCGGCGCGTCGGACGACCAGGACACTTGCCGACCTACCGGCCTCGGCACCTGTTCTTAACTGGGTGGATCATCCAAACCGTCCGCGCCCCCCTGCGAACAAGGGCTCGCCCCCCGACGACGGCGTTACGACCGCCCTGCCTTGGCCGGTGAGCCACAGGTCCGAACCCGCGGGGGCTTCGGCCTCCCGGAGAGAGGGGGCAAGACGAAACCGCGTTGCCGACGGTTTCAGGCCGCGGATCGAGGCCGGCGCGCGCGGCCGTGACGTCGTCTTCCCGTGCAGCCCGGCACGGCCGGGGATGGCGGACGCTGCGGCCCTGCCAATGGCTCGCGCCGTCCGCAGGGGCTTGCGCCGCGCTGCGGCAGGGCGGATAAACCGGCCGCACATCATCAGGAGGACAAAGGATGATCGGCCGTCTCAATCATGTCGCCATCGCCGTGCCCGATCTCGAGGCCGCCTCGGCGCAATATGCCGATACCCTGGGGGCCAAGGTCGGAACGCCGCAGGACGAGCCCGATCACGGCGTGACCGTGGTCTTCATCGAACTGCCCAACACCAAGATCGAACTGCTTTACCCGCTGGGCGAGGCGAGCCCGATCCAGGGCTTCCTCGACAAGAATCCCTCGGGCGGCATCCATCATATCTGCTACGAGGTCGAGGATATCCTTGCCGCCCGCGACCGGCTGAAGGCGCAGGGCGCGCGGGTTCTGGGCTCGGGCGAGCCGAAGATCGGCGCCCATGGCAAGCCCGTGCTGTTCCTGCATCCCAAGGACTTCAACGGCACGCTGATCGAGCTGGAACAGGTCTGAGCCCAAAGTCCGAACCCGGAAAGGCCTGCGCCTCGGCGCGGGCCTCAGCCGGTCTTGCGGCCGATCTTCGGTTCGGTCCCGGTCAGAAGGCGGCGAATATTGGCATGATGGCGGATGAAGATCAGGACCGCCAGCACCGCCGTCAACAAGACGACCTCGGCGCGGTTCAGTACGATGGCCCAGACCGGCGTAAGCGCCGCCGCGGCCAGTGCCGAGAGCGAGGAATAGCGCAGCGCCGCCGCGACTGCGGCCCAGGTGGCGCAGGCGGCGATCCCCACGGGCCAGGCCAGCGCCAGGATCGTGCCGAGGAAGGTCGCGACCCCCTTGCCGCCCTTGAAGCCCAGATAGACCGGGAAGAGGTGGCCAAGAAACGCCGCGCCGCCCGCGATCTGGGCCGCGTCCTCGCCCGCCAGCGCCCGCGCGATCAGCACCGCGATCCCGCCCTTGCCCGCATCCAGCACCAGCGTCAGGAAGGCGGCCAGCTTGTTGCCGGTCCGCAGCACGTTGGTCGCGCCGATATTGCCCGACCCGATCTTGCGCAGATCCCCCAGCCCGAAAAGCCGGGCCATGACGAGGCCGAAGGGCACCGCCCCCAGCAGGTAGCCGCCGACCCCGAACAGCGCCAGCAGAAGAACGGAAGTGTCGAGCATCGGCATCGGGTCAGTCTCCGTCGTAGACGCGGGTCCCGGCGACCCAGGTGCCCAGCACGCGGCCCTGCATCCGGGCGCCGTCGAAGGGCGTGTTCTTCGATTTCGATTTCAGCGCGAAGCGGTCCAGCACGAAGGGCGCGTCGGGATCGAACAGCACCAGATCGGCCGGGGCGCCCCTGGCGAGCCGTCCGGTCGACAGGCCGAGCCGCCGCGACGGGTTCAGCGCCAGCGCGCGCCACAGCTGGGGCAGGGAGATCGCGCCCGCATGCACCAGCCGCATCGCGGCCGGCAGGAGGGTCTCCAGCCCGACCGCGCCCGAGGCGGCCTCTTCATAGGGCAGGCGCTTCGATTCCTCGTCCTGCGGCGTGTGCATCGACGAGATCACGTCGATCAGTCCCGAGGCCACGGCCTCGACCAGCGCCAGCCGGTCGGTTTCGGCCCGAAGCGGCGGCTTGACCTTGAAGAAGGTGCGGTAATCGCCGACGTCGAATTCGTTCAGCGTCAGGTGATGGATCGAGACGCCCGCGGTCACGTCGCGGCCATTGGCCTTGGCGCGGTCCAGCGCGGGCAGGGCGCGGGCGGTGGTGATCTGGTCGGCATGGTAGCGCACGCCGGTCAGCTCGACCAACGCCATGTCGCGGTCGAAGCCCATCCGCTCGGCGAGCGCGGGCACCGAGGGCAGGCCGCGCAGCGAGGCGAACTTGCCCGAGGTCGCGGCGGCGCCGCCCGACAGCCCGGGGTCCTGCGGATGCGCCATCACCAGCGCGCCCAGCGACCGGGCATAGGTCATCGCCCGGCTCAGCACCTTGGTGTCGGTCACCACATGATCGCCATCGGTGAAGGCCACGGCGCCTGCATCCAGCAGAAAGCCGATCTCGACCATCTCGCGGCCCTCGCGGCCCTTGGTCAGGGCGGCCATCGGCTTGATCCGGACCGGGCTCGCCTCGCGCGCGCGGCGGGTGACGAATTCCAGCACCTCGGGCGTGTCGATGGCGGGCAGGGTGTCGGGCCGGGTGACCATGGTGGTGACGCCGCCCGCGGCGGCGGCAAGCCCCGCGCTGCGGAAGCTTTCCTTGTGGCGCTCGCCCGGCTCGCAGATCTTCACCCCGATATCGACGATGCCGGGGGCAAGACAGGCGCCCTTGCAGTCGATCACCCGGTCGCAATCGGGCGGCGCGTCACGCCCCTGATCGAGGATCGTGCCGCCGCCCGTCAGCATCCAGCCGGGGGCGTCGGTGCCGGCCTCGGGGTCGATCAGGCGGGCGTTGGAAAAGACGGTTCTCATGCCTCGGCCCCTCCGGGGGCGGTTCTTGCCGCGTCGATCCGGGCCTTCACCCCGGCCGGATCGGCGAGGAACTTGATCAGATGCTTGTCGCCGCCCAGCGTGATCACCTGCGTCGCCGCGCCGATCACCCGGACCTTCGCGATGCTGGACAGACGCACGCGCCGCCCGCCCGGGCCCAGCAGGGCGCGGTCGGTCAGGGTCCAGCTTGCGCCCATCTCGTCGCCCATCAGGAAGGCGCCGCGCACCCCGATGGCCAGCACCGCCGCCACGATCCCGGCCCAGGGGTAGGGGTTGCCGGTCAGCGCCAGCAGACCCGTCGCACCGATCCCGGCAAGGACCGCGATCACCACATGGGCCTTGATATAAGCGGCACGGTCGCCCTGAAAGCGCAGCCGGACGGTCTCGCCCTCTTCCAGCGGCGTCTCGGCCTTGGGATCAAACATAGGTGCCCTCCCCGGCGGCGCGGGCCGCGCGCAGGTTGCGTGCCAGCAGATCCATGCAGGCCATCCGGACCGCGACCCCCATCTCGACCTGGTCCTGAATGACAGACCGGTTGATGTCGTCGGCCAGCGTCCCGTCGATCTCGACGCCCCGGTTCATCGGCCCCGGATGCATCACGATGGCGTCGTCCTTGGCATAGGCCAGCTTTTCGGCATCGAGCCCGAAGCGGTGGTAATATTCGCGCTCCGAGGGGATGAAGCCGCCATCCATCCGCTCTTTCTGCAGCCTCAGCATCATCACCACATCGGCGCCCTCGAGGCCCTCTTTCATGTCGTCATAGACCTCGACCCCCATATCGGCGGCCCCGGACGGGATCAGCGTCGGCGGCCCGATCAGCCGCACCCGGTTTTCCATCTTGCCCAGCAACAGGATGTTCGAGCGCGCCACCCGGCTATGGGCGATGTCGCCGCAGATCGCGACCGTCAGCCGCTGCAGCCGGCCCTTGGCGCGGCGGATCGTCAGCCCGTCCAGCAGCGCCTGGGTCGGGTGTTCGTGCCGCCCGTCGCCCGCGTTCAGCACCGCGCAATTGACCTTTTGCGCCAGCAGGTCGACCGCGCCCGAATGCGGGTGGCGCACCACCAGCAGATCGGGATGCATGGCGTTCAGCGTCAGCGCCGTGTCGATCAGGGTCTCGCCCTTTTTGATCGAACTGGCCTGCATCGCCATGTTCATCACATCGGCGCCAAGCCGCTTGCCCGCGATCTCGAAACTCGACTGGGTCCGGGTCGAGGCTTCGAAGAACATGTTGATCTGGGTCAGCCCCGCCAGCACATCGGCGTGCTTGGTCGCGCCGCGGCTGAGGTCGACATAGGTTTCGGCCAGATCGAGGATGATGCGAACATCCCAGGGGCTGAGATGTTCGATGCCAAGCAGGTGACGCGCGCGAAATTCCATGGGGCCTCCGACCTGAGTGGCCCGCTTATAGAAACGGGGGGCCGCGCGGGCAAGGGAGGCATTGCCGAAGCCCCCTGCGGCGGCATAGCCTAGGCGCCATGGAACCCGCATTGACCCCGCAGGACGCTCTGGCGCTTCTGGCCTGGCAGGTGGAACTCGGCGCGACCGAGGCCATCGGCGAGAGCCCGGTGAACCGCTATGACGAGGTCCGGCCCGCCCAGGCGCCCAGGCCCGTGGCGGCCGCCGTCGCGCCCGCGGCCCGGCCCGCGGCGGTCGACCCGGTGGCGCTGGCGCGCGC